>NZ_LKAJ02000001.1:931339-1241786 GCF_001431295.2 Candidatus Berkiella aquae | reverse complement strand
GCAAAGTCAAATGAATGAAGCACAAAGTGAATTGCTATTACAAGCAGCCTCACAATTACTGAATATTATGGGTAATGAACGCGAAGATGTGCAGCTTAATCTTGCTGATAAACTTAAGCTCGATCAATTTGGATTTTCTAAAAAATCTAAAAGTTCGAAGAAATCAGGGCGTAGTCCGTTAGAAGATACCGTATTCGTTCTGGGCAAACAGCTCTCAGAACGCCTCTATTTACATTACAGCCTCGGTATTGCTGACTCTGCTAATAACTTCGGCTTGCGTTATATGTTGGGTAAAAATGTCACGGTAGAAGCTTCTACCGGCACCCAAGGAAGCAGCGCAGACGTACTGCTTTCGTTCGAAGGTCATTAAATTTCTTTTCCCTCCTTTTATGCTAAAACAATAAATGTTCTAACAAATTGTTAGAACATTTATTTAAAATGCTTTGCATTACGATAATTGGTTAATTGCCACTGATTATGAACATACTCTTTGTGATAATTAATATGTTAGTTTTATTACTTCTTGTTTAATAAAACACTTCGAACTTTTTGTCGCAAGAGGATATCTACAATGTTAACCGGTTCATCAGTAACACAGCATTCAAATGCATTTTTTACGGCTGAAGATGCGCTGGAAAAAATCAATAGTTTAATACCAGATATAACTGAAAAAGATGCAAAAATTGGTGTGCGCGTACTCATGTTGAGAAAACATATTTTACGTGATTTAAATAGCGCATTTACGATTAATTTCATTAAGAAACAATTAATCAATACGATTGAAATGCAAAAAGCAAAAGACTTGGATAATAATAAAGAAAATCTACCGCATGAAAATATAGCAATAAACAATGCACAACCGATACTTCATACCGCAAAAATAACTGCTAATAAAAAAGAAAAACTATCTGCCAAAGCAAATAACAATATCAAAAAATTTGCAGAGCTATCAGGCTCTAATGCAAAGACTGGAACCCGGATGAATGAATTCGTGATGACGCTCGGTTTACCTGATTTACCCAGAAGACATCCCGGTGCTGACGATAGCTATCATCCAGAAAAGGATATTGATGCAGAATATTTAGATTTACTTGAACGCAGCAATGTTACCTTAAAATATATTAAAAATAAAAAAGGTGGAAAACCCTGCCCCAAGCTACTGTTTTTACGTTGCAAAGTCGATGAATCAGACGATCCATTAACCCAACAAATTCACACAGGCCATACACTCGCAGATTTTGCCAGTAAAATTCTTGTTGAAACACAATATCCTGCCATATTTCATTTTGCAGGCCATGGCAATGCTGAGAAAATTGGCTCCATGACACAAGACAAACGCTTTTCTCCTGAACAATTTGCAGAGCATTTTACGCGTATCGCTGAAAATGCCGGATTATTAGAAAAGCTACAAAAACCTAAATACCCTGTAGAATTTTATTTTGATGTTTGTAATGCAGCTTTTACCAACGCAACAGATGCCGATGATGAAAACACCATCATCGAAAAAGTGCAAAATGAATCTGTTATTGGCCGTTTTGCAAATGCAATGCAGGCACTTGGTTACACTGATTTTGTTGTTCATGGCTATCGTGGTTTTTATACGGGCATGGCAACCAAAACCTCCAGCGGTATTCGTATTATCGATAGCATTTCAGAGCCAAGCGTCGATGTTGCAGCTGAGAACACCCAACACTCTATCACGGTTAATCATGATGCTATTTCGGTCACTTTGCCGAAAAACGAAAAATTTCGCACTTTCCCGGTCACAATGCTACCAACCGCATTAGCACCTGAAATGACAACCACTGCTCCTTTTTTATAAAAGGTTAATCGAGGCTAAGACAGCTTGCTCTCCCTTAGCAAGTTGTCTTAAGCGAAATAAGGTAAATAGCATGTATTTACACCATTTTTCAAAGCATCGATTGCAAAAAATTAGACAGGTTAACAACCATTTGTTAACATCCACAACGCTTTAGAATAATTTAGGAAGCTGGCATGTTAGCAGATTTTAATGATTATAATGACTCTGGCAAAACCATCACTTACTATTTTAATACAACAGCCCAACGTGCTAATCGCTCTCGTTATAGTCATTATGTGCTACTTCCCGTAATACCCCAATTTATTGCCAATCCTAAGAACACCTTAGATTTTGATTCCAATGAACTCTTTAGTTTTGCTGCTAAAACCATCCAGTCTTTAAAGAATAATTCAAAAAATAAAGTATTCCCTATTCCATTATTAACGGATACGCAAACACAAACGACTGCACAATTAAGCTCTTTTCAATTGACGCAATGTGCTTCAATCATTAAGGCTGAAAAACAATATACACCAACTTTTGTTGTTGTCGGACATGGCTCGCCCTTGGGAATTGGCTTTTTAGATCCTGAAGACCAAATAGCACCCGAAGTTTTTGCTGAAAAAATTGAGGCGCTATTTAAGAATGCAGAACTTAACTTCTATACAAAACCTTTTCATATTGCCTTTGAAACTTGCAATAGCGCCTTTGCTGCGGTCTCAACTGAAATGACTAGAAATGAAGCTTTACAACAAGTGATGGAACAATCTTTTATCGGAAGGTTCTATAATCGAATGTGCGAACTTGGCTACACTGAAATCACGGTAACAGGTTATCGCGGATATTTTTGTTCGATTAATACCAAAAAATCCTCTGCTGCGAGAGTACAAAACAGCTTTTGTAAGCCAACAATCGATCTTGATTCTAAACAAGGCCAATACGTCATTTACAATGGGCAATGCCAAAGTCCATGCCACGATGAATACTTAGCTTTCCCTGTGGAGGTATCGATGACTGCTATGAAAGAAGTCACCGAGAAACTCACCAAGCTTAGTCTGTAATAACCCATTCTTATACTTTAATACCACGACGCAAAGGCATTCGTTGTTGAGGTTCTACTTCTGGCTCAACCTCTTGTTCGATCATCGTATTAGAGCGTAGCTGATAGCGATGTATAATCGGTTTTGGTGCCTTAAAACGATCTTTCGCTTTTAACTTTGGTGCTAAAGCAACCGATCCTTTTTCGTCAATGCTGATATGGGTGTGGGTTAAAATATTAAATCGCTTAAAAATAGGCGATTCACCTAAAATCTCCATCACTTCATTTTTATTAGCAAGTGCCATAAAACTTAATGGTTGAGTAGCTGCGATTTTATCTTGGTTACGCAGATTTCGATATTCTTTTAACGCTGCCAAATTCAGCGGCAACACGCCAACCACCACATCTGCAATAGCAACCAAACGCACCAAGGAATCTGCTTTCTTTTTTAAGTTGTTGCCAAAGAAGCGTTCTTCAACTTGTCGCAATATGCCATCTTCTTTCTTTAACATTTTTTTACGAAAATCGATACCATTTTCATATAATGCAGGAGCGAAAGTAGGTGTTGGTTCATTATTCGCAGGAATATTAAAATAAGCTTGACTCAATTCTTTCATGAGCGTTTTAGGAATAAAGCGATAACCTTCAAGCAAGGCTTGTCCTTCATCGGGATGATAAAGTCGCATCATCGCACCAATATGCGCTAATAATCGTTTTTCTGAAATAGTTATTTCGCGATCGGGCAGATCACCCATTTTAAGAAAATCTTGCCAACGTTTATCAAGATAGTCATTCAGCAACACTTGCGAGGTCACATTTTCTTCAGTAAACAAGCGCTCTAAGGTCGTTTCTAGCGCCATCATCGCTTCAAATACATTGCTGGTTAAATATAATGAACCATGGGGATCAACATGTCCTCTAAAGCCCGTGATATTAATGGTCCAGTGGCAACGCCAAAAATCAAAACTTTCTTTATCAATGCTGCCATTTTGCACCCTCTCTCGAAGCGCATCAAACATGGTTTGATTGCCTTCGGTATACATCATATGTCGATAATGCTGACGGCTGGGAAAAGCAGCTTGTAATAACTTGGTGATACGTGCATGCTCATGCTCAGGATGCGCTTGGAAGAGCTCTTCGACGACAGGATAAATCGCCCGTGCATGTTGAATATTTCTAAAGGTGTCTGCCAAAAATTCTACGCTATCCAGCGTATAATTATCCTTACCTAAAACCGCATCGGCTCTTTCTCGGGCTTTAGGTGACAAAGGAACCGAGCTAACCATGGTGGAAACTCGCAACACACTTCTTGCGATATCATCAAGGGCTTGAAAACGCTCACTGAGTTTTTGATATTGTTCCTGTGTCAACGCAGGACTATATTCATCGGTTGTAGGCTGATTATTGGTAAAAGCAGGATATCCTTCCAATGAGTGTAATTGCTGCTCGCAAAATAATCTGGCTAAACAGCGTTTCACTTCCATATGAGCAGGATCGGATTCAAAAGCCTTTTCTGGCGATACGATCCCCCGAATACTCCAAGATAACTGCTCAATTTGCGTTTGTGTTAGCTCTACTGAAGGGAAATCTGCTGCAGAGTATTGACGAATACCATCTAAAGCCATCTTAACCACCTAGTTAGTTATACAATACATAAGAATTGGGAAACATTCTTACAGATAATAATTCATTTCGCAATGTTCGAATAGAAAAAACGATTTTTATTGCATTTTTTTCCTGAATTAAGATACTACTTTTTTCACTATGCAAGGCTCAATAAAGGAGTCAACCCATGCAAAACGGCCCCAATCGTTACGATCAACCGCCTCCCAATAAACGTGCTAAATTTCATGAAGAACCCGAAGAGAACCTTGATCCCTCCCCTTTAACACAATTCAACAATATCCCTATCGAACGACTTCTCCATATTGTCAATTATCTTCCTGCCTATCAACGTTTTGGTTTAAGACGTGTATCATTAATAAGCAGACAATTTCAAAGTATGCCTTCTCAAATATCGTTTGCAGAGCTTTATCAATCTTGCTTAAAAGACCCCGAGGGTGTGCCTTATCTTTTATCACATCCGACTTGTCTTGCGCATTTTACCACGACCCAATTATTGGAATTAGTAAGTTGTAACCTCACGTTAGCCACTAAAATCTTGGTATTATTGTCTCAAGCACCTTTTATGCGAAGCACCTATTTTTCAATTGTGGGTTTAAATCTTGATGTTGCAAAAATGATACTTTTGCATTATGAAGATTATGGCTTTGAAACGATTGATGAATTAACATTATTTGAAATACTTGCGCAAATGCACGAAGAGATAGCGCTAAAGTTGCTAACTATTCATTTACCCAATCTTAATTTTCTTGCTTATCAAATCGTTAATATTGCTTTTTACCATGAAACTGCAGCAGAACTTGTGTTAAATACGCAAGCACTATTTGATCAATTAGCGGATGATGATATTGCCTGTTTAGTTTGCCAACACGAACGATTAGCCATTCATGTCTTAAATACCCCCGAACTGAATGACAGAATGGGTATTTTTGAATTGTCTATTTTAGGTAGCAAACATCTATCTGTTGCCAAACGGATATTGCAAGAACAGGGTGAGCGTTTTCAAGAACCCGATTTAATTGAACTTTGTAGTCATAATCCTTTAATCGCTGCGGAAATCATTCATGATCCTTTGATAGTAGAAAAATTATCTGAAGGTTGTGTTGTTTTCATGGCTTCACTTTCTGAACCCCTTGCATTATCTGTTGTTTCGCACCCCACACTTTCGCAAAGGCTATCAGCTCAGTCCCTCGTCAATCTAGCGATGCCTTATCCTAGCGTTGCCAAGGAAATACAGAAAGCGCCTCAACTTCATGAAAAATTAACGGCTTTACAACAATTGATGCTGTTATGTCAGAGTCCCATGCTTTGTAATAAGCTTGCTGATCCCGCAATCAACCAAGATCTAACCGGCAGTGATTTTGTTGCCCTTTCTCAATACTCTCTTCCTGCAATGAGAATGATTTTAAGTACGCCAGAACTGTACCTTAAATTGAATGCCAATAACCTCATGGAAATGGGCAGTAAAAATCAGGAAATGTTCCTCATGATTCAACAAAATCCTCTATTATGGGATCGCCTGGATACTGAACATTTATTAGATTTTCATCATCAATATCCAGGACTACACGAAACTTTAATGAAAAATGACAAGGTCAATGAGATCAATCGCGTGGAATTAAAATGTGAACACCAGCTGCGTGAGGGCGTTCATCAAATTGCCAAAGCACTCTATGTTCCTAACGAAAACAAGGTTTGCGCAAGAACCCGCCCTGTGCCACGCAGAAGGTAATTGTTAATATCGGCGATAATAACGGCAATGTTTGTGACCATGATGGCGCCAGCAGCGTTTTACGGTGCCATCGCGGTAATATCGATACCCGGGTGTTTTGCCATAGTAAGTCCCTGGGCCATAGAAATAAATGCCGCTTTTATGATGATGATGGTGGTGGTGCTTATAATGATGACCATCATCATAATGATAAGGTTTTGCAAACACGGCTGTTGAAAAGATCATTAATATCGCTAGAATAAATGCTTTCATACAGTACTCCTAATACATCAATATAGTATTTGATGCAATTTATTCTAAAAAGTTCATTTCCAAAATTATCCACCCTTTCTATAAGGAAAATATTGTATGAATTTACAATGACCCCGTGTTTAATCGAACATATTGTAAACAGATTAATGTAGAACATTTATTTTTTGTTCAAACATTTTCTTCGCAAAATTACTGTTATCAGCTTAACTTTACCATTAATAATTTATTTGAATTTTTATAGTTCTTTCTCTTTAAGATTAAAGTAAAATCCCTGCAGCTTAATTTAACCTAGTTGTGTATCTAAGAGAGTTTCTCATGCCAAATTTAAAAGATTTTCATACTTATCAAGCCATCAGAGAATTGATTATTCACAATTTAAAAAGAGAAAAAATGGATCTTGATAAGATCAATCGAGCTATTGGCACGTTAAATGTATTACATGCTCTCAATGCCAATACAAAGTTTGAAAAGCTTGGGGATTTGATCTTAGAAAATGAAATCTCGCGAAATATGTGGCGATACCCAGAAAAATTAACACTAGAAGATAAACGCAAAATTACTCAATATGCTAAAGAACTTGAATTTGCCAACGAAGCAGAATTCTTGCAATGGTTAAAATTTGTAACGCCTAATCCCAGTGGGCTTGCACCTTGTGGACATATTCCAGGCGGCATTAGCCAAAAAGATAAAAGGGAATTAGTTGGAGATAAATTTGATATCCACGTACACACGGGAGATTTTATTACTCAAACTGAATCTGAAAAAGGCATTGTTAGAATTGGCAAAATGGGTAATACCGCGGGCAAACCACTCCCTACTTGGACGCAAGGCATACAAAACTGGTCTGAGGATTTCATGAATGCGGTGAGTATCGCTTGCGAATATGGCATGTGGAAAGAATTTGCTTATGCCTTGGGTGGATTGCCTTGCGGACAAGGAAGATTCTGGCCCTTAGAAGACTTCATCGTCAAAATGAAAAAAGAAAAATCTCTCGATAACGCCGCATTACAAGTACTTCAAGCAAAGCATTTGTCGCATATTCAAATACCTGTTATCCAACCGTCAAACATCTCAAAAGAAGAACCTGCAAAAGTTGCGTATCAGCTAGAAGATTTTTCAGATCTGTCGATGCAAAAAACAGGACGAGTACCCAATAAAGAAGGCTTTTCTCTAATCGCAGAATATCTCAGCAAAAAGCTCGGTACTGAAATTTTTGTCGCTGAAAATAATCAGGATGTTACTTCGCTTCTTAATTTAATGGCAAATGATCAAATTTCATGTGGTACCAAAGTAGGTGTCATAGGATTATCATCCAGCGGCCACTGGTATGCTTTGCAAGTGGAAAAAACCCAGCACAACCAAATGAGTGTCATATTGATGGATTCGCTTGGTAATGGTGAACATGCTCGAAGCGCTGCTTTTGATGAAGTTTCTTATGCAGTACAACAGTTTATTAGTCGCAATACACAGTTTAACGATTCTGTATTATTTCATAATAGGGAAAGATTGCAGTTTGATCCGGAAAATTGCGGAACTTATTCTGCCCAATTCTGCAAAAAAATGCTAACATCTGATTTTCTCAGAACAATCAACGCCGCAGAACAGGCAAAAGAGAAAGAAAAGGAGAGTGACAAACCAGATTTTACCAGACTCTATTCTTTACCTGCTGATTATTATTTTAAACAATATAACCATTTAGGCGGAGAAAGCGAGCTGGTTTTACAAAATATGTTAAAGCAATATAAGCACTCACTGCAGGCTAATGGAACGATAGAAGATGCTTATATGACACCCGATTTAGGCGGACTATCTGACAATCCTTATTATAAAATTTTCCAAGAAATTAAGCGAATCAGAGATAAATATTGGGAAAATGTCATCGCTCAGTTTCAGCGTGAAATGCCTAGCAGTCAAATGACATCCCTGCTTGCTAGCAGAAAATTAGAGAACGTTGGACTGCCTCAATTAATTTCAGCTACTCAGCCAAAGCCTGTGGTACCGCCGCGTTCCGCAAAAACGTATGACTTTCCATTATTACAAGTTGTGACTCAAAAGATGGAAAATCTGAGTATCACTCCAACAACTCTTCCAGGATCTCAAGCAGACCAAAAATCGCTTATCGAAGACATAGCCGATATTAAAGCCGAAATGGTTAAATTAGGCAAACGAAGAAATGTCACCGCCAATTTTGCTGTCACTCAATTAAGAAATTATTTGGAAAAAAATGCCATAGGCACGGGTGCAGATGAGCAGAAAATATATGTAGACAGCTTGCAATCTTTAACAAACAGAATCAAGCGCGGTGTCCAAGATGCAGAAGTAATTTCTCTGTTTCAAAGAATTGAGAATGTTGGCACTAAAGCAGCAACGCTTAGATTATCGTAACACAAATTAAAGTCAAATTGCGTCCTTCCATTTACGTTGTTAAATGGGAGGCCTTTAATGCCGTTTGGGAGAGGATTTATTCGCTTCGGTAGGAGGCAATGGTGTTTTAAGAATTTTATCAATCAATTCATTAAGGTTATCGTTTTTGATATTTTTGAGGCTACCTTTTTGCTGCAGATCTTTTACTAAATGTTGTAAATTTTTATACTGTTCACTCTGTAATTGTTGCTTAGCCGTGCTTGGCCTTATGCACTCCATCATTTTTCTTAAAACACCTTGGGTAATAAACCCTTCATTTCCTGCCAACTTTAACTCTGTTACTTCTTTTATCATTTCTTGCCATGATTGTGATTGCCCTTGGTTTTCTTCCAATCGCTTCACCGGGGGCTCATCCGCTTGTTTAGATTGCGATGAAATTTGCGTTTCTGCAGATTTAAGGTGCTCTGTTGGAGTGACAACCTGCTGTTGAATTGGCACATGCGCTTTTTGTTGCTGACTATTTCTTGTTGATATAGGGAAAGGCTTACGTAAAAGAGAGGCAGTCGTGGTAGTGCTTTCTCGATGTTTCCAAAAATCTCTGGCATTCGACGTTGGGGCCCTAACAGGGGTAGATTTCACTTCGGCTGCGGTTGTCAGTTCATCATGCAGCTTTTGTGCTTCCTTGATTTGAATATTCCCCACATTTCTGCGTTTTAATTCAAATTCAGCTTCTACCGGCGAAAAAATAGCATACTTGTTTTCTAACGTAGCAGTTTCTTCTTTGACGAGAGTTGTTGATGGAGACTGATTGACACTTAAATTAATCTTTGCAATTGATATGTTTTTCGCTTTTCGATTCTCAATTATTTTGCTAATTTCAGCAGAGTTTTTATTCTCATGAGTAGCTTGAATTGCTCTCTCCCAATACTTATTGCGAAAATACACCATTCTCATATTGACATCATATGAGCCTCCACCTTCGCCTTTCCCTGCAGGACTTTTTTGAAAGGCAGTGACGATACATTCTCCATCAACCGTTTCTTTAAGCTCATACTTGAATTCTTTGTTCATTCTTTCTGAGATTTTCCTTTTCTGTTCTTCTATTTTGCTTTGAAAATTTTCTCCGCGTTCGTAATATTGTGCATATTTTTTTCGTTGATTGTAACTAAAATACTCCGGTGGCAAAACATAGGATTTTATTTTTTGTTCGTATAATTTTGTAATTTGGACCTCATCTAGTTTTTGACGTCCTTTACCCATAGCGACTCTAGCACTCGCATCTTCAATGACATATCCTTCTTCCTTAAGCCTTTTGACAAAATCTTTTTCCTTTAGCATCCTTTCACAAAATTTCATTGAAAATGAACCACAATTTTCATAATCAAATTGGACTAGTTCGATGTTTTGATACAATTCAGAATCGTGATACTCAGGATGTTTATCTTTGAATTCTTTGAATATCTCAATCGCTGCATGTTCAGAAGATTCACGCAATGCGGTTCCATCTCCTAAAGAATCCATTAATACAAGATTAAGTTTGCCATCTCGTTCTTTCTCAATCATTAAAGCATACCAATGTGAACTTTGGTCTCCGGTAAGACCTTGAACCGCAATTTTTGCGCCTGGTTTTACCTCATTTTGAGACATCATATGCAATAGGTTACTTACCTCTTCTGAATTTTCTGCAATATAAATATCTTCATTACGTGTGTTTTTTAAATGCTCTGCAATTAAACATAGACCATTGGCATTGGGAACACGACCTGTTTGCTTTCTCGTGGGATCCATGTACTCCTGTAAAGGCTCCGGTTTAGTCACTACAGTGGTATCCTTTTTACTTGCATGTAATTCAGGAACTATCCTCCCAGTTAAAAGTTCCTCTTTCAGATTGTCAAAAGCTACTAAAGAATGAGTCTCTTCCACTTTTTTTCTTAAAATTATAAATTCATCCATTCTTGCTTGACCACAGCCAAGTGCTTCATCTTTAATAACATCCCACATGTTGTATTTCTCAACAGCCGCCACTGTTATTAAAAAATCATCCGTCATCTGCTGTATTGTTTCTTCCCATGTTTTGAATTGCAAATTCGTACCAGAAGAATCTCGCTGCTTTGCTTCATCGCATGTTAAAATTCGCCAACTACCCGTTTTACTTACGTGAATATCCATATTCAACCCGATATTCTTTGCTTTCTCAGTTGAAGATATACCCTTCATTTTACCAGAAGGTGCAATTCCAGCGCTGGCGTCATAAACTTTTACAAGCCAAGCCGCCAATTCTGTTAACGACGAGAAATCAAAATCTTTTTTTAACTGTTCAAGTCTTTCTGTACCTACACTAGCTTGTAGTGTGATAACCATTGCTGCTAATTCTTTTTTCTTTTGTTCTTCACTCTGAGCCTTTGCAAGAGCTGCCCTAAAACCGCCCATTCCTGTTATACCTTCTAATTTTCCCTCCAATTTATAATTACCTAACTTTACAAATCTGTCGTAATCTTTATGTAATTCATGAAGGCCATTTAAAGTGCCAAGCCATCTATTTCTTGCAGTTTGTTTAGGATCAGGTAACTTTTGGATTATTAGCTGACGTATCGCATCATAAGCGGCAGTACTCTCAAGTTCGTGGCTCATTGACCTAACCTCCATACCTCCATTTTTATGCCTATAGTAATTTGAGTAGGTACAATGCCATTAAGTTCCTGAAAAACGAAGGGTGTAGTAGCAAAGTAATTGAGTGGTTACTTTGCTCTATCGATTAGGATGTGCAAAAAATTTCAGCCGTAATGCCTCGTGTTTTGAGCATTTCTTTCAAATGATTTAAAGCTTCCACTTGGATTTGTCGTACTCGTTCACGTGTTAAGCCAATTTCTGCACCAACTTCTTCTAAAGTCGACGCTTCAAAGCCACGTAAACCAAAACGTCTTGAAATCACGGCGCGTTGCTTTTCATTGAGCGTGTTCAACCAGCGATCAACTTCATATTTGAAATCTTTTTCGGCGATCATTTGAATGGGATCAAGTTCATCATCATTGGCAATATTGCTTACCAGCGATTTTTCCGTTTCGCCCGTAATTGTCATATCTAAGGAGGTAACCTTTTCATTAAGCCCTAAAATTTTCTCTACGGTATCTACGTCTTTGCCTACTTGTTTTGCAATTTCATCAGGGCGAGGTTCATGATCAAGTTTATGAACTAATTCACGAGAGGTTCTTAAGTAAACATTTAATTCTTTGACAACATGAATCGGTAAACGAATCGTCCGTGTTTGACTCATCAGCGCTCGTTCTATGGTTTGCCGAATCCACCACGTGCCATAAGTGGAAAAGCGAAATCCTTTTTCTGGATCAAATTTTTCTACCGCGCGGATTAAGCCTAAATTACCCTCTTCAATCAAATCAATCAGCGGTAAGCCACGATTGAGATAGCGTCTAGCAATTTTAACCACTAAACGTAAATTGCTTTCTATCATTTGATTGCGGGATAAAATACAACCACTTTGCGCAAGACGCGCAAGACGAACTTCATCTTCTGCCGATAATAAACTCACGTACCCTATTTCATTCATATACATTTGAGTTGCATCAAATGCACTCTTTTTATTGGGTCCATCGGCTAATTTTTGGGACGATAAATCATCTTCTAGCAGATCATCTGCTAGCAATTCTAAGGGATCCTCATCATCGGCAAGCATTTCCACATCATCAAAACATTCTTCATCCTCGGTTTCATCTTCGACACCCATGGATAAAAAATCGCTTCCTTGTTCGTCGTCATCCTTGACAACGGATGCTTGCCAATCCTTTAGCATGATGAGTTCCCTTATAGCGCTTACATTTCAGCAATGACTTTCGTTAGGAAATCCAGTTCTTTGAGTAAGTGCTCAAATCTCTCTTGACCTAAACCAGCCACAATCTTCGTTTGCGCGTTATTCCATAACGGGATCCCTTTCGCCAAGGTCTCACGTCCTTTATCCGTTAGCGCATAAGCCTTAGATCGCTTGTCACGCGGCTCTACGGTTTCTATCAAACCCAATTTTTCAAGCGGTTTGAGATTACGCGTTAAGGTTGTTCTGTCCATGACCAAGGTACTTGCCATTTCAGTAAGCGTATGAGCAGACACGGAAGCCATTGAGACGAGCAACGTAAACTGTGTTGCACGGATCCCAGCTGGCTCGAGGCAATGGTCATAATACTGCGTGACCGCCCGAGTTGCCTTACGCAAGTTGAAACAGCTGCACCTGGCATTAATTTGTCGATAATTTATAGGTTCGCTGACTTCCATTGGTTTTCCTCCTTACAAAAAGTGTAGACCCCCGCTCACCCTCCCTGCAAGAGATATTAGTCAGTTTTCACAAATATTTTTTAACCCATTGCTATTTCTCGCAATATTTCCCAAAAAAGAATAAACTCACTGCACGATAAGGGCAGAAATAGTCACTATTTCTGGATGAATAATCAGGCATTTGGGAGGCTGGAATGAAAGACAGTTTTAAAACCGCAGATCAATTAACTGTCCACGGTAAGGATTATGAATTTTTTAATCTTAATAAGTTAGACAAGTCTTTTGATGTGAATAGGCTGCCTTTCTCATTAAAAATCCTTTTAGAAAATTTATTACGCACCGAAGATGGTATAAGCGTGCGCAAGCAGGATATTGAAGCCCTTTTAAAATGGGATCCTAAAGCAACGCCTAATACCGAAATTGCCTTTACGCCTAGCCGCGTTATTTTACAAGACTTTACGGGCGTACCCGCAGTAGTCGATTTAGCCGCAATGCGCGAAGCAATGAAAAAACTGGGCGGTAATGCGACCAAAATCAATCCTTTATCCCCTGTTGAATTAGTTATCGATCACTCCGTGATGGTTGATTATTTTGGTAATAACAATGCCTTTCATCTGAATACTGAAATTGAAATTGAGCGCAACCATGAGCGTTATAGTTTCTTGCGTTGGGGCCAACAAGCCTTTCAAAACTTTAAAGTGGTCCCCCCTGGCACCGGTATTGTGCATCAGGTCAATTTAGAATATTTAGCTCGAGTCGTTTTTGGTGAGACACGCCAAGGACGCTTACAAGCGTTCCCAGATACGCTCGTTGGCACCGATTCTCATACCACCATGATCAATGGTTTGGGCGTACTCGGCTGGGGCGTTGGCGGCATTGAGGCAGAAGCAGCCATGTTGGGTCAACCTATCACCATGTTAATCCCACAAGTCGTCGGTTTTGAACTGAAAGGTAAATTACCCGGTGGCGCAACGGCAACCGATTTAGTGCTCGTTGTCACACAAATGCTCCGTCAAAAAGGGGTGGTGGGTAAATTCGTTGAATTTTATGGCGAAGGCTTAGCTCATCTTCCTTTGGCGGATAGAGCAACCATCGCCAACATGGCACCCGAATATGGTGCAACTTGCGGTATGTTCCCTATCGATCAAGAAACATTAAACTTTTTAATGCTAACGGGGCGCGATAAAAAACAAGCGGAATTTATTGCAGAATATGCCAAAGCACAAGGCTTATTCCATACTCCTAGCTCAGCTCATGCACAATACAGTGATACCTTAACCTTAGATTTAAACGATGTTGATCCTTGTATTGCAGGCCCTAAACGTCCACAAGATCGCATTGCTTTACGTCAAGCGAAACAAACCTATGAGACCATTCTTGAGAGCTTATTAAAAGATGGCCCCAAAAATGGCAATGGTCATGCTAAACAAGCGCTTGAGCGCGGTTTAAATGAAGGCGCCCATATTACCGCTAAAGAAGCACCAGTTCCTCAACCTGAATCACATGAAGGTAAAATTCATCATGGTTCAGTGGTGATTGCGGCGATTACCAGTTGTACTAATACCTCGAATCCTGCGGTCATGATAGCTGCCGGTTTAATTGCGAAAGCTGCGCATGATCGGGGTTTAAAAACCAAATCCTGGGTGAAAACCAGCTTAGCCCCTGGCTCTCAAGTGGTAACCGATTATCTCAATCGTTGCAATCTGATGAAGCCACTTGAAGACTTAGGATTTAACTTAGTCGGCTATGGTTGTACAACCTGTATTGGTAATTCAGGCCCGTTACCAGAAAAAGTCAGCAAAGCCATTCAACAAGACAAATTGGCGGTAGCGGCGGTGCTTTCAGGTAACCGCAACTTCGAAGGACGCATTCACCCTGAAGTACAACATGCCTTCTTGGCTTCACCTCCTTTGGTCGTTATTTATGCGTTAGCAGGAACTATGGACATCGATTTGTTCAATGAACCCCTGGGTAAAGATAAAAAAGGCCAACCGGTTTATATGAAAGATCTGTGGCCAAGCCCACAAGAAATTCAAGAAATGATGAATACTTGCATCAGTCCTGAAATGTTTTCTTCGCGCTATGCGCATGTCTTTACAGGCGATGAGCAATGGCAAAAATTACCAGCCCCCAATTCTGAATTATTTGTTTGGGACGATAAGTCGACTTATGTCAAAAATCCCCCTTATTTTGAAGATATGACCTTAAGCGTGGGGACTTTGCAAAATATCAAAGATGCACGCGTTTTAGTGAAAGTAGGTGATTCTGTCACTACCGATCATATCTCTCCTGCAGGATCAATTGATGCCAACTCACCTGCTGGGCAATATTTAATCAGCAAAGGGGTTGAACCCAAAGATTTCAATTCTTATGGTTCAAGACGCGGTAATCATGAAGTTATGATGCGAGGTACCTTTGCCAATATTCGCCTCAAAAACCAGCTTGCACAAGGCAAAGAAGGTTGCTGGACCGCTTATCAACCTAGCAATGAAATCATGACAATTTATGATGCTTCTTTGCGTTATAAGAGCGAAAATGTGCCACTTATCATTTTAGCGGGTAAAGAATATGGCACCGGCTCTTCTCGCGATTGGGCCGCAAAAGGCACGGTGTTACTTGGCGTCAAAGCCGTGATTGCAGAAAGTTTTGAACGCATCCATCGTTCCAATTTAATCGGAATGGGCGTTTTGCCATTACAATTTATGGAATCAGAAAATGCGCAAAGCCTTGGTTTAACGGGGCAAGAAGCTTTTTCTATTATTCTCGATGGCATAAAACCACAAGACACACTTTCCATTGAGGTAACCGATACTAGCGGCAAAACACGCCGCTTTAACGCCAAAGTGCGTATCGATACCCCTAAAGAATTAGAGTATTACCAACATGGCGGTATTTTGCATTATGTTTTAAGACATTTAGCGAAAACCAGCTAAGGAGCGACAGAAGTTATGAGTGACAAATTTCGAATCGTAAAAGATAGTATGGGTGACATGAAGGTGCCTGTTGATGCACTGTATGGCGCACAAACACAGCGCGCTATCGAAAATTTCCCCATTTCGGGTATTCCAATGCCTCGTGGTTTCATTGAAGCCATGGGGTTAATTAAAGGCGCTGCGGCGAAAGCCAATGCGGATTTAAAATTAATCGATGCCCAAAAAGCGAATGCTATCATTGAAGCCGCCAATGCCGTTGCACAAGGCAAACATGATGCTTCTTTTCCTATTGATGTTTTTCAAACGGGCTCTGGTACCAGCACCAACATGAATGCTAATGAAGTGATTGCTGAACTTGCGACCCGTATTGCCAAATCACCTATTCATCCTAATGATGATGTGAATATGAGCCAAAGTAGTAATGATGTTATTCCTACCGCCATTCATGTGAGTGCTAGTATCGCTTTACATCGGGATTTATTACCTGCTCTAAAACATCTACAAGAAACCTTAGAAAAAAGAGCCAATGAATTAAAAGAGGTTGTTAAAACCGGTCGAACCCATTTAATGGACGCAATGCCTGTTACTTTAGGGCAAGAATTAGGCGGTTATGCAGCGCAAATAGCAGCCAATATCGCTCAATTAACAGCGGTTTCTAAAGGTATAGAAGCATTAGTGATTGGCGGCACCGCCGTTGGCACCGGCATTAATGCCCATCCTGAATTTGGTCAGCGCGTTACTAAAGAATTGGCGCAAAAACAACATATTGCCTTTACCGAAAGCACCAATCGATTTGCAAGCATGAGCTCTCAAGATGCAGCTGTTGCTTTGTCTGGTCAATTAAAAACCACGGCTGTTAGTTTAATGAAAATAGCCAATGATTTGCGTTGGATGAACAGCGGTCCACTTGCCGGCCTAGGTGAAATTGCTTTACCTTCATTGCAACCCGGTAGCAGCATTATGCCTGGCAAAGTGAATCCTGTGATCCCCGAAGCAATGACGATGATTTGTGCCCAGGTTATCGGCAATGACACAGCAATTACCATTGGTGGCCAATCGGGTAACTTCCAACTCAATGTGATGCTACCGATGATTGCGCATAATCTGCTGCAAAGCTTGCAGATCTTAAGCCAAGGTGCACGTTTATTAGCAGATAAAGCCATCGCTGGGTTTACAGTTAATCAGGCACGTTTAGAAGAGCAACTTTCTCGCAATCCTATTTTGGTAACCGCGCTTAATACCGTTATTGGTTATGAATTGGGTGCCAAAATTGCGAAAACAGCCTATGCCAAAGGATTGCCATTAATGGATGTTGCCAAAGAAATGACCGATTTATCAGAAGAGCATCTGAAGCAATTGCTTGATCCTGCCCTTTTAACCAAAGGCGGTATTCCCAAATAAGGATGGCATTTATCTCTTAATTAACATCAGCGCCATTTGGCGCTGGTGTTAATACTACCTCTGTCTCGCCGACTTTCTTTTATATGCCGCCCAATCCAATGTCGGCTCAACATGATGAGAACCTTTTACAGTCTCATATTTTTTAGCTTGCTCTTTTGCTTGTTTTAGTAATAGCAAGTTAGGCTTGATAGAATGTGCCATATAATCATCAATGGCATTAGCATAATCATAATGAATGTAAGAAAGTACATCGCTAAGACTCCTATTATAAGCGATTTTAGATGAGTATTGCTTTTTATTATAATGATAACTGATTGCTAACAGGAGGCCCTTTAAACTGTAGTATGAACAATTCCCCATAGTTTGTGCAGGAATATCAATTTGCTCAAGTTGCGTTAAGTGATGTTTTTTAGAAAAATCTTTGAAATCATTAAATTCCATCACACGAGCAATTTTATCTTGCAATTTTGCTGGGTTGCGCATCTCTTCATCTGTAATTTGAATCTGATCTAATAAATCCGTTTTTTCCCAAGATTTTAAATCATTTAACACGGATGCTTTTTTATGATGAGGAACATCATAAACCTGAATACCAGGAGCTTTACTGCCAAGCCCCATATTAATCATATATAACTTATCATCTAATAATATTGCGCACCAACCATGATTTACATGATTAAAATAAAATAGTTCTCCATTTAACGTATGTTTTCCTGATTGAGGTAATAGGTTAACAATCTCATCAACGGCCCGATTAAATCCTTCACTCAGTTTGTTGGGATGTTTGACCGCAAACAATAAAAGATGCTCTTTGAATTGCCTCAATGAAAAGCCTGCATTTTGTCCTTCTAAACTTATCTCATCTAATTTAGCTTTATCCCATTTTATTTCGGCTTTCCCAGGCAAGTTGAGACGATGGTTAAGCTCATGAATATAATAAGGTTCATAGAGGCTAAAATACAGTTTTTCATAAGGAGATAACTGCCCATAAGAACGACCCTGATAGCGTTTTGGATCGAGTTTATAAAACAAGTCCCACATCATTAAATTTCCAGCATCCGGATAAAAAGATTGAATCAGTGATTTCAAACTACTGTCACTCACCGATAATGGATGCTCTAATAATGTTTGAAAAAGTTTACTATTGTGTATCTCAATTGCAAAATCAACAGCAGATGATAATTTTTTTTGCGTTGGCTTTGCTTTTGCAAAATTAGCAAAACTCAACATATTCATTAATGCTTTTGTATTGTCGATAACAGTCTTATTAGATGAGCGAATAATAAGTGCTATTGCATCAGCTTTCATTTGTCGACTTAGCTTTGCTTTTTGTAGCAAGCGTGGGTTTTTGTACAACAGCAAACCTAATTCTGTTCCTAACTTTTTTAGCTTAGCTGTTGAGCATGGCTTCATGCCTTGTCGAATAAGTGCATAGAGTTGCTGTTGTTTTTTATCTTGCACTACTTGTCCAATAGAATGTTTAGTCATAATTAATATCTCACTACGATGTCTATAATTTAAATTTTCCTTAGCATTTTTCTTTTAAATGTTAAAAACTCATCTTTTGATACGCAGCCTCATCCTGAGTTTCATCAATAAGCAAATCCCATGGGTGAAACTCATATTTTTTCGCTTGTGCTTTTGCACGCTCTAGCAAAGGAAAATTAGGATGTATCGAATGTGCTAAATAATCCTCTATCGCATTCGCATAGTCATAATTATTGAAAGCAAGGAGATTGCGTAGGCTTTTGTCATAAGCCATTTGAGGGGCGTAATGTGCTTGATTATAATGATAGCTCATTGCTAGCAATAACCCTTTTAAACTGTAATAAGAGCAATTATCAACCGTTTGTGCTGGAATATCGATTTGCTCAAGTTGTGTCAAGTTATGTTTTTGTGCAAAATTTCTAAAATGTTTATAGCTCATTTTAGTATCTAATAAGCTACGATTTTCCCATGCGGTTAAAGTATTTAATACAGTTGATACTTTGTCATTGGGCACATCATAAACTTGAATACCCGGCGTTTCACTGCCATATCCCATATTAATCATATACAACTTATTATCCACATAAAACGCACACCAAATATGATGCGAATGATTAAAATAAAATATATTTTTTTTATTTTCAGTGCTTTTATTAAAATAATGGCATCCTGATTGTGGTGTTAATTCAAGTATCTCATTCACAGCCTGAGTAAACCCAGGACTCAATTTGTTATTGTTTGCAATAAATAATAAAAGATGATTTTTTAACTGCATCAATCCACAACCGGGATCTTGCCCTGTTTTAGAATCAATTTTGTATATATTTTTTTTGCCCCACTTGATATGAGATCTGCCACCCAAATTTAAACGATGGTTGAGTTCAGCCACATAATAATATTCATATACTTGATAATATAATTTTTCATAAGGCGAGAGAGTTCGATAAGCTCTGCTTTGATACTGTTTGGGATCAAGCTTATGGAATAAATCCCACTTCATCAAATCTCCTTCATCATTAAAAAATCTATCTACCAGTGAAATTAAATGGTTATCACTGATTGAGGAAGGATGTTCTAAGAGTGCTTGAAACAGTTTGCTGTTTTGTGTCTTGATGGCAAATTCAATAGCAGGCAATAATTGATGATTACTCGGCTTTATCTGTGCAAAGTGTTTAACATTGAGTAATTCGATTAATGTTTTGCGTTGTGCAATAACCGTATCATGGGTTGAACGAATAATAAGCGCCAAGGCATCGGTTTTTTGTTGCCGACTCCACTGGTAATTCAGTAAATGCGGATTGCTAAGCAATAGCAAGCCAATTTCTGTACCATAATGATCAAGTTGCTTGTCAGAACTTTGCTGTATACCTGTTCGAATAAGCGCACGTAGTTGTTTAATAGACATTGTGAATTCCCCCAAATTCATAGTGTCAGAAAAATAACTTTTGCAAGAATTCATTTCAAGTTAATGCGGATAGATGAAAATCACTCCGTGATGAATGGTTATATTAAAGAGAGATGAACTTAATATATTCGAACAATAAAAACAGATTGGCTCTAAGCTTCAGCACGTGCTTCCGTTACTGCTTGCGCAATAATTGCTTGCTGATCGGCTTCGTAACTGAAAATGGTACTACGCAGCCACCAGAGTAAAAGTAAGCCTGGTACCGCAAATACAACTGTCCACAAGAAAAACTCTGCCCAACCCACATTTTCAACTAAAAATCCGGCAGCCGGCCCAACAAAAACACGACCAATCGCACTGAATGAACTGAGTAAAGCAAATTGCGTTGCCGTAAAACGAGCATTACATAAGCTCATGACTAATGCCATAAAAGCTGCCGTGCCAAGTCCACCGCTGAAGTTCTCTAAAAATACCGTTACGACATAGAGCGGAAAATGTTGCCCCACCATCGCTAATGCAAAGAAAAGTAAATTAGTAATGGCCTGCAAAATACCAAACCATAACAAAGAGCGGAATAAGCCCAGCTTCACCATCAACACGCCACCGACAAATACGCCAAATAAAGTAGAGGCAAGGCCGATCGTTTTGTTGACAAAACCCACTTCAACTAATGAAAAACCGACGCCCTTTAACAAAAAGGCCGTGGTGAGACTACCTGCAAAGGCATCTCCGAGTTTATAAAGAACAATGAATCCAAGCAAAGCCACTGCATGTTGACGACTAAAAAATTCTTTAAAAGGTTCTAAACAGGCGGTTAAAAATGGCACTGATTTTTCACGATAATGTTGTGGCTCTTGTCCCCACAACGTTGCAAAAACACCAACGCCCATTAATGCAGCCATTAATAAATACGTAAAAGAAAAACTGCTATAGTGGGCAATAATCATGGTAAGCCCACCCGATACGAGCATCGCAATACGATAGCCTGTTACCGCCATGGAAGTACCCATGCCCCGCTCTTGGACAGTGAGCAACTCTGTGCGATAAGCATCAATTGCAATATCTTGGGTTGCGGATAATACCGTCAAGCAAAGTGCTAAGAAGGCTAGATGATAAGGTTCTACCGCGGGCTTCATCATAGCCATCAACACCAGCACGATGATAATGCCAAGCTGCATTGCTATCATCCAACCTCTTCGTAAACCCAAGAAGGGCAAGCGATATTTATCTAAAACCGGTGACCACAGAAATTTATAAACATAAGGCTGACCGACCAGCGCTAAAAAGCCGATGGTCACCATATTGACCCCATCCATGGCATACCAAGCTTGCAACGTTGAGCCACTTAACCCTAAGGGAAGCCCTGAAGCAAAACCCAATAACAGAATGAGTAACATTTTCTTTTGCAGAAGCAAACTAAGCCATTGGGGCGCATTTTTCATATGTTAACTAACTGATATCAATGTATGATGAACTCTTTTGATTCTACTGTTTACGCTATTGAATACCAATCCTTTTATTTTGAAAACCATCTTAAGTTAAGGGCTTATATGCAAAGAGAAAACAACTTGATATAGTGAGTTTCTCGCATTTTGGGTAACTTTGAGGATTTACAATGAAACGGACACTTATCGCCCTAACAACTGCAACCCTTTGTTTCTTTGCTCAACAATCTTTTGCAGCTGAAGGTAAAGCTATGCAACTAAAAGATAAAACCGATAAAATCAGCTACAGCATCGGTGTTGATGTTGGTAAAAGCATTCAAAAACAAAAAATTGAAATCAACCCAGAAGCTTTTCTTGCTGGCTTTAAAGAAGGTCAAGCAGACAAATTAACACTCATGACCGAAGATCAAATTCGTGAAACCTTAATGGCGCTACAAACTGAAATGTTAGAAAAACATAAAGCCCTTGCTAAAGAACTCGCTAGCAAAAACCTAGCCGAAGGTGAAAAATTCCTGACTGAAAACAAAAAGCAAAAAGGTGTTGTCACCCTTCCTAGCGGCTTGCAATATCGTATTATCAAAGAAGGTAAAGGTTCTTCACCTAAAGCGACTGATACGGTTGTGACCCACTATCGTGGCAAGCTCATCAACGGCACGGAATTTGATAGCTCTTATTCCCGTGGCGAACCTGCTAAATTCGCTGTTAACGGCGTTATTCCTGGTTGGGTTGAAGCATTACAATTAATGAAACCCGGCGCTAAATGGGAATTATTTGTTCCTGCTAAATTAGCTTATGGCGAAAATGGCGTTGGTCAATTAATTGGTCCTAACTCTACTTTGTTATTTGAAGTTGAATTAGTGAATGTAGAAGGCGCTGACAACACCGCTTCTGCACCAACAACCAAAACTGAGAAAAACTAAAGAACAAAATGGATCACCTCTCTTTAAGAGAGGTGATCACTTCTTCTAAGATACCGGAAAATTCAAAATAGCCCTCTTAAAGTTCCGACTAATTGGATAAGGCCCAACCCACATCCTTAATAAGGTGTTAAAGAAATTTTTAGCATAGGGCCAGTGGTAAGAAATTTTTCCATTTAACAACATCGTAACGCCATATTGAGGCGAATATTGAAATGCTAGCGTATCTCCTGCATTGAGGGTTTCAGCTAGATGCTCTTGTAGCTCGGTTAAGCGTTTATCAATGGGATTCTTATCGTTTTCGACGTTATTGATCATGATAGCTTCAGCAAAGGCGTCCATTAACATGGAACGAGAAATATCATCTTCAACAAAGAAAAATACCATTGCCATTGGGCTATCATTCAATAACAGCATCTCAGCACGCTTTTCAATGGCATCTGTATAAAGAGCGCCTACATAAATTTCTTTTCCCCAGCGACTACAAATAGCGTAACCATTTAAAATGACCTTTTCTTTGGTATTTTCCAAAATCATTTGATTGGGTAAGGAGACGCCAAGTAACTCTATATAGCTTTCTCTGGCACATGCCAAATGAGTGCTAGTCGCTAAAAAAATAAAAAATACACATCTTGCTATCAATGTCATGTCGCATTCCCTTGCCAATGGCATTAATCACGACGCAATTTCTCAGAAAAAGCAATCGGGTTTGGATAACGGTTCACTACCCAATAAGACGAAACCATAAATGTAATAACGGTGGTTATTTGAATCAATGCGTAAGCAGCTTCACTAATCAGTTTGTTATTTTCTGCCGTATAAGCAACCAATAAAGAAAACTCACTAATTTGTCCTAACCTGACCCCAATTTCCCAACCTGCACTTTTAGAAGGGGCAATACGCCCAAGTAATTGTTGGAAGATAACGGGTTTGGTAACCAACATGAGTGCAGCCAAAGCAATGGCGGGCAGCCAAATTTGATCGATCAAAGAAAGATGGATTTTGGCTCCCAGTGAAAAGAAAAATAAGATCAAAAAGAAATCTCGGATAGGTCGTAAACTTTCTGCGATAAAGCGGGCAATAGGACTTTGTGCAATGGAGATCCCAGCAACAAAAGCACCAATTTCAAATGAAAGATTCATCATTTCTGCTAGCTGGCCAAGTCCAAGACACCAGCCAATGGCAACTAAAAATAAATATTCATGGATCCGGCTAAAGCGGTGCACTATTTTAATTAAGAGATAACGCTCTACCAAAAAGGCAAAGATGATCAAGAGCGGTAAAGCAATAAATGCTCTTAGTAATGCAAACCAGCCCAAGGTTCCACTACTTGCCCCGTGGAGAATCAGCAAGGTAAATATAGCGATAATATCTTGCATTAACAAAATACTGATGACGATTTCACCGGTACGCTGATGGTGCAAAACGGTTGTTGGTAGCAATTTTAAAGCAATAATAGTGCTTGAAAACATCATACAAGCTCCAACGACAAAAGCATCGGCTTGCGTAAAACCACCGGCGATGGCAAGCGCATAGCCGATTGCCGCAAAAGCAAAGGCGCTCATCATCGTAATAATCGTGGTCTGCTTTAGGGTTTTCAATAAATTATGTGGTTCTAGATGTAGCCCTAGCAAAAACAAGAGAAAAATGATTCCAATATCACCAATCTCTTTCAAAACCTTAGGATCATCGATGAGTTTTAGGCCAAAAGGACCCAGTACAACGCCAAGAATAATGTAGGCAACCAACAATGATTGACGGGTATACAGCGATAACGTTGCTAAAACGGCTGCCCCGGAAAAAATGAGAAAGATGGAAAAAATGATATCATTATGCATATGTGGATTATACCTATTGCACTTGCAGATGCGAAGCATCAAAAAATGCTGTGCATCGATGGTTACTTGTGAGATTGATATGGATGACTCTTTAAAACAACAATTTGAAGCGGCATTAGCGCTACAACAGCAAAATAAGCTGGAGGCAGCTATCCCCTTATTACATTCCCTTTTAATACAATCACCCCGCGATGGTGATATTTTACACGCGCTTGGCATGGCTTATGCGCAAAATCATGATTTTGAAAAAGCGCGCAGTTATCTTGAGCAAGCGATTCAGGCTGCTCCAAAGGTCGCAGAATTTCATAATAACATAGCAAATGTTTACAAAGGGATGGGACAATTATCACTTGCGCAACGTCATTATCAAGAAGCATTGCGCCTAAAAACCCCTTATCCTCAAGCTCATAATAATTTAGGGGCTTTACTTTATAAGTTAGGTAAGTATGACGAAGCAATCAATCATTTTCAAAAGGCCGTTCGCATGGCACCTTTTGCAGTGGATACACATTACAATTTAGCCAATGCTTATATCCAGCAAGACCGATTTTTAGATGCCAAAGCCCACTATGAAGAAGTATTAAAGCTGCGCCCGGAACATTTAGGTGCTTTGCATAATCTTGGGATTACCTTGTGTGTACTCAAGCAATTTGCACAAGCTGCGCCCCTTCTAGAACAAGTGATATCTCGTGAGCCACACAACATTGATGCTCTTTATCATTTAGGCGTTATTGCAAGCGCACTTAACAACGGTGAAGAGGCAAAAACGTATTTTAGCAAAGTACTTGAATTGAATCCTAACCATGCCAACAGCCAACACAATCTTGCAACCGTCTATTTGCAATTGGGTGAGCCTGCTCTAGCATTGTCACATTTTCAGGCAGCCTTTGCGCTTGAGCCTAATAATCAAACAGCGGCGCATATGATCGCAGCACTTCAAGGCAAAACCTCGCCAGAGGGCGCCCCTCTTCCTTTTACACGTGCCCTTTTTGATCAGTATGCTTATAGTTATGATCAACATGTCAAAAACCAACTCAACTATCAGGTACCAACGCTACTTCGGCAAGCCATGGCACCTTTTATCAACCAGCGTCAATCATGGGATACCTTAGACTTAGGATGCGGCAGTGGTTTATGTGCCCCCTTATTTGCTGATCTTGCCACACGATTAACGGGTGTCGATCTATCGCCTAATATGCTTGAAGTTGCCAAACAGCGAGGCGCTTATAATGCCTTGTATTGTGAAGATGCGTTGAGTTTTTTACAGACACAAAAAGCCAGTTTTGATTTAATTATTGCCGCAGATGTCTTTGTCTATTTTGGCTCCTTAAGTGCTGTTTTTAATGCATGCCAGCGTGCCCTCAAAGAATCCGGTTACTTTTGTTTTTCTATTGAAACACTTGAAGATGATAATAAAGAGGACTATCAACTTCGTCATACAGGACGCTATGCTCACCGGCGTTCTTATATTCAACAATTATTAGCGCAATATCACTTTAAGCAACTTGATGAGCAAAGTGCCACGTTACGAACCCAAGAGGGTGAAGCTGTGATAGGCCATATCTTCGTTCTACAAAAAATAGCGTAGCTACACTGATAATTATTAATAATAGAGCAATACTATAATAATAAATAATACTCACAGCAGATGATTGGTCGGGTAGGCGCCGATCCCCCGAGCAATCCAGCCTACACTAAAAGCTTCGGCGGACCTGAAATCAGACCCGGCGTAGCTTTAGCGGAGACGGGCCGGGTATATAAAAAATACATGAGGATTGTGAGGTGGGGCGAAGGCAACGCCCCGACGATTCAACTGCGAAGAGTATGGAGGACTGTATGAATCTTTCTGGTAATTTATTGAATTATGTTTGGCTAGGTATTGGTATTTTTGCCTTGTTATATCTTGTTTTAATTTTTAATAACTTGGTAACATTGAAAAACAATGTCAAAAAGTCCTGGGCCAATATTGATGTACTGCTAAAGCAAAGGCATGATGAATTACCTAAACTCGTTGAAACTTGCAAGCAGTATATGGCCTATGAACGCCCAACGCTCGAAAAAATCACCGAGCTTCGAGCAAAAGCAATGCAAGCGCGTGAACAAGGTGATATTAATACGCTGGGTAAAGTAGAAGGTTTACTTAAGGGTTCTTTGGGGAATCTATTTGCTTTGGCAGAAAACTACCCCGAACTCAAAGCGAATCAAACCTTTGCACATCTGCAAACCCGCATCTCCGGTTTAGAGAACTCCATTGCCGATCGTCGTGAGCTTTATAATGACAGTGTCACTCTCAATAATATCCGCATTGAACAAATCCCTGATATTCTTGTCGCTAAACTATTTGGTTTTAAGCATTTCGTTCCATTAGAATATTCAGCCAGTGAAACGGCTGATGTTGACGTAAATCAACTATTTTCAAAGTAATAGACATTATGAGTGTGAAATATCATCTACAGCAAAGCTATCAAGACCTAAGTGCTTTTCGCATGATCCCGGCAGAAGCGTTTTGGACACTCATTGGCCTATTTGCGCTGTTTATTCTTTATTTTATGCGTCAATCTTATAAAAGCATTATCAAAGCGCGTACTCTTGAAGATACGCCAACTGCCAAAATACGCTCAGCAGCACAAGGTTACGTTGAATTATCAGGCACTCAGCATACGCTAAAAGGGTTAACAACTTATACTCGATTAAGTCGCTCCCCATGCACCTGGTACCGTTATACGATTGAATTTTATGATAATACCGCTTGGCGAATGATTGAAAATGGTGATAGCACCGGGTTGTTTTTACTGCAAGATGAAACGGGTATTTGTGTTGTTGATCCTAAAGGGGCAGATATTACAACAGCCTGCGTGGATCATTGGCTCGGTTATAGTCGTTATCCGCAAGGTAAACCCAAATCTTGGCTAGGAAGACTCTTTAACTCTTTTGGCAAATATCGTTATACCGAGTGGACCATGCATGAAGAGATGCCTTTATACGCGATTGGCAATTTTCATAGTTACGATAGCCAGTCATTTGCTCATTTATATCCCGATGCTTACCAAGCCCTCTCACAAATCAAACATACATTTGATGGCAATACCGCTATCCATCTGTTGAGTCAAAATGGCTTAGGAAAGCGTAACCCTTTTGTGCTTTCCGCGCTTGACCAAAAAAAGAATATTCGTAAATATCGCATTGACGCTTTTTTTTGGTTTTTAGCTTATTTGAGTTTACTGGTGGGTGCTTGTTGGTTGTTAGTCGTTCGCTTTCATTAGCTTCAAAAACATCTTTTTGCGTTGTTCCTATGTTGCAGGTTCTTTTGGGATAAGGTTCTAAATATTAATAAATAACAATCCTGTGACAATTAACGCTTGTAGTTCCATTAATTTTTTCGCATAAAACGTATTGGGTGAGAATTTTGCTAATTCATGATCTAAAACGGCCATGAGTTGAGAATAATGATTTTTGGGGTCATTCAAAAATTTTTCAAGCTGATTACTGACCCTAGCCCAACTACGATAACACTTAAAATAATGGGATTTGCCAAGTGTGAAGAAGAACCAGTTGCTACCATAATTACTGAGGTAGTGATGAACTTCATGCCTAATATTTCTCAAATGCTCATGACTTTGTGTTAGCTTGTCGTACGCTTCGACAAAGCTCAAATCATAGGTGATACTCTGTAGGCCCATAAGAACCTTCCTTATCTATCGCACACTGCGTGTAAATACTTAAAAATCAGTGCATATATAGATCTAGCCTAATGAGATATTTTATCATCAATTTATGTGTTTGTTAACTAAACTTTTGTACAATAAGCATTTTCATGCTAACTAACTGAAAATTATCGTTTTTTTATAAGACAAACCATATTAGAATGGATTGAATTTTCAAGGAGTTGAAAAAATGATGACCACCAGTGCAACCAGCATGACAGCAGAACGTATTCTAGAAGATGAATACAATAAAACCCCTTATCAAAGTTTTCCTTTTAGCCACACCCACCCTACCCATTTATTTACCTTGGCAACTTTATTTGGCTTAAAACCAAAACCGGTTGAAAAAGCACGGATCCTTGAAATTGGTTGTGCCAGTGGAGGCAACCTTATTCCAATTGGTTATCATTTTCCTACAAGCGAATGCCTGGGTATCGATATTTCAGAAAAACAAATTGATGATGGTATTAAACAGCTTGTTGATATGGATATTAAAAATGTCACGCTTCGCCATCAATCTTTATTGGAATTTGACACTAAAGATGGCAAATTTGATTATATTATTTGTCATGGCGTTTATTCCTGGGTTGATAATGAAGCACGACGAAAGATCTTACAAATTTGCCATGATAATCTCAGTAAAAATGGTATTGCTTACATCAGCTATAATACCTTCCCGGGTTGGAATATGGTCAATAGTGTCAGAGCTCTCATGATGTGGCACACTAAAAATATTGCCAATCCAGCAGAGAAAGCATCACAAGCACGATCGGTGCTTAAATTCATCGGTGATGGCTTACAAGAAGATAAATCACCATACGCTACTTTTTTACGCAACGAGATTCAATTACTCTCCATGCATGCAGACAGTTATTTGTTACACGAACACTTATCCTCTTATAATGATCCGGTCTATTTTCATCAATTTATGGATCAAGCAAACCAAGCAAAATTATCTTACCTTGCAGATGCTTTTCTATCACTGATGTTTACTGAAAATTTACCGCCTCAATTTGCAAGCGAACTCAAGAAAATAAACAATATTGTCACAACCGGACAATATATGGATTTTATTCGCAATCAACGTTTTCGTTGCACTTTGCTGTGTCATCAAGAACAACAAATTAATCGTTCTCTTAAAACCGTTGATATTGAAAATTTCTATTTACAGTTTACAGGAAAAACAGATCGGCTTAATTTAAGTGAAAGAGACGTCGGTCAAGATGATATTAGTTTTTCAAATGCGGCTGTCACGCTTAAGTTACGTAATTCTTTATCACAACTTGCCATGGTTATTCTTTATCAAGAACAATTTAAGCCAATGCATTATAAAGAATTATGTGAGCAAATGATGCTTCGTAGTTCAACCAAAGATTTAGCATTCATTAAACATCATTTAAATGAAGAATTAAATCTCATGCGAACCGTTTTAGCGGGTTTAATTAATATTTCAAGTTATCCTGGTGATTATCAGCTAACACTCACTGAAAAGCCAACCGCATGCCCTTATGCACGCTATCAAGCAACCTTTCAACAATTTGCCACGAATCGCCGTCATCAAGCGATACGTTTAGATCCATTAGGTAAAAGTTTATTACCTCTTTTAGATGGGACCCATGCCCTGCCCGATCTTATCAATCATGCCTTTTCTGAAGTCAAAGCAGGTCGCTTGAATTTGCTTGATAAAGACAAAAGACCTATCACCGATGAAGAACTGGTTAGACAACAGCTTAAAATGGCTTGTGAGAATGTTTTAAATAATTTTGCTAAACAAGCTTTGCTGGTTTAGTTTTTTGACACCGTCATTGCGAGTCGCCACGCTCGCAATGACTGCTCAAACCTCGCGGTTTACTCCTGCTTCAACCACTCTGACCAGCTTTTCTTTGGAAATCCTTCCGGATCGGCTGCATAGCGATAAAAATCTTCAAGAAAAGCTTTACGCTCTAACGCAGGTTCTCGTTTCCATAAGGATTCTGGCTTGTTCGATATATGAAGGAAATTGGAACCACCTAACATTTTTTGCCGTAATAAAATCTCGTCTAAGGGTACTGTTTTGGCATTTTTGAGCATATCGTAAATCACCATAAAACTAGTACTTCTTCCTTTACCTGCTCGGCAATGAATGTAAAGCCAAGTATTTGGCTTCAGCGATTTAACGAGATTGATAAATTGATCCACGGTTTCATCATCAGGACGAAAATGATCTTGTACAACAAAGCGCGAATAACCAAGCTTCAATTGATGTGCCAATGTCTCTTCTGTCTCTAGATTTGAAATAACTACCTCAACCGGCTGAGTCTCTTGAATAACGCCCATTTTTTTGTTTGTGATACGTTGTACCCAAAGCGGATTTTCTGCTTTTAAATCCCCAATCATTTTCGCTTCTTTTTGCAAAATTTCGGTCGCAGACAAACCCAAGTTTGTCGAATTATGTGGGGCAAACCAGCTAATAGGTAATCCATTGACAAAACCATGAGATTCACGACGCAAATCGACTATCCATACATTCCCTTGAAGTTTTGGCAAAGCATTCTTTAACGTTCTCTCAGAAAACTGTGCACTCGCAACCGCTTGTAATTCATATAAGCCAAGCCGAGAAGGAAGCATTTGAATTTCTTGATTAGGTAAGAAAGGATCTCTTGTTGTGCGAAAATTTCTTGGAATTTCATAGGATGAGTCTTCATCAAATACTAACATGGATTTCCCTTGTGCCAGATGAGCTACGCTAACCAATAATAGGCCCATAACTACGTAAATGATTTTTTTAAAGAATTTGATCATAGGTCATTGGCCGCTTCATTCTCACATTACTTTCATTTTAGCAGTTAGGCGTATCGAGAGTAACCTTTTTAACTAAAGTAGTTTTGTTAGCGAGGTAAATTTGAATCTATGTTGCAAAATTAACATTTACTTTAAGATCTGTTTTATTTCTAAGCAAAAGAATATAGGAAGCCCTTCCTAAGATAGGCGCAAATGTTGATTAATTGGCGATAAATTCATTATTTCAAAAACACAAAACCAATATGGCTGAATATTTCAGGAAAGCAAACTACAACAATTGATTGTTTATTATAAAACCAGTAGCATGCGTTTTTTTTATGCCAACGTGAATATTTTTTGGAAGTACCAGCGAGTTTAGATTCTGAATATGAGTGAACTATCAGCACGTTATCAAGAAATCCTCCTTGACCATGGCCAACATCCCCGGCATTTTGGAGAACTGAAAAATCCAACACATGCCGCGTTTGGCTCCAATCCCTTATGTGAAGATGACATTAAGATCTACTTGATACTCACAGGCCAAGCGATTAAAGCCATCCAGTTTACAGGTTCTGGTTGCCATCTATGCATCGCTTCAGCTTCTTTGCTTACTGAACACTTACAAAATAAAACGGTATTAGAAGCGCAAGATTGCTTTGCGGCCTTTTTACAACTCCTTGAAAACAATGTGACCAGCGAAACTTCTGCTTTAGGTAAATTAACCCTCTTTAAGCATATTCATCATTTACCTTTAAAGGTAAAATGCGCCACATTACCTTGGCAGCTATTGAAAGTTGCCTTAATCAAAGAACCGCAAGAAGAGAATTCTTATGTCAGAATGGTTTGATTTTACCACTAAAGAAGCCTGCCAACCTGGACACCCCATCGTTAAAGCCATTAATGGACACCCCATTGCACTCTTTAATCTCAATGGAGAGTATTATGCCATTGAAGATAGCTGCCCCCATCAAGGCTTACCCTTAAGTGACGGTCCAGTTCTTGGGAATGAAATCATCTGCCCTTACCATGGTGCGCGATTCTGCATAAAAACCGGCGAAGTGACTGCTCCGCCTGCCTATGAAGATTTACCCACATTTGAAGTGAGGATCATAGAAGGAATGATTCAAGTAAAAGTATGAATCCCCCTAATGTTAGCTAGCATTCAATAATGAGAACCCACGTTATTTGCCAGGTTTCGGTTTAGCAGGCGGTGCATAATGTTTTACCTCATAAGTGGCAACACCATTTTTAGTATTCACGATACTACCATACAGAAAAGCGATAGCTCCTTGTTCATTTCGTTGTGCAAGCGTTGGAAATAAACGTTTTTTAGTGCTCAATACTTTTCCAACCAAAACTTGTCGCTCTCCCACTTTCATCCATTTAAAACCTTCTTCACCACACGGTGGAACAATTTTAGGCTCAGAGATTAAACTATCAAATAGATATTGATTATCGTGCCGACGATTGGATGCTTCGATTTTACCTTTGACAACGTAAAACACACGTTGACTATCACCCCGCATTCGGCATTCCTGAAAGGCATGCATGCCAAATAACGTACGACTAAACCCATATTTTTCTGCATCACACCTTGGAGCTTGAGTCACTTTGAGAGCAACCTGCTGTCTTTTTTGTGGCTTGCCGCGAGTTTTACGTTTAATAGAAGCTTTTTTAGCGCTGCTAGGTGCTACGGTATCGGTTGAACAAGATGGGATTGATGCCGTATGAGAAGATGAACAAACGGGTAATAGCTCATCTATCGTTAAAGCTTCAATACGGCTTTGCAGTTCCACAATTGGATTTTCAAATGGTCGATTTAGGCGCGTTTGATGCTCTTTTTCCAGCTTGTTTATTGCTCCAATTATCTTTGCCAAGTTTTTAACGCTTACTGATGACAACTTGTGCACTATCAATTTTTCAGGTGCAAAATCAAAAGCAAATTTTCCAGCCAACTGCTTCAATCGAGTGATATACTCTGGCGACCATTCAGGAATAGCTACTGCGATTACCACATGATAATCAGCCGCCATCATCATGCGTTTACTCATTTGTTCTGAGGGCTCTAGCTGGATGGAAGAACTTCGCGTAAGGGTTTCTAAGTATTGCGTCATTTGATCAATATGATCTGCAATTAAATTATCTATCTTTAAATTCAAACCCTGTGTTTCATTAATATTAAACGCTTCTTTGTACCAGGTTATTGCGTCGGAATATTGTCGTTGCTTTGCAAGCTTATTGGCTAGAACTACGCAAAAATCACTGTAGATTCCTGCATTCCTTATGCATTTTTCTCGCTCTAAGCATAGAATCTTTGCAGCTGATACCAAATCATTTATATCTAAATATACTGTCACCATACAATAAATATCGGATAGATATAGACCTTTGTATTGTTCGGTCTGTATAGCATCTACCAAAGAAAATTTCTCTTGTAAATGAAATACCGTTTTTTCTCTTTGATAAACTAATAAATATAAATTTGCAATCTGAGAATGTAAAGTTGCCAATTGAAATCTAAGAATATCTTTAATATCGTTTCCATAGGCATTAATTCTTGTCACTTCATTTAAAACATCACTGATAAAATCAATTAATGGTTTAAATACCCCTTCAAATTGAGTGTTAGCACTCTCATGATCAAATAGCTCATAACAATAAGCAATAAGATCTGAAACCTGCGGTATATCTTCAACCGTACCACCCACGAATGTAAGCAAGATTGCTTTTTTGATTTTAATGGGTTTCGAGCTTTCTAATAGTTGGAAGCATTTTGCTTTATGTTTCGTTACATATTCTACAACCGCTAAGCCAAGCTGTTTCAAGGTCTGGCTAATCATTTCAGGAGGTGGCGATGGCTTTGCATTTAAACTTGCAGCACAATCATCTACGGTTCTTTTAAGATCTTCGTCAAGCCTAACACCGGGTGGTAACAATTGTGTATTTAACATCCCAAACCTACATTAACATTAAAAAGCTGACCTCATATTAGTTATTTAACCATATACTGTCTATTGGTGTTTTTTCTTAGATTGTGTAGAAGAAATTTATTTATTGGCTTTAACCATGCAATAAAATGAAATAATACGAGTACCTACATCTATTCTCTTAAACCTTTGACTGTCCTATAAATCTTTGGCTGTCCTATGAATCTTTGGCTGTCCTATGAATCTTTGGCTGTCCTATGAATCTTTGGCTGTCCTATGAATCTTTGGCTGTCCTATGAATCTTTGGCTGTCCTATGAATCTTTGGCTGTCCTATGAATCTTTGGCTGTCCTATGAATCTTTGGCTGTCCCATGAATCTCTATGGATCTTAATTTTGGATGTCCTGAGAATTCTTTTATAATTGAGGCCACTTCATTTAAGAATAATAAACAATTTTACCAAATTTAGTTAATTAACTAAATAATATATTTTACGAATTTATTTATAAATTGTTTGATCGTCGATCTGCAAAGTGATAATGTTAGCGAACTTTCATTTGCAATAAAACTGAATAATTTTAGGACGAGCTATGCTACAACAATCCTTTACACCACTTTATAACAAAACTACCGCACCATTTGTTGAAGCACCTCAAGTCACCGTTAAATATCCAGCACTCTATCGCGTCAGCAAAGGCAATCAGGTACATCATCTGTTAGGCCATATACATGCGATTCCCTTAGCCTTTATGCCAGAATATGTATTGCAAATCATTCAACACAGCCAGTGTTTATTAACCGAAGGTTTTGCGATACTTCCACCAGAATTTTTCACAAAGATGATCAGCGAGAATCCATGTTATGGATCATATACTTTTTCCTTTACCTATAAGTTAAAAGAAGAAGTTAAGACTCGGTTTACAAAAGATATCCTTGAACTGCTTGAAGTTTTTACCAATACCGATCATCAGCACCTTCAGCTTGAGAATCTATCTTTACCCCTTTTAGAAACTTTTTTTAAAATGTTTATTGAAAACAGAATAAATCCTGAACAATTAATCATTGACACAGCGCTTGTTCAACTTTTTAAAAATCAAGCAAAGCGTATCATTGAATTAAATGACCCCAGTAAAGAAGGATATGTAAACTATTGTAAAATCAACGAACAAGAACTACAAAATCATATTCAACGCCAAGGCAATGAAATACATCACTTAACTCTCAAGTTATCCTCGCTTGCAGAAACAATCAATAAACATTATAGCAATACTGAACAATGCCTTCTTTTACAAAATGAGACTGTTAAACAATTTCTCGAAACAGACATAGAAAAAGAAGGGGTGACACTTGATACAGACTTTCTCGAGCAAGTTAAAACAGAAAACCAACTTTGGTTAAAAGTTTTTCTTAACCAACACAATCAAGGAACTAACAATATGCTTTTAGCTTGTGGTTACAATCATCTGCTCATACCGGAACAAGGGCTGCTCCAATTACTGGCAGAAGAAGGATTTTCTATCGAGAGAGTTTGTGATCCACAATTAGAAAACAAGCATACTGTTAAGCTCAGAACTGTTGTCTAACCTCTTTAATAAAGTGAGCATTTCATTTGCTCACTTTATTAACAAAAACAGATGGCGTTGCGCTTTTATCATTATCAGGTTCCACTTTTTCCGGTTCAACCTTTTCAGGTTCAACTTTTTCCTGCTCAACTTTAATGGGCATCTCATCTAAATTAGCTTTTTGCCTATCATGCGAATGGGTTAAAGGACGTTTACGTTTCTTGACTTCTTTCACTTCTACCTGCGTTCCTTCTATTTCGATATTTTCTTCTTTACTACTCATGACAGGGCCATGTATCTCTTTACCCACAAATTTTGCTAAATACGGTTTTACTTTTTCTTCGGTCAAAACCTTACGCTCTACCAATGTTTTTAATAAAGATTGCATGAGAAAGAAATTTTTTGCGGTAATCTCAGCACCATCTAATTTATTGACTAATTCCAATATTTTAGCAGGTGCCGTCAACATGCTCCAAGTTTGCATGTTTTCTAGAATTTTTAGCCACTCTACTGAGGGGGTGGTTTCATTTTGATATACCGCTAATATTTTATCTAACGTTGCTGTCATCAATGTTTCAATAGGGTTACTCCAAAGTGATGATGTATTGACTTTATGTAAATGTATGAATGCTTGAGTGAAACTATCCACTAATTTCCATTCTCCATTTAAAACAGCAAAATCAAGGCACTGAGCTAAATCCCCATGATAAGCAAGATCGGCACTTTTTGCCTTTAGGACTTCTTGTGAAAGCAATTTATCAAAAAATGCTACCCTTAAAGCTTTCTCTTCACAAATCAGTTCTAAGGGTCTTACTCCTTCATTATTCGGCATATTTAATGAGGCTACACCCAATAAATCAAGAATGGTTATATTTTTCTGCATGGCAAAATTATTAAGTTTTTCAAGAATCACATCCGCATCTGGTCGCTCTAAGAGCAAATGCAGTGGCGTATTACCCTGGCTGTCAACATAAAACTTGGGTTCTATTTTTAACTCCGCGTCTGGGCCACCTGTTATTCGCTTAAAATCAGGAGTTTTATATCTTGTTTCTGTCAATAAGTAACTTTCAATCTCATTCCAAGTACCCGTTTCAAACACATGATGCGCAGCAATTTTTTGTTGGCTATCAATTTGTACCCGTGTTAATCCTGCTTTGCCATACTTTGTTTTGGTAACTTCATCACAAATAGCAACAAAACTTGCTTTGTTTGGCTGCTTAGCCGCAAAAGTAAAGACTGAACCTTCAGGACCGGCTAAGTTCATAAAATTGTTATTAGAGTTCTGATACAAGAACAATGCAATATCGGCTCTGCCTGCTTCAACCGCTAACCATATCAAATTTTTACCGTTAAACTTCTTGTTTTCAGCGATCAATTGTTTAATTAATGCCAAATTATTCGTAGCAATCTGCTTAAACGCTTCAATATTTTGTGAGGTCCCTTCTGATAAAATAGCTTTGAGCAATTTTTGTTCTTCTTTTGAAGGCATCGGATCGCTCGTGCTAATATCTAAAGCGATTGTTTTGATTTTATCGTTATTTTGCTCTTGAGCAAATTGAAACAAAATTGTCTGCTCATTAACATAATTAACTTCCGCTTCAACCAGTTTTTGGCGAACCTCGACATCTAATATCAATTCCTTCATTGAATCACTTAAATATTCACTCTTGCTTAGCCGAGTTAAGAACTGCATGACTTCTTCTTCTGATTTAGGGAAAGGATACCCCTGTGTGCAATGGATTGCCATAGTCGCCAAAATAGCCGAGATCCATTTATCTTTTTCAAAACTTTGTCCCGAACCCGTAGCATAAGAATATATCCTGCTGGTAAACAATTGACTCTTTGATTTTTCTAGTTGCTTTGCGTTAAACAATCCCTCTATTTCATGAACAACGCTAAGGCACACAGGCATAAAGAACAATTCACCGGGCGCTTTTAATCTAATAATATCTTCAAATGTCTTATTCATTAGTTTACAGACGGTAAGATCATTGGGGTAAGACTGTATCATTATTTTGAAAAAGCTATTCAGCAATTCACTATTTTCAGGATTGCTTAATAAGGCTGCATAGACAATACCATTCATGCCATGCTCATCGACATAATCAAAATCAAAACAATTAGCAAAAGGCTCAAAGTTTGTTTCGCGCAATTTTCGCATCATAAATAAAAACATTTCATTGCCAGCGATTGAGTCTTCTGCAAGCAGATGCCAAATTGATTTTCCTTGATATTGCAATATACCCTCATCATCTAGCATTTTTCTTGATAAGGCATCTTTTTGCGATACATTATCTTTACTTTTATATTTGGGCAAAAATACATTTTCAAACCAAAATTGAAATTTTTCATACTCATGTGCTTTTAAGCAATCTGCCGCTTTGGTCACGTTCATATTAGCATTGAGTTTGGTACTTTTTTCTATAAATCCTTCTTGTGCTTTTTCAATATGTAGAGCAGTCTGTTTGCTACCCACTGCAATTTGCGTTAAAGCATCCACTTTATTAAATTTGCTTTTAATCTTTTGCTTTTCAGCTTCATTTTGTGCAACAACTAATGCTTGTTCTTTCAAAGTCATGATAAGTTCTTGCTGCTTCACTGCTTCTTTATTAATTGACACGATGGCTTTAGAGGGTGAAGGCGTCACCGTTTTTTTAACAACCATTTGCCCTTGTTTCACGGGAGCAATGACTAATTGATCTTCTTCAATTTCAGCTTTACCATCATTTTCTTCACTTTTCTTTACAGCTTTATTTTCAGGTTCTTTTTGCGCCCCCTCAATTAAGAGCGTTGTCTCAAACATTTTACTGGAGACTGTTGATGGAAGTAATTTGATTTCAGGCGCTTCTTGAAATTGCAACAACAACTGTTGATCTTGGGAAAGTGTTTTCATGCCATTAGCAAGCATATTAATTGCATTTCTGATTTTATTGGCATGAATTTTATCTTCATGTTCAACCAGCAACATCATGGCTGCCAGATCATGTTTAAGATGTTCTTCAAGATTCAGTCCGTTTGCTGCATTGACTTGCAGTTCAGCTCTATCAGCCCCCCAATTGTCGTGTTTATAGAGATTCGCAATTTCTTTAGCATCTCCTCTTAGCATTTGATAATTACGATAAAAATGCATATAGAGTTGTTTTAATTCATCTCTATTTTCTGGTTCACCGTAGAGTAATTTAACATGTAAATCAAATAAGAGGTTCACGTAAGCATACGCAATAATGTCGGCCCCTTTTTCACCCCATTTTGCTCGCATTCGATCCGTTGGTTCATATTTGGGGTTAAGGCCTGCCATTTCAACCGGATCTTTAAAGTATTCAGCACTAATTTTGTTAGTCTCACCCCATATAAAGGTGACCGTCATTTCCTTCAATTCAGCGATTTTTTCTTTCGCTTGAGAACCAAGCTCTGGCGACATAAAACCCAAAATACCGCCTAGTAAACCACCTCCTAGCATACCCGCCGTTGCCGTTACCGGTGAGAAAATGCCCATACCGGTCACGGCCCCTCCTATACCACCAGCCCCCCCGGCCGCGACTAAACCTGCCATACCTCGTTTGCAGCGATCGGCAAAGGTTTGGGTTGATATCCATTGCAACCAGCCTAATTCAGTCCCTTTTTCTGCCTGCGTTAAGATATAATTCAAATCTTGCTTTGCGGCAGAACCTAGCATCTGTTTTATGCCTTTCACCACTTTATCATTTTCATTCACAGAATTTTTGACAATAAAATCTCCAATAATAATCGCAAGTTTTTGATTAGATTGCTGTTGAATTTCAATGGCTTTCTTCATTTCACCTTCATAATACTCCCTTAAACGTTCATATTCTTTTCCTTGCATTTGATCTCGAATGCCATATTCTTTTAAATTATCAGTTAATTCGCTATAGGCGGCAAATTGTTCACGATAATATGCCAATGCTATTTCATTTTTTTCTCTTGCTTGAAGTAAATCAACATGGTGTCTTAGTAAGTGTTGCATTTCATCTGTAACAGATTCTGGATATTTGAATTCATAGGCACCAAATGTTTCGCCCCTTAAAAATTCCTCCAATATGGGCTCCAGTGCTGACGCAATGATTTTTTCTTCATATTCATTTGAGTTTTTCGATATAGCCTGACTAATATCAAATTGCAATTGTGATGTTTCAATCTGATAAAGAACATAAGCTTTATGCATCGCTTTTTGCAGACCTTCATCTCCAGGATGAGTCATTGCCGCAATTTCTGCTCTTTTTAAATTAACCACATGTTCTACATGCAATAGCTTGAAACGTTCCGTATCTTTTTTTTCTAATTTTTCAAATACAGCTTTCATTTCCTCATTAAATTCTAAAGGAAATTCTTCCAAAATAATTTTTTTGGCCTTTAGCAGCCATTTATTGATAGCATCCTCTATTTCCCAAAGTGCATCATCTGAACCATACTCCACCTTGTCTTCAATATGCTCCTTAATTGTGTCTTTCAAAGATTCTATTTCTTCAGAATCAAATAACACTTTAATAATTCTTTGCAACTTTTCCAATGATTTTTTTGCTGCTTGCAGTTGTGCTTTTTTTCTCTTGAATTCTTGTAAATTTTTTACATCTTCTCCTGATGGAACTAATGAATCCACTTCACGAGCAGCTCTCATTTTCTTTCTTAATTCTTGCATTTCTAGTTCTAATTGCTCAATGTCAGCTTTCTCAGGCACATCAAACGGAACGATTGATTGCAACAATTCTTGCTTTATATCGTCATAATCATCCCTTAGATTATTCTTAAACTCACCATTTCCCTTTTTATTTTTATCAATTTTAATAAGGTCATTTAATATTGACCTCATACCTTCGGTATCATATTTAAACTTCATTTGCTTTGAGTTTGTTTTATTTTTTTCAGGGGAATATTGACCTGTGCCTAGCATTAGAATCACCTTAATATCAAATGAAATATTTATAACTATGACAAGTATAAAAGTTCAATAGTTCATGACACTATTTAATAGTGGATCAAAACGAGATGTTACAAGTAAAAGATTACGTAACTGCCGCAACAGCAGCTTGCTGCGCCACTTGCTCAAGCGTTGACTGCGTTACCGTATCAACCGCGGCAACAGGTGCAGATGCCGCATCTTGGGGAGATGAACTTGCACTTTGACTACTAGGCGCATGACTACTGGATGCATCATTAGCGGCTAATAATGTATCTACCTGTGAAGTACTTTGCAGTACATCTTCGGTTCGTAAAGCGACATCAGCAACCGCCCCTTTAGAGCCATCGGCATAGGTAAAAGAAGAGATACCATTGACAATATTGCCATTATCCATATGAACATTATTATCGGAAACTAAATCTATACTGCTAATCCCTAATTGATCTAGCGTATTATATTCGCCCTTATCGACGACACCATCGTGATTCTTATCTTCCCACACACCAAATTGATTCCATTTTGCATCATCGGCACTAAAAATTTTATCGTTATTACTATCAAAGCCTAAACGCAATGCTTCTAAGTCGGTTTTTGCTTCAGGGACGAAACTGGTTAAAATAAATTCACTTGCATTGGTGACGGTATGATCTTGGTTTTCATCATAAATCAGAAAACCATTACCCTCTCCAATCCATGAGGTTGCGCCTTTTTGACCATCCTGATTCATATCATAAGCAACCCCATCTTGCACAGAGGTAAGATTAATCCCATGACCCGTTAAATCTAGCACGACTGGTGCAGTGGCAGAAGATTCGTATATACCACTTTGATACCAAAAATAACTATTTCCCTCACAATCGGTAAAGTAAGAAGTGTCTTGTAAAAAATTAATGAAATTAGTCGCTGAAATTGGACCGAAATAAGCATTACTTTGCAAAATTTCGTTAACAAATCCAGCTTCATCAAAATGTAGGGTATAATTACAGTCACAATCTAAACTAGGTGCAAAAAAAGTAAAAATATCGGTTACGCTAGAACTACCCTGCTCATGACTATACGTCAACGTTAAGTAACTCTCTTTGAAAGAACCACTGCTTTCACTGCCTTCACTACTTTCAAACTCACAGTTGGTATAACTTAATGAGAATTCAAAGGTATTGGAAGTAATAGGCGAACCGGAGGTGCTCTGTCCAAACCACTCAACCGTCCCTTGATAGGTATAACTCTCACCGTCGAGTTCAGAAGTATAAACAACCGCACCTGAAGCGGAATGCGTTCCCTCTCCATCTGAAGTAAGCACAATTTGCACCACTTCATCTATCATGCAACAACATTCATTACTCCTTGGGGGTAACGATGGTGATTCTGTCGTCGTTACAGCCGTAATTAAAGTAGGCTCAATATGTACCGGGGGATATTCTACGGGAGGGATCCCTAAATCACGCGGCTGGTCTTGCACAATCGCACTATTATTATGATAAATACGAAACAGTTCTTGTGAACCGTCGTCGATTAAAAGCTCCGTGGTTAATTCAATTTTAACCACCTCTGAAGAAGAGCTTGTATCTGAGGCGCCCGATTCATTTACCGGCGGTTTTGCTTCCTCTGATGCTTGATTTGGCTCTTCTTGAATAGCAGGTTGTTCTTCCCCTTTAGCGGATTCCGCATCCTTGGGCCCATCTTTGGGAACGCCTTGCTCGTCGGCATTCGGCTCAACCGCTTTATGCGGAGAATGCCCTTCAGCTGCAACTTTAGTGGTGGGAACATCTGCATCAAATGATAATAAAGTGACTCTTTCTTCATGAGCGATATTTCCCTTACCCTCATTATTATTATTATTGTTATTGTTATTAAACATTGTCGGCCCCCACTTTTGTTATACTCTTTCTGAGTTCAGTGGATTCCCTTCATAAAATGCGTAAATACACATCCTGTCGATCACAAGGATCTAATTTGATGTTATCTTATCTAGTTAACTTTTTAAAGTATTTGATCAAACAGATGCTGACCTATAACGCAATGATGAATTGAAGATGGCACCAGCCATAAGCTGGTGCGAAAAATAAGATAGCAATTACTCTGTTAAGGACATAAGCGTTGCATTGCCACCCGATGCTGTTGTATTGATAGAGACGGTTCTTTCTGTTGCTAAGCGTTGCAAATAATGTGGACCACCCGCTTTGGGACCGGTGCCAGATAACCCTTCACCACCAAAAGGTTGCACACCAACGACTGCGCCAATCATATTACGATTAACATATAAATTACCGACTCGTACCCGATCTCGAATGTAATCAATCGTTTCATTGATGCGACTATGGATCCCCATCGTAAGACCAAAGCCTGTGCGATTGATTTGTGCAATCACCTCATCTAATTCATGACGTTGATAACGCACAACATGCAAAATAGGCCCAAAGACTTCTTCTGTTAATTTATCAAGACTGGAAATTTCAAATAATCTTGGCGCAACAAAAGTTCCTTTCTGACATTCTTCACTTAAGGGCACTTCAAACAGTAATTTTGCTTGATCTTTCATTTTGAGACTATGCGCCAAAAGTTGTTTTTGTGCTGATTCATCAATCACAGGTCCAACATCTGTTGCCAATACGCCAGGGTTACCAATCGCTAATTCCGCCATGGCACCTTGAATCATAGTTAACAATTTATCTGCAATTTCTTCTTGGACAAATAAAACTCGCAATGCAGAACAACGTTGGCCTGCGCTACGAAAAGCAGAAGTGATCACATCTTGAGTTACTTGTTCGCATAAAGCACTTGAATCCACTATCATGGCGTTTTGCCCGCCTGTTTCAGCAATAAAGGGCACAATAACACCATTGCGCGCCGCTAATTGCTGATTGATATTTCGAGCGGTTTCAGTTGAGCCAGTAAACACAACCCCTGCAATTCGTGCATCATTAATTAAGGCATTACCGACTAAAGCGCCACTGCCCGGAAGCAATTGCACAACGCCTTTAGGGATACCTGCTTGATGTAATAATTCAATTGCACGAGAAGCAATAAAAACGGTTTGACTTGCAGGTTTAGCAATCACGCAATTACCCGCAGCTAAAGCGGCACTCACCTGGCCTAAGAAAATGGCTAAGGGAAAGTTCCATGGACTAATACAAGCAATAATACCTCGACCATGTAAACTCAGCTGATTCACTTCACCAGTTGGACCAACCAGGGTTTGCGGTGTTTGAAAATGACATTTGGCTTGCAAGGCATAATAGTGGCAAAAATCAATGGCTTCTCGAACTTCGCTCACCGCATCATCCAGCGTTTTACCACCTTCAAACGTCAGTAAACTATAAAATTCGATAGCATGTTCTTCTAATAGATTAGCCATCGTTTCTAAATAACTAGCGCGCGTTTGTGCATCAATAAACTGCCACTGCATCAATGCTCGACTAGCACTTTGGAGCGTTTCTTCAATATCCGCGGGGTTAGCTAATACAACCGTCCCTAAATGATGCGTTCGTTCTATCGGCGAAGATCTTTCATTCAGATTTCGATGATTACCGGGTGCCATTGTCGTCGGTTTGGCTTGATAGACTTTGCCTCGATTCTGTGCAATTTTCTCAATTACCGGTAAAAAAGCTGATTCTCGATTTAAATCTAAACCATTAGAATTGGCACGGTTAGGTTGAAATAAATCTTTAGGTAAAGGAATACCAGGGTGCGGCTTGCTTGCTAATGCCGCTAATTTATCGACCGGATTAACAACCATCTCATCAATGGGTAATTTTTCATCGACAATGCGGTTAACAAAAGAGCTATTAGCGCCATTTTCTAATAAACGACGCACAAGATAAGCTAATAATTCTTCATGCGTTCCAACCGGCGCATAGACGCGACATGGTTTGGGATTTTCTTTATTCATGACGATTTCATCGTAAAGGGCATCACCCATACCATGCAAACATTGAAACTCGTAATCAGCAACGCCTTGCTGTTTCGCTAATTCATAAACAATCGAAAGTGATAAAGCATTGTGTGTAGCAAACTGTGGATAAATTACATCAGCAGCGGCGAGCATGCGTTTCGCACAAACAATATAGTTAACATCGGTTGCGACTTTACGAGTGAAAACAGGGTAACCACTTAACCCTTGGGTTTGCGCTAATTTGATTTCGGTATCCCAGTACGCCCCTTTTACTAAACGTACCATTAAATGCGCTTTTGCCTTGCGTGCTTTGATAATGAGCCAATCTAATACCGCAGGCGCTCGTTTTTGATAAGCCTGAACCGCCAATCCAAAACCTTGCCATTCACCCAGAATGCCACTATCAATCACTTCCCCAATCAACTCTAACGAAATCATTAACGTATGTGCTTCTTCTGCATCAATCGTTAAGCCAATATTGGCCGCTTTTGCTTGTAATACCAGCTCTTTTAATTTAGGTAACAGCTCGGCATGTAAACGTTCGCGTTTGGCAATCACATAGCGTGGATGTAAAGCAGATAATTTGACAGAAATACCAGGGCCTTGAATCGGGCCGCGGCCATTACTTGCTTCTGCGACGGCGCTTATCGCTTTTTGATAAGCTGCAAAGTATTTTTCAGCATCGGCTTGGGTATAAGCTGCTTCACCCAACATATCAAAGGAATATCGATAGCCTTTTTCTTCTTTGCGTTTGGCGCGTTTTAAGGCACCCTTAATGGTGCGCCCCATGACAAATTGGCGCCCCAGAATTTTCATCGCTTGGTTAATCGCTTGACGAACAATGGGTTCTCCCCCTTTGCTTGCTAAACGTTTTAAGACCTGTGTTAAGCTATTTTCATGAGTTTGGCGGGAAAATCTCGAAGGTACATCGATGATTTTGCCTGTCAGCATTAACGCCCAAGTTGCCGCATTAACAAATAAGGAATGACTTTTTCCTGCGTGCGATTGCCAATTTCCCTGTGCTAATTTATCTCGGATTAAGCTATCTACGGTCTCTTTATCGGGAATGCGTAATAAAGCTTCGGCTAAGCACATCAGTGCAATGCCTTCCTCACTGGAAAGATCGTACTGAAACATAAAAGCATCAATACCACTTTGTGATAACCGTTTCTGCCTAACGGTTTCGACCAGTTGACGTGCTTTGGTGTCAACTGCTTGAAAAAGCGTGGGATCAAGCACTGCTTCTTTTAAAATTTCTGCTACACATTCGGTTTCATCCATTCGATAACGTTTATCGATGGCTTGCATCTCTTTATTAACGACTAACATCTTAATTACCTGTGTTTTTAATTAATTGCCAAGCTTTATCAAATTGCTCTGTGATAGTGGTGTCTGGTGCTTTGTCTAACAAACTGCCAATAACCACGCCCAAGGTACCCAGCACAAATCCTGGAATAATTTCATATAAACTAAAGATCCCCGTTTTGATGGGGATAATTTTCCAAACGATCACGGTGACAGCGCCAAGCAAAATACCACAAATAGCCCCCTTGCGCGTCATTCGCCGCCAAAACAAAGCCCCAACGACGGAAGGACCAAACGAGGCACTCAACCCTGCCCAGGCAAAAGCAACCAGTTTAATGACCGAACTATCAGGATGCATTGCCATCAGTAACGCAATCGCAGCAATCACGATAATCCCCACACGCCCAACCCAAATCAATTCTTTTTGGCTCGCTTTTTTGCGAAACATACGATGATAGATATCTTCTGTCAGGGCACTGGTCGAGGCTAACATCTGTGAATCGATAGCACACATAATCGTTGATAAAATGGCCGCAAATAAAATACCGGCTAGCCAAGGTGAAAATAGCTGGTGAGAAAAGAGAATAAAGATAGATTCTGGATCAATATTGGTTTTTTCTGAAAAATAGGCAATTCCCACAAAGCCGGTGAGAACCGCTCCCACCATGGATAAACTCATCCACGACAAACAAATTCGTCTTGCTATCGGAATATCACGGGTTGTTTTCACCGCCATAAAACGTACCAGGATATGCGGGGTGCCCAAGTAACCTAACCCCCAAGCCATTAAGTTTAATAATAACTTGCCATCAAAATCGGTAAAGGGATTTAAACGATGCTCGCCATACTGAGCAATAGTACTTACCATTTTGTCCCAGCCACCAAATTCATGAGTGGCCACAAAGGGAACAACTAATAAGCAAATAAACATTAAAGTGCCCTGGAAAAAATCAGTCCAACTCACTGCTAAAAAGCCACCCACAAAGGTATAAGCAACAATGATCGTTGTCCCCAGTAATAGGGCTTGATCGAACGTAAGATTAAATCGCTCTAAGAGCATTGCCCCGCCCACTAAGCCAGAGGCGGTATAAAAGGCAAAGAAGAATAAAGTAACTAAGGCTAGTGATACCCGAATAATACCCGATTGATCAAAAAAGCGATTATCTAAGAAGGCAGGAACCGTTAAAGAGTCATTAGCCAGTTCTGAGAAAACCCGTAATGGCTTTGCGATGAAACGCCAGCTGACGAAAGCTCCAAGGGTTAACCCAATGGGTAACCAAATTTGATTTAAGCCAAAAACAAAAACCGCCCCCGGTAGCCCTAGAAGTAGCCAAGCACTCATATCAGAAGCGCCTGCGCTTAGTGCAGCAACGGGGCCTCCTAGCTGACGCCCCCCTAAAACAAAGTCAGAAAGATTACGAGTGATGCGATATGCAACGACTGCGACCATAACGACGAGAAAGAGATAGCTAGTAAAGGCTATAATTGTTGTTGTATTCATATCATAACATCACGTTTTTGTTGCATTTGTAATAATAACTGGCATTATACCCGCCTATATACTCCATAGGAAAGATGAAACCGTCCGTCATGAACAAAGCCGAAATGGGTAAGCATTCTTTTACGGATTCTGCGAAGGATACACAGCTTAAGGCTTCTGTGGCCGTTTTATTGTGTCTGTTTACCGCTTTTATATTTTACGGCGCTTTATACCCTTTTCATGATTGGCGCATTCCTGCCAGGCCAACACTCACTATTTTATTCTTCGATTGGCTGGAGCATATATTCCTATTTGATATCGTACAAAATTTATTGCTCTTTTTACCCTTTGGGTTATTTTTTGCTTGCCATCTATTGCTTAAGCAAACATCAAGCAGAACCGCTTTGTGGTTACCAACGATAGCTTCGTTTTGCATTAGCTTATCTGTTGAATTGCTGCAAACATTCAACCCCGTACGGATCCCTTCTTTGCTCGATCTAGCATTGAACGTCATTAGCGGTTTTTTGGGTGCCAGTATGGCGCACTGGTTCTTACGTTTTTACCCTTTTCTGCTGCGCCAAATCACCAACAGCATCGAGCATTTTGGCAGTAAACAAAACATATGGCCATTTATTGGGATGTTAACCTGGCTCGGTTTTGCTTTTTATCAAATTTATCCTTGCATCCCAACATTACACCCGCATCAATTATGGGAAGGGGTGTCACCTGTTTTTCAATTTTTTAAAGGGGATGTTCCCTTTTTCATCGATCGATTCTTTTTATATGCCTTACAAGGAACCATGTTATTTTTCTCTGCCAAGCTATTTTTAAAGCCCACCCATAGCTTTCCTGCCATGTTAGGTTTCATCACACTCATGTTTCTAGCTAAGATAGCCATTATTGGCCGTTATCTTACTATCGAGATGTTGGTTGGTTGTTACGGCTCCATTTGCTTATTGTGGGCTGCACAAAAAGTGATGGAATTCATCCCTCTGGCAGACAAAGAAGAAATCGAAGTTTGAAAGTAGTTGACTATATAATCAGCATTTTTTCTCGTTAACCTTAAAATTCCTGTCTCTATTATTTACTTCCCACCGTATCTGTATTAAGTATAAGTTATACATATTACATAGCTTGGTGGCGTGCATATGCCCAAATCTAAAAAAACAAAAAGGCGCAAGCGCGACGATGGGGTGCAGTTAACGGAACAATATATTGAGGAACAGAATCCTATTGAAGCATTTCATTTCTACATCAAGATGCTTCAACACCCTAAAAAATTTAAAGCACCACCTGAAGCATTGCATGTTTTTGTTCAAGAAAATATTAATCGCATCGAAGAGAATGTTTTCGTCGATATTATAAAAGGCTCTTCAACAGAGCCCGATAAAGTATATCTTCAACTCTATTATTTATCACAACTCAATGAAACTCTGAATTTACCCGATAAAATAAAAATGTTCTTGGTAGAAAATGTTGATCAAATAAGAGGAAGTTATTTTGATAATTCTAAACATTTCAACCCCAAAGACCCTCTTATTGAATCACTTACTTGGTACAGCCAGCTTAATCTGCCCAAAGGTACTTTGAATAAACCCCATTCCGCTTTAGCTGCTTTTTATGCTGACGCGCGAGATCCCCAATTACTTTCCCAAGTTAACAACCATGTTAGAGGATGTAGTTTTGTTGAACTACAATATTTTGAGTGGGTGGCACATGACTTTAATAAAACAGCAACACGGTTTGCAAAAAAAATCTCAAAAAAATCTGAAAATGAAATTCAAAAATTTAATGAAGATTTACAAGAATTCTTGACTCTGTCTTCTTCTGAGCAACCGTTTGTTACAGAAAAGCTGTCTGAATCAGACAAAGAATCTATGCTTAAAAATATTAAAGATGCCAGGGTCAATATAGCCAAAATCTACTTCCAAACAAAAGTAACTCTATATGACGAAAAAGACTGGCAATTATTCAATGACATTCAAATAATCAAAGCGCTTGATAATAGGAAAGAAATTCTCGAGAAAGCTATATTTGACATAAAAAATCTCAATCCCGATTATTTCAAAGATAAGAATAATTGGCTTGGTATCTTATTAAGCGAGGATAAAGAAGCAATAAAACAACTCAATGACTACGTATTGACCTTAGATGCAATTGATATGAGCTATTTAGCGAGGATGCATAACAAAATCATTGACAATAAGATTACAGATATTAATAAAAAAGAGCACAGAGCTGAACGGGTTAAATTTTTGCGACATGCAGCCTTGCGCGGTGACAGCTACGCGATTAGCAAGCTTCAATCTTTTTCTAAGCAAACTGCGCAAAAAAATGAAATCACCTTTGCTATTAATGATAGAGTTCGAGAGCTAGAAGCACATTTGTCATTTTTGTATATGGCAAGAAGTGCGACTGGACTTAATAAATTAAAGTATGTGGGCTCCACCGATGAAATTAACGATAAAATTAGACTGGTTAAAGAAACAAAAAAAGCGCTTTATCAATTAGGTGACGATTGGTTAGCAGAAGGTGCCGATCCCAACAAAATAGACGAAGTCAAACAAAAAGCCGATAATATTAGTCTTGAATCAAAAAACGATTTTAAAAGAAGACAAAAAAGATTTGATAAAACTAATACGCTTTATAGTGTATTATCATTGGGCATACCTCGCTTACATGGCAAAATAAAGAAAGTTATCGCCAACCAACTCGCTGATTCAAGTACGATGCAAAGTTCAGGCTATAAATATTGGGATAAAAATTACTTTGCGGTGATTGATGCGATGGATAATAACCCCAAAGCATGCAACCGATTAGAGAAAATAGAAAAAAAAGAGATAAAATCAGCTAAACAGCAAATCAAACAAGCAAAAAATAAAATAAAAGAAGCTGAAGCCGCTGTAGCTAAAGAAAGAAAAAGCCTATTAGGTAGAATAGGTATAAAAAGAACTGCGCAAAAAGAACTCGCCAAGGCAAAAAATGAATTAGCTTTTGCTGAAAAACTTAAATATCGCGCCAAAAGAAACAAAGAAAATATTGTTGAAAATTCATTTTTATCTGACAATTTTCCAGGGCTAGAAATAGAACAAAGAACGATACGTACTGATGATGGAGCTCATCTTGATGTTCTGGTTATTAATAACAAGCATGCTCAAGCAAAAAATCCAGGAAAAGTAAAAGATATCATTCATTTTTCTGGTCGAGGGTGCTTTTATAAGCTCGATGATCGGCATTTTCAACATGCTATGGCTAAAGGTTGCAATCTCATTGTCGTACAAGATAGATTAACCAGCTCTCGTAGCTATGCTGTCACATCATCTCAAGAAACGCTCGCACATGATGGCGCAATTGCGGTTAAAGCAGCAATCAAAATGCGCAAAAAAGAAGCTGAAAGTAAAGGAAAGCAATATGATAACGAGCAATTACCGATTATTAATGGTTACTGTGGTGGCGGACCGATTTCAGTGCTAACTTATGAACAACTGCAAAAAGAAGGTTATCATTTAAAATTTTTAGCCGATCGCACTTTTCATTCTTTAAGTGGCATGCTAGAAGGATGGTTTTCGGACGATTCTCGACTTGAACGATTCAAACGCTGGGGAACACAAAGACTTGCTAAACCCTTATTAGCATTATATGGATGGGATGTAGATGTAGCAGGAAAAATCGCAAATATACCTGAAGATAAAAGAATATATGTAGATGTTAATGCTCCAGATGATGAGCAAAATTTATATTACAAAGATGAAACCATTGATAAATCAGCAAGCATCCATACAGGTCTTGAAAAACAGCGTGCAATGAAGCTTGAACAACTTAACACTTACCAACAACGTATTGAACAGTTAAGGGAAGCAATTGCGAGACCTACCTTTGCAGGTAGCGAAAAAGATAGGGCAATGATTTTACGTTGCATAGAAGAACTGAATAAAACAATCGAGTATGTTAAAAGCTCGTACGATATTACACAAATCAAAGCAAAAGAAGACGATGCACATGTTGATGCAACGAAAAATTTCTTACTACGCGACAATACACCGCTAGATGACAGACTGTATGAGTTCATCAATAATCAATCTGAAGTCGGTCGTGATTTTTTTGCTGCAGGTAAATTTAACGATGGGGATCCTTTAAAAGCAGCATTTTATGACTTTTGGGTTGAATCAAGCAAAATGTTCGCTGATTTTTATGATAATGGCAAATTGAATGTAGAACTTAAACATGAGGATTATGATATTCGCTACCGCATTAATGCCCTTATTTACGCAATAAACCTTTATCAGTTTCGTAATACCCCCCAATATCAAGCTGCACAAAATAATGGCTTTACTTTAACGCCTAAAGCAACAAAAGAGTTTATTTCGCCTGAGTTACCTAAAGTGAAGTCTGATGTACAACCTAAAAGACAATCCTATGTACCTTCATATAAGGGAGAAAAAAATTCTTCTAGCATTTTAGTTAAAAAAGCGCCGCAGACAACACCCGTTTTAGAAGAAAAAAAGGAAGCAAGAAAATCTGGGCCAAGCACTCAATAAAAAGTGCTGCAGCACTCAATCGTCATGCTGCAGCACTTTTTTAGCTTTCTTTCTTTTTATTCATCATATCAGTTGCGGTACCTTCAAATAATTCGGTAGCAATCGCAATCGATTCTGACAAGGTAGGATGAGGATGGATAGTAAGCGCAATGTCTGCCGCTTCACAGCCCATTTCAATGGCTAAGCTGACTTCACTAATCAAATCACCGGCATGTGGTCCAACGATACCAGCCCCGAGTACTCGATGGGTTTTCTTATCGAAAATCATCTTGGTGATACCTTCAGGGCGCCCAATCCCTAACGCCCGACCACTGGCTAACCAAGGGAAAACACCCTTATCGTAATCAATGCCTTGCGCTTTGGCTTGCTCTTCGGTTAAACCTACCCACGCCACTTCAGGATCGGTGTAAGCAACGCTTGGAATACACTTAGGATCGAAGAAGTGTTTCTTACCCGCAATTACTTCAGCAGCAACGCGCGCTTCAGGCATCGCTTTATGCGCTAACATGGGGTTGCCCACAATGTCACCAATCGCAAAAATATGGTTTACGTTAGTGCGCATTTGTTTATCAACCGCAATATAACCACGTTCATCCACATTGACGCCCGCTTTATCAGCATCAATCGTTTTGCCATTGGGAACACGCCCTACTGCGACTAAAACTTTATCAAAGCGCTCTGGAGATTTAGGTGCTTGCTCACCTTCAAAGCTGACCCAAATACCATCTTTCTTGGCCTCTGCACCCGTTACTTTGGTTTTTAGAAGAATATTTTCGTATTTTGGTTTTACAAACTTATAAAGCGGTGTTGCAATATCTTTATCAACCCCAGGTAAAATAAAGTCGGTTAATTCAACAACCGTGATCTGGGTGCCTAATGCTTGATACACGGTTGCCATTTCCATACCAATGATACCACCACCAACCACTAACATGCGTTTAGGTATCTCAGATAATTCTAATGCACCGGTTGAATCAATAATACGAGGATCTTCAGGGAAGAATGGTAATTTAATCGGACGTGAACCTGCCGCAATAATGGCATGTTCAAAATTAATCGTGCAAGGATTTTTTCCTTCTACCACTAACGTATTAGGAGAAGTAAACTTACCAAAACCTTCAACCACTTGAACCTTGCGCATTTTGGCCATTTGCGCTAAACCACCGGTTAAACGCTTGACGACGCTTTCTTTATATTCACGAACTTTATCAAGCGCAATATTGGGCTTGCCAAAATCAATCCCATGAGCAGAAATCGCTTGTGCTTCTGTCACCATGCCTGCCATGTGTAATAATGCTTTAGATGGAATGCAACCTACATTCAAGCAAACGCCCCCTAAAACGGAGTAACGCTCAACTAAAACGACCCCTTCGCCGAGTAAATCAGCTGCACGAAATGCCGCTGTATAACCGCCAGGACCACTACCTAATACTACTACTTTTGCTTGAATATTATTTGACATCGCTCTCTCTCTCTTCTCTCTCTCTTTATTTTTAGAGTAATAATTTTCTAATATCTTGTAATTGTTCTACCACATGCACTAAAAAGCGCGCCGCTTCTGCGCCGTCTATGACCCGATGGTCATAAGAAAGCGACAGTGGCAACATTTTACGTGGCACAAAGGCATCTTTCATGTAAATGGGTTTTATCTGAGCTTTTGAAACACCTAATATGGCCACATCGGGCGCATTAATAATCGGTGTAAACGCCGTTCCTCCAATACCCCCTAAACTTGAAATGCTCATGGAACTTCCCGTCATTTCTGCCGGTTTTAATTTACCTTCACGCGCTTTTGCACTGATTTCGCCCAGTTCTTTAGCAATCTCAAATAATCCTTTGTTATCGATATCACGAACAACAGGGACGACCAATCCATTGGGTGTATCAACGGCAATGCCAAGATGGAAATATTTCTTATAAACCAGATCATTACCATTTGCCGCTAATGAGGCGTTAAATTGGGGAAACGCTTTTAACCCAGAAACAACCGCTTTCATGATAAAAATGAGTGGCGTTAATTTGACACCCATTTCATCAGCTGCTTGTTTATTTTCTTGGCGAAATTGTTCAAGCTCACCAATATCTGCTTCATCAAATTGTGTGACATGAGGAATCGTTACCCAATTACGATGCAGATTTTTTGCCGTCCATTTTTTGATGCGATTTAAAGGCTTAACCTCAATAGCACCAAATTGTGAAAAGTCCACTTCAGGTGCTTTCTCAATGGCAAGGCCACCACCGCCCCCACCTTGCTGTAGGGTTTGTAACGCTGTTTTAACATAAGTGTGAATGTCAGTCGTGAGAATACGATTTTTATGACCACTACCTGCCACTTTACCTAAATCAACGCCCAATTCCCTCGCCAGACGACGGGTTGCAGGGCCTGCGTGCGCAAGGCTTGCATCCATCGTGACCGCCGCCGCAACCGGTGCTGGCGTTGGCGCTTTGCTGGGAGCCAGTTCTGGTGCTTTCGCTGGTGCAGGTATTTCTGCACTTGCTTGTGGTTGTGAGGCAGGCGCATTTTCCATACGTGCCTTCATCACAACAATGGGCGTGCCCATGCTGACTTTGTCACCCACTTTAACCAGCACACTTTCCACAACACCTGCATAAGGTGAGGGAATATCCATACTCGCCTTTTCACTCTCTAAGGTAATCAATGTGCTATCAAACGCAATGTCATCCCCAACTTTTACGGCAACTTCAATGACCGTAATTTCATTGGCACCGCCTGTATCTGGCACGGTAACAGTTTGCGTTTGGATTGCCGGAGCCGCATTCGGTTGGGAAGGCGCGACGGTTGTTGCCACTTGCACAACCGGTTGTGGCGCTACCTTCTCTTCTTGAACCGTTGCTTGCACCTCTGCTTGCTGCTCATTTTCTTCAATTAAAACAATCAACGAGCCTTGAGATACCTTATCACCCACTTTTACTTTGACTTCACGAACGACACCCTCTAATGGCGATGGCACATCCATCGTCGCTTTTTCCGTTTCTAAGGTGATTAAGGTGTCTTCTTTTTTAACGACACTACCTGGCTTGACAGCAATCTCTATGATTTCCACCCCAGCGTAGTTACCAATATCAGGTACAGTCACTTCTTTCATGTTTTCATCCTATACCAACACTGGATCACGTTTTTCAGGATCAATTTGCCATTGTTTCAACGCCTTTTCAGCAACATCGGCTTTCAAAGCACCTTCATCCACAAGGGCTTTAATGGCTGTATAAGCGATGTAATAACGATCGACTTCAAAGTGACTACGCAGACGTTCACGGGTATCAGAGCGGCCATAACCATCGGTTCCTAAACAAAGGAATCGTTGTTTAATAAATGGCGCCAATTGTTCTGCATACAACTTCATATAATCGGTTGCTGCAATAATCGGCCCTTTGCTCTTTTCTAGACATTGTTCTACGTAGCTTTGTTTTGGTTTTTGCGTAGGATGTAATAAATTCCATCTCGCAACCGAAAGCGCGTCTTTACGCAATTCATTAAAGCTTGTCACACTCCAAATATCTGCACTAATATCATATTCTCGCAGTAAATCTTGTGCTGCTATCACTTCACGTAAAATGGTACCGCTACCCATTAAATCGACATGATGTTTTAATGGTTTTGGCGCTTTCTGCAATAAATACATCCCTTGAATGATCCCTTTTTCAGCACCTTCTGGCATGGCAGGATGCGTATAATTTTCATTCATTAGGGTAATGTAAAAATACAGATCTTCGTTTTTGTTATACATTCGATCTAAACCATGATGCATGATCACAGCAAGTTCATAAGCATAAGTGGGGTCATAAGTCACACAATTAGGAATCGTTCCCGCTAACAGATGGCTATGGCCGTCTTGATGTTGCAAACCTTCACCATTCAATGTGGTACGACCGGCTGTCCCACCGAGTAAAAATCCTTTGGCACGGCTATCGCCTGCTGCCCAGGCAAAATCACCAATACGTTGAAACCCAAACATAGAGTAGTAAATATAAAAAGGAATCATCGTCTGATTGTGGGTACTATAAGATGTTGCCGCAGCAATCCATGAACAAAATGAACCCGCTTCGTTGATCCCTTCCTCTAAAATTTGTCCATCGATTGCTTCTTTGTAATACATCACCTGATCAGCATCAACGGGTTTATATTTTTGCCCTTCACTGGAATAGATACCAATTTGGCGAAATAACCCTTCCATACCAAAAGTACGTGCTTCATCAGGTACAATTGGCACAACATGTTTGCCAATATTTTTATCTTTCACCAAGGTCGTTAAAATACGCACAAATGCCATGGTGGTAGAAATTTCCCGTTCACCCGTACTTTGCAATTGCGCATCAAACGCATTGAGTTCAGGAAGCACAAGTGGTGCATGAGAAGCTTTTGCGCGACGTTGTGGCAAACTGCCCCCCATTTCTTTGCGCATTTTCTTCAAATATTGCACTTCAGGGCTATTTTCTGCTGGACGATAGAATGAAACGTTTTCGACCATTTCATCGGTTACAGGAATATGAAAACGATCACGAAATGCAAATAATTCATCATGTCCTAATTTTTTCGTGTTATGAGCAATATTTAATGCTTCACCTGCGGTACCCAACCCATAACCTTTAACCGTTTTCGCCAAAATAACCGTGGGCTGCCCTTGATGATTACTTGCTGCTTGATAAGCTGCAAATACCTTTTTAGGATCATGACCACCACGATTCAGTCGCCAAATGTCTTCATCAGACATATGAGCAACCATTTCTTTTAATTCAGGATATTTACCAAAGAAATGTTCGCGCGTATAAGCGCCCCCTTTGGCTTTGTAGTTTTGATAATCACCATCAACGGCTTCTTCCATCCGTTGTTGCATGATCCCTTGCTTATCTGCAGCAAAGAGGGGATCCCAACCGCTGCCCCACAATAATTTGATGACATTCCAATTGCTACCTCGGAAACTGCCTTCTAATTCTTGGATAATTTTGCTGTTACCACGAACCGGGCCATCAAGGCGTTGTAAATTACAGTTGATGACAAATATTAAATTATCGAGTTTTTCACGGCCGGCCAATGATAATCCTGCTAAGGATTCTGGTTCATCCATTTCACCATCGCCACAAAAACACCAAATTTTACGATCGGTTTTGGGGATAAGTCCTCTATTTTCAAGATAACGCATAAAGCGTGCTTGATAGACGGCCTGCATTGGCCCAAGGCCCATTGAAACGGTTGGGAACTGCCATAAGTTTGGCATTAGCCAAGGATGCGGGTATGAAGAAAGTCCTTTTTTATCGACTTCTCGACGAAAATGAACAAGCTGGTCTTCGGTTAAATCGCCTTGTAAAAAAAGTCGTGAATAAACACCAGGAGACGCATGACCTTGAATATAAATTAAATCGCCACCACAAGGATGTTCAGGTCCTCGCCAAAAATGATTAAACCCGACATCATAAAGGGTTGCAGAAGAAGCGAAAGTACCAATATGTCCACCCAATGTGCTATCCACTTTCTGGGCTCTAACAACCATGGCCATCGCATTCCAACGAATCAATGCACGGATCCGCTGTTCAAGTTCTGCATCGCCTCGCATCGCTGGCTCTTCTTGAACGGAAATGGTGTTGGTATAAGCTGTCGTGCGGTGCATATCTAAACGACAACCTGCATCAATTGCTTTCCTGGTTAACTGATCGAGCATAAAACGAGCACGATCTAGCCCTTCCTGCCGAATAAGAGAACCCATCGCCTCAAGCCATTCTTGGGTTTCTTGTGGATCAAGATCCACAGTAGCGGGGTTTTGCATTACAACTTCCCTCTTGGTGTCAAATTAACGAAGAATTATAACATGGTCGCCGCGAATGGCTATGTTATGCTGTTAGCTCTTTGACTACTTTGTTGGTCGACTGATATTTTTTTGCTAACCAGTTGGCGATACAAATCCCAATCAAAAGCCTCCCCTGGATCGGTTTTACGCTGTGGCGCAATTTCTGAATGCCCCACAATTCGCTCTAACGTGATACCCGAATAGGCTTGCATCAGCGCAACGGTTACGAAGGCTAACTGCTGGTATTGTAGTGAAGTATAAGCCAGTGTGTCTGTTCCTTCTAACTCAATACCAATCGCAAAATCATTGCAATTTTCTCGAGATTGAAATTGTGATTGACCCGCATGCCAGGCACGTCGATGAAAAGGCACAAACTGCCATATTTCTCCATCGCGACGAATAAATAAGTGGCTGGAGACTTTCATTTGCGCAATGGTTTCAAAATAAGGATGTTTACTCGCGTCTAACGAATTGCCAAAAAAAGCGATGACATCATCTGAACCAAATTCACCGGGTGGCAAACTAATTCCATGAATAACTAATAAATCAATGCCACCGTCGGAAGGACGCTCATCAAAATTAGGTGAATGACTATATTTAGCCCCCACTAACAATCCATTCTCACGATCAATCTGCATGATTTTCCGATTTTAAATATGAAAGGAGTACTCTATCATGTCTGAGAGCCCATTGCCGATAATCTAAGTTATGACAACACCCGAACCAACAGAACCAGCCCCACCCAGTACCGATGGCCTTGGCCGTTTTATGGTGATTATTACTTGGGTAATTATACTAGCTTTATTAACATTCTTTTTTAATCAGTGGTATAAAAAATACCAAATGAATACCCATGCAACCATCATTACAAGCGATGGTATCCAGCAAACCGTTTTGCAGAGAAACTATTTAAACCACTATGTTGTTGAGGGGTTAATTAATAACCAAAAGGTAATGTTTCTCGTTGATACCGGCGCAAGTCATGTCACGGTGCCAGGTCCCCTGGCTGAAAAATTAAATCTGAAAAAAGGCATGAGAACCACCGCCCAAACAGCGGGGGGTGAAGTTGAAGTCTATCAAACGATTATCGATGAATTAGTGTTGGGACATATTGTTTTACACAGGGTCAAAGCAAGCATTAACCCGCATATGAATGATGATGAAATATTATTAGGAATGAGCGCCCTCAAAAACATTAAATTCATTCAAGAGGACGATACGTTGACACTTATCAGTAATACTCGGTAAGGAATTATTCCCCTTGATTGCAAGCAAAGCCTAGCTTTTGCGCTAGCATATTATTCAGAAAAAGATTCTCAACGAGAATTTCAAAATAAATCAATGGGGGATTATTAAGGGGGAGATTGACACTCTCCCCTTTGATTGCAAGCAAAAGGCTAGCTTTTGCGCAGCATATTATTCAGAAAAAGATTCTCAACGAGAATTTCAAAATAAATCAATGGGGGATTATTAAGGGGGAGAATTGACACTCTCCCCCTTGATTGCAAGCAAAAGCCTAGCTTTTGCGCAGCATATTATTCAGAAAAAGATTCTCAACGAGAATTTCAAAATAAATCAATGGGGGATTATTAAGGGGGAGAATTGACACTCTCCCCCTTGATTGCAAGCAAAAGCCTAGCTTTTGCGCAGCATATTACTATGAATGCGAGACCCCGTTAACATCTTCAAGTAAAACAGATTCTGAATGTTTTTTGATGTCTCTATCAATCAATACTTGATTAAAAGGCTGATTACCACTAGCCGTAGTCATTGCCATTGTCGGCTGCGGATTATCAATTTCTGCTCTGATATTATCCGCAATTTCCATCAGGCTATTTAATTTCTCAACCATTTGCTCACTTGCTCTTGCATGAATCTCGGCAAGTTGTCTGGTATTTTTATCTAAAGAGCCATTTCTTAATTCACTCATGGCACCTAGCCAGCTCTGTCTTAAGTCATCGAAATTTTCTAATAGTTCAACCAAGCGCTTTTTACCTACCGACAAAACTTGCTTTACACTGCTTAATGAATCAATCATTTCATTCGATAATTTTGCAAAATGATTATGCGCTTCTTCAGTGGGTAATGTATTAAATTTTTCCATTAATTTTTGCAATTGTTGAATATACGTTTGATTTTCATGTAATTGCTGAGAAATCAACGTAACCGTTTCAGCATAATTCATGGTTTTATTCAACGCTTCTTCTGCACTTTGAATTGCTGTTTGAACAGAAGCTTTTGATAAAGGATCATAAGTTCTTTCTTTCTCAATTAATAATGCAATCATTTCATTACGAATAACACCTGATTGCTCAACAAGTACGGTAGAAAGCTCATTAAGGTATGCTTTATCATAAGGATCTTTATGGTCACTTGAACGCTGCCAAGCTTCTTCAAACATTTTAAATTCTTGTTTTGAAGGATACTCTACCTCTATCAGATTGCCGATCCATTGATTATTGTCAAAGATAGGTTTAATCGTCCAATCATATACTTTATCGTTAAACTCACAAATAAAGGTTGATATCTTCATTGTATTTAAAGCATTTTGCATAGGTTGAATAACTTCTGGAATAATTTCTTCAATCAAGTCAAAAAAGTTTTTACTCTGCCAAGCATTGCTTTTATCTAGAGCATCGGTTGCTAAAAACAAATTTAACATGGAGGTATTTGCATTTAAAATATTGCCATGGGGATCAATAATAATTCTTGCTTGATTGGTTTGTTCTAATCCTTTATAAATAATCGGATTTTCAAAAACAATAGCCGTGTTTTCAAGTTCTTCAAGGGCTTTAGGGCCTTTTGAGATACATTCAATCACAATCCCCCAACGATGGTTAGTTGGCGTAAATAAAGGTAGAAAATTCCATTCATAAGTGATACCTTCAAATTGGGTATGTGCTTTTAATTTGCTATTCAAAACATCAAAAATTTCTTTAAATTGTTTAATTTTATTTACTTTTTCTAAGGAGTCTAATTGTAAATCAAGCGATGCTAAAAATTCTGGAAAATGGTTATACTCGCTTAATAATTTCGCTAACGGTAATCGCTGAAAGCTTTCATTAACGTATGAAATTTTGTGTTCCAAATCAATAATAATCACAGGCGTTGTGACACGTTGTAATAAAGAGCTTAGTTGTTCACGCCATGTCATATCTTCAAGATTGGAAAAAAACCGATAAAGATACCAACTAATAATCATTGCACCAGTCGTGGTTAACATTAATAAACCAAATGCTGGCAAACTTTTAGAATAGAGTTGAAAAACCGCAAATAAACTAATTGGAATTGCCACCGCGATAAAGCAATCTCGCTTTAATTTTTTAGAATTAATACTCACAAAAAGCCCCCTCCCTACTTTTTGTTTAAGTGTAGTGTCAATCATTAAAATGGCAAATTTTGACAGTAAAACAAAGAGTTAACACTGTAAGTTGTTACAAAATTAGACATGTTTACAGCTTATTTTACTGGGTAAAAAACAAGAATACTGAGAAAATAAACCACTGTATTTCTTTGCGCAAAAGGCAACTTGCCACAGCATTCATGGCAAGTTGGATGAGTGATAAATACGGTGGAATTAGCGGTTTAGAACAGGCACTTTGCCGACATCTTGTTGCTGCAACATCGGTTTTGCTTTAATCGGCTCGAGCGCTTCTTCTTGGTTTTTTATCGTAATTTTCGAGTCATCTAGCTTAAAAATGGCGTGATATTCTGAGCGATCACCGGTGAATGAGAATGCACTATCCGCATTCATGATTTTCGCTGTATTGTCTTTATTAGGGATTGACCATTGGGTGTGCATTTTGCCATCTTCACAAGTCACTTTAAATTCAACCGCCCCTAATAAATCATCCACATTCCAGGGAGGAAGATCAGCTTCAACCAAAGAGATAAGTACATCTGTTTTTTCACATTCAGAGTAGCTTTTTTGCCATAGTGCAATGTTTTTAACATTTTTCAAATAATCAGACATCCAATGGGTTGGATAGCTTGGTATGCGATAATGGCGTGGTGGTTTTTTCTCAGGAAACTCAGTGATACTAAAATAAAGTTCATCACCACTTGCTTCTTGTGCATGGATTTTTTCTAAAACATCAAGTTTAATGGTTAGATCTTTAGCGAATGCTGGAGCACTGGTGAGTGCCATAATCAGCATAATTCCTTGGATCTGTTGCTTTACACCATCCATATGCACCTCATTCCTTCATTTAGGCTAGTTTTATGTCGATTTGTCACGTCAAATCTGCCTTTACCAAAATAATTTAGTGAACTATCATGGTTAAGTATAGTCGTCCTGTCGAGGACTTTGGGCTATCTATTTACTGTGACCGCTTATCTGATGATATATCAAGCTATTGACCTTTGCTAAGTGAATTTGTTAGGTTCTAGGAATGAAAACGCATTTAACCACTCATTTCGTACAATCTTCTTGGTGGCTCCCGCAAATCGGGTGGGCTTACCTACGCACGTCTCTTATCCAGCACCCAGCGTAAAGAATTAACCATTCTAAAAAAGCCCACCCTACCGGTGGGTTTTTTTTTGCCATTTTTTTAAGGAGCTAACATGTATAAATTAGACCAACTCTGTGAAGGCACGAGTTTAAGCCAAGAAGAAGCAACTCAACTCTTTCTGGATTTTCTAAATGGTAAACTCTCTGAGATTGAAATGACGGCCTTGCTGGTTGCCTTGAAAGCCAAAGGGGAGTCAACGACAGAAATCTTGGGCGCTCTCAGTGCAATGCGTCAAAGTGCACATCCTTTTCCCTGTTTAGCTGAGCTTAAAAAACACCATCGCATTCTCGATTGTGTTGGTACCGGCGGTGATAATCAACATTCCCTCAATATTTCGACGCCAACAGCCATCATGGCTGCACAATTAGGGCTAACCGTTGCCAAACATGGCAACCGTGCCGTCTCATCAAAATGCGGCACCGCTGATCTCTTAGAAGCCGTGGGAATGAATATTGCCATGTCGCCCCAAACAGCAAAGCGTTCATTAGAAGAAAATCGATTTACTTTTTTATTTTCACCGCTATATCATCCCGCCACTCAAATGATCAAAAAAGTTCGAAACAATTTAAAAAGTCGCACCCTGTTTAATCTACTCGGACCTTTGCTAAATCCTACTTCTCCTGAGATCTTGCTGATTGGGGTTTACCACCCTTCTCTGTGCGAGCGTTTTGCCAAGGTTTTACAAGCACAAGGATTCCAAAAGGCATTAATTGTTCATGGTGAGGGACTTGATGAAATCGCACTCCATGGGACAACAACTGGCATTTTATTAGACCAAGGACAATTATCTCGCTTCTCACTCACCCCTGAAGAAGCGGGTTTAAAACGTTTTCCGCTAGATGCAATAAAAGGTGGTGAGATTCATTTCAATCAAGCACAATTTCTCAATTTACTTCAGGGCAAAGGAACCAACGCTTATCGCAGTGCGGTGGCCCTCAATACCGGAGTATTACTCTACTTAGCGGATAAAGTTCCAACCATTGCTCAAGGCGTTGAGATGGTTCTTGCTGCGCTAGAAAGTGATGCCGGTTTCCAATTATTGCAAAAAGTCAAAGAGGTAAGTCATGCTCAATGAGATGATCAAAGATCAACATGCTTTGGTTGCGGATTTAATGAAACAACAATCTGAAACTGCATTGCTTAAAGCCGTCATCCCCAGTGACCGTGATTTCTATGCAGCACTACAAAAATCAGGGTCGAAATTTATTTTAGAATGTAAACATCGTTCTCCAAGTGAAGGACGGTTACGCGAAGATTATCCTATTATTGAATTAGCCAAAACCTATGAACCTTTTGCGGATATCATTTCAGTATTAACCAATGAGCGCCATTTTGATGGAAGCTTTACTCACTTACAACAAGTACGTCAACACGTTAACGTTCCTGTTTTATGTAAAGACATCATTGTTGCACCTTATCAAGTTGCATTAGCACGTCAATATGGCGCTGATGCCATTTTATTGATGTTGTCAGTACTCGATGATACCACCTATCTTGCTTGCCAACAGCTTGCTGAAAAGTTGAAAATGGGTATTTTAACGGAGGTTGTTAACCCACAAGAGTTGCAACGCGCTAAAAAACTCAAGGCAAAAGTGATTGCGATTAATCATCGCGACCTTCATACCCTTACATTAGATATGGAACGCGTCGTTTCACTTGCCCCTTTGTTTCCCAAAGAAACCATCATGATTGCGGCATCAGGACTCAATACCCACCAGGATATCGCACGCTTAAAACCTTATGTTAAGGGATTTTTAATTGGAGGCGCATTAAGCAAAAGTCAGGATATTGCAATCACTTTACGAGAATTGCGATATGGTGCAATTAAAATATGTGGCTTAACCAGCTCTATCGATAGCCAATATAGCTATGAACACGGTGCAATATTGGGTGGGCTTATCTTTGCGGCTTCATCACCTCGAACAATTAATCTAGCACAAGCAGAAGAAATCATCAAAGGCGCACCTTTACAATATGTCGGTGTCTTTGCAAAACAACCCATTCATGATGTCATTCATATTGCAACAACACTCAAGTTACATGCGATACAATTGCATGGACAAGAAACAGCTGATTATATTGCAAAGCTTCGTCCATTATTACCAAAATCTTGCCAAATTTGGTTTGCTGTTTCAGGGCACCAACCTTTGCCACTGACTTTGCCACCTCATATTGATAAATTAATTATCGACAATATGGCACCAACGCAATTAGGTGGCACAGGGCGCTCTTTTGATTGGAATAAACTTCGCCACTTTCATTTACGCCAACATTGCTTATTAGCTGGTGGGGTCGGTCTGCATAACATTATCGCAGCAACTCAAACCAAACTCGCAGGACTTGATATTAATTCATCGATTGAACAAACCCCTGGGATAAAAGATCATCTTAAAATCAAACAACTTTTTCAAATGATAAGGGAGAATACATAATGTACTATGGTGATTTCGGTGGTTGTTATGTGCCTCCCATATTGATGCCCGCATTGAATGCCTTATACAAGGCATTTGAGCAGTTAAAACATAATGTCACTTTCAACAATCAGCTACAAACGTTATTACAAGACTATGCAGGAAGGCCTACGCCTTTATATGAATGCCAACGTTTAACCCAAGGTTTAAAAGTCAAGATTTTTCTTAAGCGAGAAGATCTAGTACATGGTGGCGCACATAAAACAAACCAAGTACTCGCCCAAGGATTACTCGCTAAAATGTTGAATAAGCGACGTCTCATCGCAGAAACAGGTGCAGGACAGCATGGTGTTGCAAGTGCAATGGTAGGTGCTTTATTAGGCCTTGAGACACAAATTTACATGGGTGCGAAAGATGTTGACCGTCAACAAGCCAATGTCAAAAGAATGCAATTATTTGGCGCTACAGTAATTGCCGTTGAAGAGGGTGAACGTGGCCTTAAAGATGCCGTCAGCGCCGCATTGCGTGACTGGTCTGCTTCTTATGAAGATACGCATTATTTATTAGGGAGTGTCGTTGGACCTCACCCTTATCCTTTAATAGTGAGAGAATTTCAACGCATTATCGGTGAAGAAGCTCGTGCTCAAATACTCTCTAAAATAGGACGTTTACCTGATAAGGTGATTGCTTGTGTTGGAGGGGGGTCCAATGCGATTGGCATGTTTACCGCTTTCGTACCAGATAACACGGTTGAGCTAATAGGTGTTGAAGCGGCAGGCAGTGGTTTACACTCAAAGCACCATGGCGCAACCTTACAATGTGGAGAACCCGGGATTTTCCACGGCACTAAAAGTCTCTTTTTGCAAACACCTATTGGCCACATTGCTAAAACACACTCTATTGCAGCGGGGCTTGACTATCCAGGGGTTGGTCCAGAACACGCTCATCTACAAGCGATTGGTAGAGCGCAATATGTCGGCGCAACCGATCAAGAAGCAATTGCGGCATTTCATTTACTTGCCAAACAAGAAGGTATTTTACCTGCTTTAGAATCCTCACATGCCCTTGCCTTCGCCCTTAAGTTGGCAGAAGCGGCAACCAAAGAGCAAATTATTCTAGTGAATCTCTCTGGGCGCGGTGATAAAGATATGGATCAAATGATGAAATTAATGGGAGCATCATAATGTCACGATTTACAGAATGCTTTAAAAAAGCTGCGAATGAACAACGACCTGCCTACATCCCTTTTTTAATGTTAGGTGATCCAACACCAGAACTCTCATTGCGTATCATTGATGAAGTGATTGCCAGTGGCATTGATGCCATAGAGCTTGGGATCCCATTTTCTGATCCTATCGCCGATGGACCTATTGTGAGCCTTGCCGCTAACAGGGCATGTCAACACCATTTAACAACGCATCAATATTTAACGTTGATAAGCCGCATTAGAGAAAAGCATCCTTCACTTCCCATCGGTATTCTCGTTTATGCCAATCTGGTTTTTCGTTATGAATATGACACGTTTTATCGACAAGCTAAAGCCTTTGGAGTTGATGGTGTTTTAATCCCCGATCTGCCCTTTATTGAAGCAATGCCTTATTTACAATCTGCAAAACAACATGCCATTGATGCCATTATGCTGGCAACACCTGCTTGCCCCCCCTCTTCTCTCAAGCATGTTGCAGAATACGGTAGCGGTTTTACCTATCTTGTGACAAGACCCGGTGTCACTGGTGTTGAAAGAGAAAGTCAATTTGAGATGACGCAACAAAAGGTTCAGCAACTAGACACTCTCAACGCACCTCCTTGCGTTTTCGGTTTTGGAATTAAAAATGCTCTGGATGTTGCCCGTGCCTATCAAGCGGGTGCCAAAGGAGTCATCATTGGCTCTGCCTTAATAGATGCGATCCAAAAGCAACTGTTAACTCGCAATCCAGGCTCGATTAGTGACTTAACACGTTCGCTGTTTATGGGTTAGTTGCATACATGATTGATACTTCTAGCGAGGTACAATAAGATACGGCCAAACAAGGTTTGGACGATCAAAATATGCTTAGATGGTTACCCGCACCAGTAAAGGGAGCACTGAATGCTCTCTTTATTGCAGTGCACACTTTATTCTGGTGCATCCCACTTTATTTTTTCTTTTTTTTACGGCTGCTGGCGAAAAGCAGTATGTTTCGTCGCTTTTTGAACCGATGCTTGATTCATGTTGGTAACGGTTGGATCCGTTCTAATAATTTGATGATGCAACAAACGATGTCGATAGAATTAGAATCACCCTCGATGGCTCATCTTTCCACCAATCAATGGTATTTTATTATCTGCAATCATCAGTCATGGACTGATATCCTCATTTTGCAACAAATATTTCTTAATAAAATTCCTTTTATTCGCTTTTTTATTAAGAAGCAATTGTTATGGCTACCTGCTATCGGTTTAGCGTGGTGGGCTTTTGATTTTCCTATTATGCATCGTCATTCAAAAGAACAAATCGCAAAGAATCCTTCTCTTCGTGAAAAAGACCGTATTGCAACTCAACAAGCATGTGAAAAATACCATCATATGCCAGTTGCCATTTTAAATTTTCTGGAAGGGACTCGCTTTACAGAAGGAAAACATCGCGCGCAGCAATCAACTTATCAACATTTACTGTTGCCCAAAAGCGGTGGTTTTTCTTTAGCCATTAATGCAATGGATAAAATGATCACCCATATCCTTGATGTAACGATTATCTATCCAGAGGGCAAAGCAACTTTTTGGGATTTCTTATGTGGACGAGTCCATAAAATCGTTGTCAAACTCAAAGAACGCGAGATCCCACCTGAATTACTTCAAGGTAATTACACTGAGGATGAAAAATATCGCACTCAATTTAAACAGTGGATCCATGAATTGTGGTTAGAAAAGGATGCTCTGATTAGCCACGAATTAAAGTAGTGGCAAACAACACAGACTATATATATCCCCCTTCATTTTTATGCAAAATCCATTGATTTATCTGCACTCAAAATTAATTTTAATAAAAGTTTTCATCTAACCGAACTTTATTACAGAGCTTACACTCTATATTTACGTATCTTCATAACTGGTAGTACCAAAGTCCAATGTTAAGTTTATGGGCTTTTATGCTTAATTTTAATTTATAACTCAAGGCGGGGATTTCCCGTGATGTTATGTTATAGGTGAATATTCACGAGTAAGTGAGAAACCCATGAGCAATATAAATGACAAATCGCCGCAAAATAGCAACGAGTCAAACAAAAAAGATGATGCCCATGAGCAAAAAAATGAATACCGCTCCATGTTTGACGAAATAAAGGACTATTTTAAGTCCATTATGCCTGGAACAGCTGAAAGCGTTCCCTCTCAAGAGGCCCCTGATGAAAAGCCTGTCGCTGAAAATGCAAAGCCCGCAACTGATGCAGAAAAGGCGGTAGAAGCGCTTGAGCAAAAAGCACAAGGCGAGGCTGAAGAAGACATTGCGAAAAAGAAAGCGGATGAAGGTGATAAACCTAAAGAGCTCACTTTAGAAGATATTGAAAAAATGCAAGCCGCTGCTGCAGGCGAAGCACAGGATAGTGGTTTTAGTATTCCTCCTACCATCCAACACAATAACCGCGGTGAAGTGGATAGTCTCGCACGCGACTTAGGCCTTAGCCCTTTTCCTCCTGCGTTACAAAAAGTTGAACCTACGCTAGTAACACTACAAACCAAAGAAGATCATTCGGTTTCCATTATTGATTTAACCCCTAAAACCGAAGGCGGTGATGCGGTTGTTAATGAAGATGATCTTTTAGCTTCTCGTGGACCAGGAGAATCTGCAGGTTCGGATCCAACTAAAGAGTCAACCACGGTACAAGGTGATTTTAAAATTATTGCCCCTGATGGTGTAGGCGAATTACGAGTTGATGGACATCTTGTTATCGATGGTGGCACTTTCATACCCACGACAATCGATACCCCATTAGGCAATAAACTTTCGATTACAGGTTATGATCCTAATACTGGCACCGTCACTTATGAATATACTTTATTAGATAATGAACAACATCCCCAAGGGAACGGCACAAATAGTATCTTTGAAGATTTTCATATCTTTTTAAGAGACACTGATGATGACACAGCAGATGGTACTCTCAGTGTTAGAATTATTGATGATGTTCCTTCCATTGTCGTTTCTGATGCCTTAGCTTCATTAATCGTCGATGAAACTAATTTAAATATCAATGCAACCGGATCATTTGCAGGGTTATTCAATTCCGTTGCTGGCGCCGATGGCGCAACGATTGTTTATCAATTAAGCATTAGTCAAGAAGGGGCAGATAGCGGTCTTGTTGATTCTGCCTCCAATAGCCACGTCTTACTTTTTATGGATGGTAATGATGTCGTGGGTCGTGCTGGGAACGATGAAGTCTTTCGGATCAGTCTTGATCCCAATAACGGTAACGTCACTTTAGACCAAAGTCGTGCAATCATTCATGGTGATCCGAATAATCCTGATGAATCAACGACGCTTTCAAGTAGTGATTTAATTAAAATAACAGCAACGATTACCGATGGTGATGGTGATGTCGCCAGTGCCATTCGCGATATCGGTCAATCCTTTATTTTTAAAGATGATGCGCCAAGTGGTACCATTTCGCTTAAACCAGGGACATTTATTGCAACCGATGAAAGCGCAGGACTTCAAGGCCCTGAAACGGCAGCCCCCGCAGGCTCTCTCGGTCAAACGACCGTGGCCTACTCCAATTTTCTGATTGATAATACAAGCTATGGCGAAGATGGCGCTGGAACCAAAACTTATAGTTTATCGGTGGTTGATGGTACGGCCTCAGGCTTTAAAACTTCCGATGGCGCTCAAGATATCGTACTCATCAATAATAATGGCGTGATTGAAGGCCATGTGGGTAATAGCAATGGTGCTTTAGCATTTACCATTAGCGCTGATGCTAATGGGGTTACGCTTACTCAATATTTAGCGGTTGCTCATTCACCTGATTCAGGCCCTAATCAACTCTCTGGCGGCATGAGTCCGGGTGTATTAACACTCGTCGAAACTGTGACCGATGCGGATGGCGATCATATTCAACCCGGGGTTGATCTAGGCTCAATCATTAAATTCTATGACGATGCACCCAGTGGCACGATTTCTCTTAAACCCGATGTATTCATCGCCACCGATGAAAGTGCAGGACAGCAAGGCCCTGAAACGGCAGCACCCGCAGGCACGCTCGGTCAAGCCACCGTAGCTTACAGCGATCTTCTCATCGATAATACGAGTTTCGGCTCAGATGGCGCAGGCACAAAAACCTATAGCTTATCTGTCGTTGATGGCACAGCTTCTGGTTTTAAAACCCCCGATGGCACTCAAGATATTGTACTCGTCAATAATAACGGTGTGATTGAAGGCCATGTGGGTAATAGTAATGGTGCTTTAGCCTTTACCATTAGCGCTGATGCTAATGGTGTGACACTAACTCAATATTTAGCCGTTGCGCATTCACCTGATTCAGGCCCTAATCAACTCTCTGGTGGCATGAATCCGGGTGTATTAACACTCATCGAAACCGTAACAGATGCGGATGGCGATCATATTCAACCCGGAGTTGATCTAGGCTCCGTCATTAAATTCTATGACGATGCACCCAGTGGCACGATTTCTCTTAAACCGGGAGCATTCATCGCCACCGATGAAAGTGCAGGACTTCAAGGTCCTGAAACGGCAGCGCCTGCTGGCACACTCGGTCAAACGACCATAGCTTACAGCAATCTTCTGGTTGACAATTCGAGCTTCGGCTCAGATGGCGCAGGCACAAAAATCTATAACTTATCTGTCGTTGATGGCACAGCCTCTGGCTTTAAAACTTCTGATGGCGCTCAAGATATTGTACTCGTCAATAATAACGGTGTGATTGAAGGCCATGTGGGTAATAGCAATGGTGCATTAGCCTTTACCATTAGTGCTGATGCTAATGGTGTGACGCTGACCCAATATTTAGCCGTTGCGCATTCACCTGATTCAGGCCCTAATCAACTCTCTGGTGGCATGAATCCTGGTGTGTTAACGCTGACTCAAATTGTGACAGACGCTGATGGCGATTCAACCCAATCGGCTGTTGATTTAGGCTCTGCCATAAAATTCTATGATGATGCACCCAGTGGTACGATTTATCTTAAACCTGAAGCATTCATCGCTACCGATGAAAGTGCAGGACTTCAAGGTCCTGAAACGGCAGCGCCTGCTGGCACACTCGGCCAAACAACCGTGGCCTACAGCAATTTTCTCATTGATAATACAAGTTTCGGCTCAGATGGCGCAGGCACAAAAACCTATAGCTTATCTGTCGTTGATGGCACAGCCTCTGGTTTCAAAACCTCAAATGGCGCTCAAGATATCGTATTAGTCAATAATGGCGGTGTTGTTGAAGGTCATGTAGGGAATAGTAATGGTGCATTAGCCTTTACCATTAGCGCTGATGCTAATGGTGTGACACTGACCCAATATTTAGCCGTTGCGCATTCACCTGATGCAGGCCCTAATCAATTGTCTGGTGGCATGAATCCTGGTGTCTTAACGTTAATCCAAGTAGTGACAGACGCTGATGGCGACTCTACCCAATCAGCTGTTAATTTAGGCTCTGCAATAAAATTCTATGACGATGCACCGCATATTGACGTTAATCAAATAGCGGCTCCTTCACTGGTTGTCGATGAGTCTAATTTCTTAATTAACGATAGCAAATCCTTTGCTGGTTTATTTACAAGCAGTTTTGGTTCAGATGGTCCAAAAGATACCGACCAGAATGGGGTTGCTGATAGTGATGCCATTACCTATAAACTAGGTATTTTAGCACCCGGCGCCAATAGCGGTCTTGTCGATACCGATAGTAATCAAGCAGTTGTTCTTTCATTAGAAAATGGGGTTGTGGTTGGACGAGCAGGCATTGGTGGCGCTGAAGTTTTCAAAATTTCCGTTGATGCGGATACTGGTGTTATCACTTTAGATCAAAGCCGCGCCGTGGTTCATAGCAATCAAAACGATCCTAATGATTCAACTATGCTAAGTGCAGATAATCTCATCACTTTAACCGCGACTATCCGTGATGGCGACTTAGATAGTGACAGTGCAACCAAAGACATTGGCCAAGCATTCAAATTCCAAGATGATGGTCCAACAGCGGTTGATGATTGTTTCTCCGTGCCTTTACCCGTACAACCTGCATACAATTTAACCTTTGTGTTGGACGTTTCAGGCAGTATGGATACTACCATAAGCGGTAATAAAACACGTCTTGATTTACTGAAAGAAGCTTTAACAAGCAATGGCGCGTTACTAGATAGCTACGCCGCTGCAAGTAGTGCATTAGCAATTACTATCGTTACCTTTAGCGGCAATGCTCAAATTTCAATGGAATTTCATGATGTCGCTGCTGCTAAAGCTTATATCGATGCTCTCTCAGCAGGGGGTACAACCAATTATCAAGCCGCTGCCAATGTCGCGACTGGCGACATTAATAGCGATAATGCCAATCCTAATTTATCCGGCTATATTGATAGACTTTATTGGTTATCAGATGGTGAACCTAATCCAGCAAATACAGCACTGACCGATGCTCAAGAATTGGCATGGCGCAATCTACTCAATGCCGATAATGTTGAAGCTTACATGTTGAACATCGGTTCTTCCAATCAAGCTGAAATCAATGAAAATTTAGCTGATTTAGATGATGATCAACCCGGCACCGTCATTACCGTTGCGCCTGATTTAAGTAATTTGCAACAAATTTTAATTGATACTATCAATCAATCTGAAGTACAAGGTAATGTGCTCGCCAATGATGCCGCCGGAGCAGATGCACATCCTGCTGTTGTCAATATTTACTTCCTGCTCGCTGATAACGCCGCTGCTAATGCTTATCTTGCGGCTCACCCCGAATTGGTTGGAGCAACCGTCGATGGCAATAAAGTCACTATCCCAATACCCAATGCCGATATTACAACGCCATTAGGTAATATCCTTCATATTGAAACCGATGGTGATTTCACCTATACAACAAAACCTCATGATGATCCCAATCAAGGGGATGAAGATCTCTTGTACTACACCATGAAAGATGGTGACGGTGATAAATCGAGTGCAGAATTTTGCTTTGATGTCGATTTAGGGGTCACCATCACTAACCTCACACCTAAAGCCCAAGGCGGCGATGTCACGGTTGATGAAGACGATCTCTTAGCCAATCGAGGCCCTAATGAATCTGCGGGATCCGATACTACCAAAGAATCAACCACACAACCCGGCAGCTTTAACATTAGCGCACCTAATGGTGTGGATGATGTTACGGTGGGTGGTCATGCGGTGATTACCGATGGTGTATTTACAGCAACCAGTTTTACCACGCCTTTAGGCAACACCTTAAGCATTGTTGGTTATAATTCAGCAACGGGTGAAATTACTTATACCTATACTCTGAACGATAATGAAGCACACCCTAATGCTAACGGTGAAAATGCCCTTTTTGAAGATTTTGCAGTCACGCTTACCGATACCGATGGCGATTCTGCAAATGCAACGCTCTCTGCTCGGATTATCGATGATGTCCCTGATGCTATTAATGATGTCAATCCTAATGTGGCTTCTGAAAATAGTCTTGTCCTCAATGGAAATGTCAGAACCAATGATACGCAAGGTGCTGATGGCGCTTCCGTCACACCTGTTAACCTAGTTGGTACTTACGGTAGCATTGTGATTAATGCTGATGGTAGCTATGTCTATACCCTCAATCCTAATGATGCCGATTTCAAAGCCTTAGGCGGTGGTGGCGTTGGGGTTGAAAACTTTAATTACACCTTAACCGATGCAGATGGCGATGCAGATACCGCTAAATTAACCCTTAATATTAAAAACGATGATGATGGTGTCTTAATCACCGATCTCACACCTAAAGCCCAAGGCGGTGATGCGGTTGTTGATGAAGATGATTTATTAGCAAGCCGAGGACCTGGTGAATCCGCAGGTTCGGATCCCACCAAAGAATCAACCACCACAACAGGCGATTTCAAAATTAATGCCCCTGATGGTATCGCCTCGCTGACGGTTGATGGCCACAATGTGATAGTCAATAATGTATTCACAGCTACCAGCTTTACAACAGCGCTAGGCAACACTTTAAATATCACCGGCTACAATGCGGCTACGGGTACGGTTAGTTACTCATACACGCTCAATGATAATGAAAATCACCCTACCGGCAATGGTGAAAACAGCATCTTTGAAGATTTTGGTGTGGTTCTCAAAGATACCGATGGTGATATAGCGAATGATACCCTATCTGTTAAAATTATTGATGATGTACCCACTGCCGTTGATGATTGCTTTACGATTCCACTACCTGTACAGCCTTCTTACAACTTAACCTTTGTATTAGATATTTCAGGGAGTATGGATACCGTATTACCCAATACAGGCGGAAAAACCCGACTTGAATTACTCCAAGAAGCACTTACCAATAATGGCGCGCTCTTAGATAGCTACGCAGCTGCCAGTACCGCACTTAAAATTACCATCGTTACCTTTAGCAGCAGTGCGCAAACTTCGATGGAATTTAGCGATGTCGCCGCAGCCAAAGCTTTCATCAATGGCTTAGATGCTAATGGCTCCACGAATTACCAAGCAGCAGCCAACGCCGCTACCGCTGATATTAATAGCGATAATGCTAACCCTGCATTAAGTGGTTATATTGATAGGATCTATTGGTTATCCGATGGTGAGCCCAATCCTACCAGCACCGCGTTAACCGATGCACAAGAACTCGCATGGCGCAATCTACTCAATGCCGATCATGTTGAAGCTTATATGTTGAATATCGGCTCTACCAATCAAGCTGAAATCAATGAAAATTTAGCAGATTTAGACGATGATCAACCCGGTACCGTCATTACGGTTGCTCCTGATTTAAGTAATCTACAACAAATTTTGATTGATACGATTAATCAATCTGAAGTCAAAGGCAATGTTTTAACCAATGATACCATTGGTGCAGATGGCAATGGTCAAGTCGTCAATATTTACTTCAGCTTAGCGGACAACGCCGCTGCCAATGCTTATCTTGCTGCTCATCCTGAGCTAAGTGGTGCCAGTGTGAATGGTAATATTGTTACCATTCCAATTCCCAACGCAGATATCACAACACCGCTTGGTAATACCCTGCATATAGAAACCGATGGCGATTTTACTTATACCAGTAAAGTGGAAAATGGTGTAAATGGGGATGAAGATACCTTGTATTACACCATGAAAGATGGTGATGGTGATACTTCAAATGCGGAATTCTGCTTTGATATCGATTTTGGCGTTACCATTACTAACCTTACACCTAAAGCACAAGGTGGCGACGTCACGGTTGATGAAGATGATTTATTGGCAAGTCGAGGTGCTAACGAATCTGCGGGATCTGATTCAAGTAAAGAATCCACGACCCAACCCGGTAGTTTTAACATTAGCGCACCCAATGGCGTAGATGATGTCTCGATTGGGGGACATGCGGTGATTACCAATGGCGTATTTAGTGCTATCAGTTTTGCTACCCCCTTAGGCAACACCTTAAGCATTATTGGTTACAATTCCGCAACGGGTGAAATTACTTATACTTATACTCTGAACGATAATGAAGCACACCCTAATGCTAACGGTGAAAATGCCATTTTCGAAGATTTTGCAGTGAATGTCACTGATATCGATGGCGATTCAGCGAATGCAACCCTCTCTGCTCGCGTTATCGATGATGTCCCTACCGCAGTGAATGATATCAATGCCAGCATAGCTTCTGAAAATAGTCTTATCCTTACAGGGAATGTCAAAACCAATGATACGCAAGGCGCTGATGGTGCTTCCGTCACCCCCCTTAATCTGGTGGGTACCTACGGTAGCATTGTCATCAATGCCGATGGTAGCTATGTCTATACCATCAATCCTAATGATACCGATTTCAAAGCCTTAGGCGGTGGCGGTGTTGGGGTTGAAAACTTTAATTACAATCTCGTTGATGCCGATGGTGATTCAAGCTCTGCTAAATTAACCCTCAACATTAAAAACGATGATGATGGTGTGACTATTACCGATTTAACACCGAAAGCCCAAGGTGGTGACGCATCGGTTGATGAAGATGATTTATTAGCTAGCCGAGGACCAGGGGAATCAGCAGGTTCGGATCCCACCAAAGAATCTACCACCACAACAGGCGATTTCAAAATCAGTGCACCTGATGGTATCGCTTCTTTAACGATTGACGGCCATAATGTGATTGTTAACGATGTCTTCACTGCCACTAGCTTTACCACTGCTCTGGGTAACACCTTAAATATCACAGGCTTTAATGCAGCAACCGGTGTGGTAAGTTATAACTACACGCTCAATGACAATGAAAGCCACCCTGCAGGTAACGGCGAAAATAGCATTTTTGAAGATTTTAACGTTGCACTTCAAGATAAAGACGGGGATTCATCTAATAATACTTTATCTATCAAGATAGTCGATGATGTGCCTGATGCCATCGATGATACCAATGCTAGTGTTGCTTCAGAGAATAACATCATTTTAGTCGGCAATGTCAAAACCAATGATATTCCCGGTGCTGATGGCGCTTCTGTCACTCCCGTTAATCTCGTTGGTACCTACGGTAGCATTGTAATCAATGCCGATGGTAGTTATGTTTATACCCTCAATCCTAATGATGCTGACTTTAAAGCACTCAATGGTGGCAGCGTTGGGGTTGAAAACTTTAACTACACCTTAACTGATGCGGATGGCGATGCGGATAGCGCTAAATTAACCCTGAATATCAAAAATGATGATGATGGTGTTACCATTACCGATTTAACACCTAAAGCCCAAGGTGGCGACGCATCGGTTGATGAAGATGATTTACTCGCTAGCCGAGGACCAGGGGAATCAGCAGGTTCGGATCCCACCAAAGAATCTACCACCACAACAGGCGATTTCAAAATCAGTGCACCGGATGGCATCGGTTCGTTAGTCATTGATGGCCATAATGTGATTGTTAACGATGTCTTCACTGCCACTAGCTTTACTACTGCTCTGGGTAACACCTTAAATATCACAGGCTTTAATGCAGCAACCGGTGTGGTTAGCTATTCTTACACTTTAAATGACAATGAAAGCCACCCTGCGGGTAACGGCGAAAATAGCATTTTTGAAGATTTTAATGTTGCACTTCAAGATAAAGATGGGGATTCATCTAATAATACTTTATCTATCAAGATAGTCGATGATGTGCCAGATGCCATTGACGATACCAATGCCAGTGCCGCTTCAGAAAACAACCTCATACTCTCAGGTAATGTCAGAACCAATGATACGCAAGGTGCTGATGGCGCTTCCGTCACACCTGTTAACCTAGTTGGTACTTACGGTAGCATTGTGATCAATGCCGATGGCAGTTATGTTTATACCCTCAATGCTAATGATGCTGACTTTAAAGCGCTCAATGGTGGCAGTATTGGGGTTGAAAACTTTAACTACACCTTAACCGATGCAGATGGCGATGCAGATAGCGCTAAATTAACATTAAATATTAAAAATGATGATGATGGTGTTACTATCACCGACTTAACACCGAAAGCTCAAGGTGGTGATGCTTCGGTTGATGAAGACGATTTACTCGCTAGCCGTGGTCCTGGCGAATCAGCAGGCTCCGATCCCACTAAAGAATCCACCACCACCACTGGTGACTTCAAAATTAGCGCACCCGATGGCGTTGGTACCTTATCTATCGGTGGTCATAACGTTATTGTGAACGATGTCTTCACTGCGACCAGCTTTACAACACCGCTAGGTAATACACTTAATATTACAGGCTATAATGCAGCAACTGGGGTAGTCAGCTACTCCTATACTTTAAACGACAATGAAAACCACCCTACCGGTAATGGTGAAAACAGCATTTTTGAAGATTTTAACGTTGCACTTCAAGATAGAGATGGGGATTCAACCAATAATAGCTTATCTATCAAGATTGTTGATGATGTGCCTACTGCCGTTGAAGATTGCTTTACGGTTCCACTTCCTGTTCAGCCCGCTTACAACTTAACCTTTGTATTAGATATTTCAGGAAGCATGGATACCATCCTACCTAATACCAATGGCAAAACGCGACTTGAGTTACTCCAAGAAGCACTTACCAATAATGGCGCGCTCTTAGATAGCTACGCAGCTGCCAGTACCGCACTTAAAATTACCATCGTTACCTTTAGCAGTAGTGCGCAAACTTCGATGGAATTTAGCGATGTCGCCGCAGCCAAAGCTTTCATCAATGGCTTAGATGCTAACGGCACAACCAATTACCAAGCAGCAGCGAATGCCGCAACCGTTGATATTAATGCCGATAATGCTAACCCTGCATTAAGTGGTTATATCGATAGGCTCTACTGGTTATCCGATGGTGAGCCCAATCCTACCAGCACCGCGTTAACCGATGCACAAGAACTCGCATGGCGCAATCTACTCAATGCCGATCATGTTGAAGCTTATATGTTGAATATCGGCTCTACCAATCAAACTGAAATCAATGAAAATTTAGCAGATTTAGATGATGATCAACCAGGCACCGTCATTACGGTTGCACCTGATTTAAGCAATTTACAACAAATTTTGATTGATACGATTAATCAATCTGAAGTCAAAGGCAATGTCTTAACCAATGACACCATTGGTGCGGATGGTAATGGCCAGGTTGTCAATGTTTACTTTGCCTTAGCCGACAATGCAGCAGCGAATGCTTATCTTGCAGCGCATCCTGAATTAACGGGTGCCAGTGTGAATGGTAATATAGTGATTATCCCTGTTCCTAATGGTGATATCACGACACCACTTGGTAATACCCTGCATATAGAAACCGATGGCGATTTTACTTATACCAGCAAAGCGCAAAACGGTGTTAATGGGGATGAAGATACCTTGTATTACACCATGAAAGATGGTGATGGTGACACTTCAAATGCTGAATTCTGTTTCAGCATTGATTTTGGCGTTACCATTACTAACCTCACACCTAAAGCACAAGGTGGGGATGTTAGTGTTAATGAAGATGATCTCTTAGCAAGCAGAGGGGCAAATGAGTCTGCTGGGTCGGATACCACTAAAGAGTCCACTAAACAATCAGGAAGCTTTAATGTCACTGCACCCAATGGGTTAACGGATCTCTCTATTGGTGGGCATACAGTGATTGCAAACGGCGTCTTTACCGCAACAAGCTTCACTACCGCTTTAGGCAGTCTGTTGGCCATTACGGCTTATAACCCTGCAACCGGTGAAATCAAGTATGATTACACCTTAATGGATAATGTCAATCATCCCGATGGCAATGGTAAAAACAGCCTCTATGAAGATTTCAGCATCGCTGCAAAAGATGCTGATGGCAGTGTTGCCAACAATACCCTGAGTGTCCAAATTATTGATGATGCACCCGATGCCATTAATGACGCGAATGCTAACTTTGCATCGGAAAGCAATCTTGTTCTAACTGGCAATTTAAAAACCAATGATATCTTAGGAGCAGACGGGGCTGCAGTCACGGCATTTAGCGCAACCGGCAAATTTGGTAGCATTGTGGTTGATGCTGCTGGCAACTATACCTATACCCTTAATACCAACGATGCTGATTTCAAAGCCTTAGGTGGTGGCGGTATTGGTAGCGAAAGCTTCAATTACACTTTAAAAGATGGTGATGGTGATTCAGATACTGCCACTCTCACCCTAAATATCCGCAACAATAATGATGGCGTGCTCATCACCGATGTTACACCCAAAGCAAATGGTGGTGATGCTTCGGTTAATGAAGATGATTTATTAGCTAGCCGTGGAGCAAATGAATCAGCAGGTTCTGATTCCAGCAAAGAATCAACAACCGTTTCAGGTGATTTCAAAATCAGCGCTCCAGATGGCATAGATGATCTCAGCGTTGGTGGACATGCTATTATCACCAATGGTGTATTTAGTGCAACCAGTTTTGCAACTTCATTAGGCAATACCATTAGTTTTACCGGCTATAATGCCGCAACCGGCGTGGTAAGTTATAACTACACGCTCAATGACAATGAAAATCACCCAACAGGAAATGGTGCAAATAATTTATTCGATGATATGCAAATTGTCCTGAGTGATGTTGATGGTAGTTCAGCGACAGATACACTCTCGATTAAAATCATCGATGATGTACCCACTGCAGTTAATGATGCAGCTAATATTGTAAAACCCGCCTTACCTTCCTATAACCTGGTTTTTGTTATCGATGTCTCAGGTAGTATGGATGAAGTGGTTCAAGGCAGTAAAACCAGATTAGATGTACTTCAAGAAGCAATTACCAATAGTGGCGCTCTATTAGATAGCTATAAAGCTAATAGTTCAAATTTAAATATCACTTTTGTGACTTTTAGCACTAATGCACAAACATCATCTTCTTTTACTGATGTACAAGCAGCAAAGAATTTTGTGAATGCTTTAGATGCTAATGGTTCAACAAATTACATCGCGGCCATGTCAAATGCTCAAACCGTTATGAATGCTAATAACAGCAATCCTAACCTTACCAATTATATTGATAAAATTTACTTCCTTTCAGACGGTCAGCCGAATGTAGGAGTTCCTAGCAATAGTCAATATAATACTTGGAGAACAACACTAAGCAATGATAACTTTGATTCGATTGTGCTGAACATCGCACCACCTGCTAACCAACAAAATGTGAATCAATATCTCACACCATTAGCAAATCCTGGCGATAATCCTGCTGTATACAGTGTTAATGCAGATTTAAGTAATCTCCAAAGTATCCTCATTAGCACAATTGCTGATTTGGCACATATCAACGGTAATATCTTAACCAATGATATACAAGGTGCTGATGGTCATCTGGTTGTTAGCCAAATTCAATTTAGCTTTGCAAGCAGCGCTGCTGCCAGTGCTTACTTAAGTGCCCATCCAGAATTAGCGGGAGCAACTGTGAATGGTAGTAGCGTTACCATCCCAGTACCACAAAATGCTGATATAGTCACACCATTAGGCGAAAAATTACATATTGAAACAGATGGTGACTATACCTATACCATTGATGGCAATGCTCAAACTGGTAAAACCGATACCTTTACTTATACCGCTGTGGATACCGATGGTGACCCCACTTCTGCACAAGTACAATTAAGCATCGTTGCTCCACAAACCATGCAAATGACCGTAACCAGTTTTGCTGCATCAACAGATTCGCAAGATAGTTCAAGCTCAGCGAAAATCACTACTGCTGATACTCATGATTCATCAGCTAATAATGATGTTGCCTTCGTCTCCAGTCATTCATCTTATGCTGATAATGTGACATCCAATGATGTTATCGGTGATAAAGGCGCAAAAGTAGTAGAAATTTCATTTGAAACAGAAGATGCAGCTAAATACATCAAAGATAACAATCTTGATAGTCTCAATGCGGTTGCTGATAAAGATGGTAAAACTGTTCATATTGCTTTACCTGGAGATGGCTCTGAAGTTGAATTTAAAACGCCAGACGGTGGTAGCTTAGCAATCAATAGTCATGGTGAGTATGTTTACAGCGTTAATGGCGCGGCTCAAGATCAAGTTGAACACTTTAAATATACCTTGCAAGATTTAGCCTCTGGCAATCTACATCAAGCAAATTTAGATGTTAGCATATTTGAAAATCCTAACTCTCTCGTGAGTCTCATGGGCAGTGATGCTAACGACATCATGAGCACCGCAAACCATAATGCCAGCGTGATTATGATGGAAGCAGGTAAAGGAATTAATGATTTCATTATCGATATCGGAAATGCTCACGCACCTGAAACTATCTTCATTAAAGATTTAGGAATGAACAAACAAAACATCCTCTCATTTGTTGGCGTATCTGATGCGAATCACGATGGAAAAGTAAGCTTCATTGATGCCATTGAAAGCTTCCACCAAGATGCTCCTAATGCTAACATTGAAATTACACTACAAAACAAATCGACACTTATCTTAGAAAATGCAGGCACTGTACCCGGCCATGATATGCAAGCTTTACAACAACATCTAGAAAGCATTACTGCTGAACTACATGTAACGAAGTAAAGGCCTCATCAAAAGCATGTAGCATTTGTTCTACATGCTTTTTCATTTCTGAACTATCAGCATATTGTGGTAACAAGGTTCCCCAGGATTTAATGGTTTGCGCATCTAACGTTAAGATGTTTTGTTCAAACATACCAACTTGTTGCAAAATCATGCTGGGTTTTGTCGAAAAATAAAGTGTTAAAGCCGTATGCCATTGCGTTAAAGCGCTTAACTCTAAACCAAATTTCTTTTCATCTTCAGGAATAGACATCAAATATTTTTTAAATTCAGGCCAACGATATTGACTGTGCAATACTTGATCTTCAATCAATTTAAGAAATGTGCCTTGTTGCGATCTTGGGATTTCTGTAATGGTTTTTTCAATACCAGTTTTTCTAACACAGCGATCACGATATTCATCAACAAAACTATGAAAATACATACCTCGCATGAAAGGAGAATCTGTTGCATAAACCTTCTCCAGCGTCATTCCTTTGAAATGCGTTTGGGTACGCTTAATCACGCCAAGGTAACGAATATCAGGAAATACGGTTCCTAGCAAAAAAAGCTTTTTTTGTTCTTCAGTATATTCTGGTGCAAAAGTCGCTATCCATTTTTCGCCCAGTGTCACATGCATTGCAGGACCTGCTGCTTTTAACGAAAAAGAAAGCAAACCAACTATTATTAGTAATATTACCTTGGTCTTTACCACATATCACCTATAATTTGACTGAACGCATCATTAAATGCTATCAACAGTAATCCTCTCATATCCAGACTAAGGGAACAATTACGTTATGAAAAATGCGCAAAACCTCTTTATTAGGCTAGCCATGCTGCTTAGTCTTATTATTGGCTTTTCAAGCCCTGGTTTGCAGGCAAAAGAAAAACCCGTTGTATTATACAGCACATCTTGGTGCTCTTATTGCAAGCAAGTTCGTGACTTTTTAAAATCGGAAGGCGTTGAATATACCGATTATGACATTGAAAATTCTGCAGAAGGTAAGCGTAAATTTCAGGCAGCGCATGGTCAAGGCGTGCCACTTATTTTTGTTGGTAATACGCGTTTAGATGGATTTGATCGCCAGCAATTAAAAGCAGAGCTTCTCAAACAAGGTATTATCAAACGCTAAGAGCTCAAGTATGCGCTGTTTTGTATGGGTTATTTTGTTGTTAACCTATCCCTTTTCTGGCGCGCACTGCGCGCCATCTTCAAAGCTTCTTTTGCAACTCTACGAAAATAAACACACCACCTTTTTTTGTGATTTACCTTTCTCGGCACAAGGTGACATTGAAGCCATTCATCATAAGCATCACATTATTCAATCCGATAGCATACAATGGATGTCGATTGTCCCATTAAAACAGCTCGCTAAGCATTATGCTTGTTATCAACAAAAATGCTTGGATAAGAAAGGTAAAATCTATCAAGGTATTCGCTGTTGCCAGAAACAAGATTCACAATTCCAACGCATGATGCAGGATCTACATAACATCGTACCCGAAACTCGTGAATTAAAACGGCTACGCCAACGATATACTTTTGCCGAATTTAATCATGAAATGAAAGATGGCTGTCATTTATATATCGATAAAAAGCATAAAATAATAGAGCCCGCCCCTAGTAAACGGGGTCTCATTGCTCGAACCTACTTGTATATGAAAGATACCTATCCATTTGTCCTAACAGAACAAGAAATTGAACTTTATTTAAAATGGCATCAACAATACCCTGTCAGCGAAGCTGAGCGCGAACGAAACGAAAAGATTTTTCAGTTACAAGGGATGAGAAATCATTATGTGGGGTAAAAAATCACTAGTTCCCCTCACCCGCATGCAAGCTGCATGACGACCTCTCCCAAAGGGAGAGGTGATAAGAAGCTAGCAAAACGAGGAAGATAAACTCGATCTCGTCCCGTCCTGCTTCGCTAAAGCTACGCAGGACAAGGAAGAGTTTTTATGCTCGTAGGAATCGATACTGCCACCTGTCGTAAGCCGAATCCACTTCATCTTTGAGACGCGCAATCGCTCTGGCATTAAACATACGCTCTAACATTGCATCGAGTTGATCTTTACCTGATGTTTGTTCTGGTGTTTTAGGACGAGGCAATAATTGATGTAATTTTTTCAGTGCATTCAGATCGCCATGACACGCTCTATCGGTTAAATAATCAAAATGTCGTTCGATTTTTTTATAGGTACTTAATGCAATTTTGTCATACTCATTCTGAAAAAATTCAGCTAAATTTTGCTGCGATTGTGCCCCATTCATTTGCTGAATGATATCTTGCGCTTGTCTTAAAATCCGGCTCTTGGCTTTTTCTCTGACAGCCACTTTCAGTCTTGCGCTGATTTGTTTTGCTCTTTGCACATTTTTTCGTATGGTGACTGCATTTGCTTCATTAAATGAATGCAAAGCAAATAAAAAAATTGTTTTAGCGAATATCCCTAATACCCCACCTAATCCGGCCATCATCCAAATGGTGCTACTTTGCTTTGCAAACAACAGTGACGCCAACATCCCCAGTAAGATCCCTGCGACGGTTTGCCCACTAAATTTATTGATCAATCGTCCCACTTGCCCTTGATAAACCACGGCTGTACGATTTTGATTAAACAACCCTATCAGATAACCAATGACAAATCCTAATGGTCTAAACAAGAAATAAGCAACGTCTTGCCCAAGTTCTTGCAGGATGGAAATACCCGTACAAAACTTGAAAAAGGTTTCAAATCCTTTATGACTAAATGTTGTGCCAACAACTGGCAAACGTTTTAACATGTTGTACATGGCATTTAGCCCATTAGGAATGAAAAGCACGATAGCTTGTGCAATATCTTCTGCAACATCGGCGAACCAAGTTGCCCATCGACCCCGCTCTTTGTTTGTCATTTAACTTTCTCCATTCGCTAAGGCTCTCATTACTAAGAACTCTACCCTTATTTTTTAAAATAATGAATATACCGCTCGCATTTGAGGTGAGATATTTCAGCCAATTGATATATCAGAATGAACTTGGTTATAGTATTCCTTATCTTCTATAACCGAGCGGCGCACGAAAGATGATCCAAATTGATGATCTATGCTACGACTATCCTGGTAAACGTGCCCTTGATCATATTTCATGTCAGATACCAGCCCATTCTATTACTGCTTTGGTTGGGCCAAATGGCGCAGGTAAAACGACCTTATTACGTTGCTTATCCGCACTTGATACACCCATGAATGGCAAAATAACCATTGATGGATGGGATACCGATCGCTTTCCTCGCAAGATCCATGAGATAAGTAGCTATCTTTCAGACTTTTTTGGACTCTATGATGAATTAACGGTAGAAAAAAACTTGCAGTTTTTTGCCTGGAGCCGAAATTGCCCTAGTGACAAAATCGATACATTGATAGAACAAGCACTATCTAGACTACAGCTCAATGAATACCGCAAGGTTACAGCAGGTAAGCTATCTCGTGGTTTGCGCCAGCGCTTAGCCATAGCACAAACGATTATTCACAATCCCAAAATGCTGTTTCTTGATGAGCCGGCATCAGGCCTTGATCCTGAAGCACGTCATCATTTATCGCAGTTACTCTTATCACTACAAGCACAAGGCATGACATTGATTGTCTCCTCACATATTCTCGCTGAATTAGAAGATTACTCGACCCATATGCTGGTCATTCAAAACGGTAAGCTGGTTGAACAATGTGCCTTAAAAGACTATCAACAAAAAGCAGAATCCCTTAGCCTCTCCCTCACCTTAACGAGTGAAGCGGCGCCCTATCAACAAGTAATCAGTCAAATACCCAATGTTACCGTAAAATCCTGTAAAGAAAATACGATGATCTTAGAGCTCAAAGGAGCCAAGCAAGAACAGCAACAATTACTCAAAACATTAATTGCCCAGGATATCCCCGTCTTGAGTCTGCAAGAACATAAACAACGCATGCAAGATGTTTATCTTGAGATAGCAAAGAAAAAAGACTGATTGTTCAACCGTATCCCCCAAGGTAAAGAGTTAACAAGGATTAAAATGATTCACAATCCCGAACTACGACGCAATATCTGGCTTGATTTTTCAATGCATCGACTGTTACTAACACCTATCATCTTAGCCTTAATTACCTATCTGGCTTATCTTACCTCTTCAAAAACCAGTGAAAGTTTTGCCTTTTATTTTGCTTGCTTTTTTATCTTTTTGTGGGGAACCAAAGCTGCCTCTGAAACCGTGATTGAAGAAGTTAATAATAATACGTGGGATTTTCAACGCCAATCGGCTATCTCGCCTTTTAGCATGACGATTGGTAAATGGCTAGGAAGCACTCTCTATACCTGGTATGGGGCAAGTATTTCAATCCTTTTTTATGTGATGGCTTATCATCATATTACACCTGCAGGTCAGGGTTTAATTCCAGAAATTTTTACCCTGATATTAGGTGGGTTATTTGCTCAAGCCTTAGCATTACTGTTCAGCCTGCAAATTTTACCGCAAATCCGCCACGAACATTCTAATAAAACCTTTCGTTATTTCTTCGCAGGCAGTTTTATTGGCATTATAACAACCAGTGTCTGTTTACATGCCTTAAAAGAGCCTCTTTCAATCACTTGGCATCATTTAGAAATCCCTGAAGCACGTTTTTATATATTAAGTTTAGCTGCGTTTCTCATTTGGACAGTGATAGGCTTGTATCGTTCTTTTAGCAAAGAATTACAGTACCAACATATTCCCTGGATTTGGTTATTATTTAATATTTTCTGCATGGGGTATTTTTCAGGATTTGCTTCATTTGATCTCCCAGAGACATCGATTCAAATTGAGAACATCAATGATTTAAAAAATTTGTTTCAAACCACACCCTATTATTTAGCTTTTAGTGTTATTTCATTTCTGACTTACATTGCTTTATTTACCGATACACTAAACAGCATCCGTTATCGAAAGCTACTTGCACGTTTGAATGAAAACAACATCATTGAAACTTTACAACAACTTCCTTGGTGGGTTATTTCATTTGGTTTAACTATTTTAATGGGAATATATACGAGTCTAGTACAAGTGAATTTTACAGGGACTTTTGAAAATGTGTCTCCCAGAATTTTTATCCTGACTAGCCTTTGCTTTCTGTTAAGGGATATTCTATTGGTGCATTATTTCTTTTTAAGCAAAACTCCTAAACGAGCGCAAAGTACCGCCCTTTTATATTTAGGTATTTTATGGATTGCGCTTCCTTTACTGCTAAATGCATCGCACCTTGAGCATTTGCTACCCGCTTTACTCCCTAGTTGGGGACAAAATACCGGGTTAGCGCTGGTTTCAACCCTAACACAAATTGCCATTATCGGTTTCCTGTGCTGGAATAAATGGCAAAATATTTGGAGCAAGATTTAACCTCGAGAACGCGGCTTGTCCGCGGTCTCCAGTGCTCTTCATGGATGCCGCAGTAAGTGACGATCGTTGATTAAGATGAAAATCCCCCAGCTTGTTTTTTAAACAAGCTGCCACCTTTTACAAAGTGGGCAAATGATTCGCTTTGCTCATCTTCTAAACCTAATTGCCTGGGATCCCAGGGAACTTAGCATGGATGCCGCGGACAAGCCGCAGCAAGTAGCTTTCTCATATACTATCACTGGAAATTCAGTTACGCAGGCTATAGTGGAAGCATAGGGAGGAATCCCAAGAACATTCTACTCTGATCACACTCGCCAAAGGCAAACGAGTCAAGGTCGGTAAAGGTCTTAAACTCATCACTTGTTGCACGCTTTGATGTTGATTAATTTTTCGCCCAATTTCCGCTAATAACGATTGTGTGAAACAAGTTGAGCAAGTATAGATGAGTGATGTATCTTCCCAATCTGCTGATAAAAAGTTTTCATGTCGTAGGGAGAATTCTCGCTGATCATCCCAAAAGAAAGGGAAATCCATTTTAGCTTGTTCAGTTATTTTAATGGATTGCGCAAACAAAGCGTCCGAAGCTTCCATCCCAATCACTTTTTTCATGGGGCTTTGCATAAAAACTTGAAGTGCACATTTCCCTAAACCTGAACCTAAATCTAAAAATACATCTTCAGGTTGTGGCTTAAGTGTTTGTAACATTTTTTGAACGCTAGGATATAGCAGCTCACCATAGGTTTGGCTGATATTATTCTGCTTAAAGCGCTCTAACTCTGCTTTGGAATAACTAATATACCCCTGTGTATGTTGGTAGACTTTTGCAAAATAACCTTGGTATAGTGAATCTATTGCTTCTTTATCCATCAAGTTTACTCGTGTCATCAGTTACTGAAAATCAGCAAGCCTTTGCCAAAACTATGTTGGCAAAGCACCCTCATACAAAACCCATACCTGTTTATCAAAATCGGTTTTACCGGCTCTATTTTACCAGAAGATTCTGCGAATGGTTGTTCAGTGCCGTACTCATTTTTAGTGGTCAAGAATTTTTATTACAAAATGGTCTTTATTCTGCCGTTTGGCCTGCTGCCGGAGTGGGTTTATCCGCTCTTTTTTTACGTGGCAATGTCATGTTGCTAGGGATTTTTACTGGCCTATTTGCAAGTTATTTATTTAACCACTTTCCATTCACGGTTTCAATTTCTAATAGTATCTTGTTTACGCTTAATCTTTATCTCATCCGTTACTGTTGCCTACGCTTTTTTGGTTCAATTGCGCCCTTACATACTAGCCGTGTCTGCTTGCAATTAATCAGCGTGGTTGTCGTTTTTTGTGCTTTGCACACGGGCTGGCAATACCTTTTTTATCCAGATTTACCCTGGTTGATGGCCTTCTTTGGTGAGCTTAACGGGATCCTTTGCTTAACCCCACTGTGTCTTGTGCTTGAGCCATTTACAGTTAAACGATTATTTATGAAAGGATCCTTCCCTGCTTGGTTATTCGGCGGGCTCCTTGTCATCGGACATAGTTCGTTATTTTTTATACCTCAGGCTTTTGCCGTGATATGGGCTGCTATTTTATTAATAGGACTGTGCGTTTATGCTTATCAGTTTCGTGGTGCTGCAACGGGAATGCTGTTGCTTGGCACTTCCGTTGTTTATCTTACCGCTACCTTAGAACCCTTTCATCTCTTTCAATACGCTTTTTCACTCAATTCGATTATCACCATTTTAACGCTATTTAGCGTCGGCACTATCATCAGTTTATTACTTGCTTGCCGCTGTACGCGAGTTGATTTCTTGCCGAGCCCGTGATTCATAAGCGGGAACAGAAACTAATTCAACACAATGCTGTGCAATGGGATGCCCTAAAAAGATTTGCGCGACACGTGCAAAACGTTCAATACCATCGGTTGCCATAAAATGGATTGTGGCCTCATCATGAGACTGGCGCTCTAAATCTTGCTGCTTTAGCAACGCAGTGACTTCTTGTGCAACTCGGTAAGCGGGATCTAATACAGGAATATCGCCCCAAATTTTTTGCATAGGTTCTTTTAATACGGGAAAATGGGTACAACCTAAAACAACACAACTGGGTTTTTGTTCCCCTAATTGTAGTCGCAAGGGAGCCAATAATTTCGTAATGATTTCTTCTACCAAATAACCATGACACCATCCCTCTTCAGCAATCGCGACAAGTAATGAGCATGGCCATTCTATCACTGGTGTTTGTGGCGATAATCGAGCTAATACCTGACGATAGGCATGCCCTTTTACCGTCCCTTCAGTCGCTAACACAACAACAGGACCTGGATTAGGCTCATTCAGTGCTGCTTGTGCCCCAGGCTCAATAACCCCGACCACAGGAATGGGGAAAAATCGCTCTTGCAATGCTTCTAGCGCAACGGCAGTCGCTGTATTGCAAGCAATCACTAGCATTTTCACTTGCTGTGCCAAAATTTCATTCGCATTTAAGGCGTAATTTTTTACGGTATCAGGACTTTTGGTACCATAAGGCAATCTTGCAGTATCCCCAAGATAGAGAAAATGTTCATGGGGTAACTGCTGGCGCAAAGCTTTTAAGACTGTTAACCCACCAATACCTGAATCAAAAATACCTATGGGCAAGTCTTTTTTAGAAGATAAACTCATCATGTGCACTCAATGCCTTATGTTCAACGTGCTTATGCTAACTGATCGCCTGCTAAAGGATCTACTACCTTCTTGCGTGTGCTTTAAAAGTGAGTATACACCTAATTTATCCGATTTACTCACTAGCATCTATAATCTTGTTTAATACCCTTTAGGAATCATAACCATGAATCAAAATAAATGGCTGATTTTAGTCTTATGTTTATCGGTTGCATCCAATATTTTTATTGTTGGCTATTTTATGGGGCATAAACCACAATCAACGGTTGAGCCAGTTACAACCGCTGCGCTAACCCAAGAAATGAAAGGGATATATAAAACGCTTCCTGAAGAAAATCAAAAGAAACTCAGCGATTTTATGAAGGAACAACAGCAAGAAATTCTTGTTAACCAAAATCAAATTCGCCAAATTCGTTTACAAATTGCGCAAGTTCTCGCCCAAGAGCCACTGAATGAAAAATTACTCGGCGATCTCTTTGAGCAAACTTATCAATTGTCGATAAAGAATTTTGCATTGGCTCAAAAAACAACTTTTCAAATTATGCTTAAACTTCCGCAACAAGAACGCATTAAAGTAGCAAAGGCCTTAGCAGCTTCGGCTTTACGCAAGCCTAACACTGCTAAAAAAGTAACACCACCTGACGATAAAACATCTTAAGTCACACCGATGTATTAGATATGGGGTTTGGCAGATTTTTTTTGACGTTTTGACAGCTCATTTGCGGAAACTGAACCCTGTATACCAGATTGTGGTGAAGGATTGAAGCTATGTCGCCTTCCATCTAACGAAACCGTTCTGCGAATACTCATTGGCGGCATATCAGGATCTTCATTCTCTAAAAGAGCCGATAAATTAAGCGCTTGCTTGTTTGATATTTCATTTTCAATGCTAACGTCCTTGTTTGGTGTTTTTCGACCCACACAATAACGAAGAACGTCTGGTAATTTATAAAAGAAAGGTGCTGATAATGCAGCACAAAACATATCACCATATTTATAAGCGTAAAAAGTTGCATGCCCTCGTAATGGCATATAATTTACCCAATATTCAAAAGAATAAAATGAAGGCGTTCCATGCAGAAAATAGTAATAACTTTCAAATGCATGCCGCCCAACCTCTCCTGCTAAAGGGCCAGCAAAATACCACACTAAATACGAACCGACTCCCATCGCAGCCAATTTCGCCATTCGTTCAGATTTACTACCTACACTAAACATCAATCCGACCTCGCACCAATTTTATGATTCGTATGAGGTTAGAAATAGTTCATGAATAAGCAAAAAACTACAGAACGGATTTACAGAAGGTTAATTAGACAGCCGAGTTCTGGACTCTGCAACAGAATGAGACACTTCTTCTCTTTGAACATAACCTGCTAAATAAGCTAACGAATGATAAATCTTATTAGCCATCCATAAAAGCGTGTTAGGCGGCTCTTGGGGCTCTCCAAATAGCTCAGAGACAATATCTGCGCCATAGTCTTCTAAAGCATTCTCTTCGGATTCGCAGCGCGAATTAATCATAACCAATAACCTTGATTAAACCAGTGAAAAACAATCAGTATACCGTGTTTGTTGCCAACTAAGAGCAAATTTTTAGGTGAAACGGTGAAAAAGTCGATGAAAAAAATCTCGACACGGTGAATATCCCTCATTGATATCGATTATCCGAGTAAAATGAGCATAATCACTTTTAGGAGGTAAATTCAAAGCACAAGGAATAACAAATTCATCAATAATATCTTGCCAAAAACGATCCCACAATGTCGCTTGTAGATGATTATCTTCAAAAGTGGGCGCATCTGGTCCTTGATTAATCTCAAGTAACCAAAGCTTTCCTGTTTCATCCTGCATAAAATCAAAACCAAAAATTTCAAAATGCTTTTCGTTCTGGAACTTTAAGTAAGATGGCTCTTTTTTGCACAACGCATTGAACACCGCTTTCACAATGAATTTCATGTCTTCATAAACTTGCACAAAATCAGGTAAAGTATTGGTAGAGCGTTGTTCAATATGCGATAACACGCCATCAAGTACATAATTGGTGATATGCATTTTACGATTGATCAAATGATCGTTAATCAAAAATGGTAATGCGCTGATATTGATATAACCCTGATCATACAGAAAGATCCCTGCATAATTGGTTACAACAACATGTAAGCGGTAAGTAAATTTTCTTTCATTAATCAGTGCTGGGTTACTGATATAGCGTTGTAATACATGTTCCCCACCAACACGATGACTCGTTGCATAGTGTTTTTTGACTTCTTCGATATTATTAAAAAGATGTATTTCATCGCCATTATTCAGCATTGAGGGTTTTAAAATCCATTGGAGCCCTTGAATCGTCTGCTGATATTGACGTTTAATAAGATAATGTTCATAAATGATCTTTGCAAAAACTTGCTGGCAATTATCATCATTTATTTCATACGTTAATGGCATAATTGCAGGGGTAATATTAGCCGTCAATTTTGCTAATAAATGTTTGTATTCAAGGTTTTTTGAGATTTCATCGTTGATACTTAAATGTCTATCGCCTAGATCGGCACTTTTTGCATTCGGTGCTTCAATCCATCCCTGTTGTGATAATAAACGAGATATATGATAACGAATCGCAGGAACATAAGAGAAAAAATAAAAAGAGGGTGATGGTTTTATCATGAATGGGCAGTGACGCGCGATAATACTTGAATAATAACAACACCGACAATAATAAAACCTATTCCGACCATTGCTGGTATATCAAGTATTTGGCGATACAGAAAATAACTAATCAACGTGACAATAACAATACCCACACCAGACCATATTGCATAAGCAACCCCAACAGGTATGGTGCGTAAGCTGAGCATCAGAAAATAAAAAGCAAAACAATAACCAAGCACCACTAAAACACTCGGCAGTAAAATAGTAAATTCTGCGCAGGCTTTTAGTGAGCTTGTTGCAATAACCTCTGCAATAATTGCCAATGCAAGATACAAATACGACACCACAGACCTATTTATTTTTCATATTGATAAGTAAGAGGAGGTAATTTGGCAATATCAGTGCAACCAAAAATGAGCGAGTTCGACAACATTTTACCACTGGCATTTAAGCGGTGATTATGAAGCTTACCTTCTTCTTGATATCCTAAACGAATTGCCACTTGAGCGCTTCTAATATTTTTTTCTTCACAATTAATTTCAATTCGCTTCGCTTTTAACACATCAAATAGATAGCGAGAAAGTGCATTCATTGCTTCCGTAATGATTCCTTTTCCAGCATAGGGTTGATTGGCCCAATAACCTATCTCAAAACTGGGTATCATTAAATTTGCAGGTTTAATACCAGTTGCACCGTAATAAATTTTGTCATTCACATCCATAATCTGCAATGGCTGCTCGATACCTTCATGGGCTGGTGAACTCCAAATTTTTTCACCGTGCGCCAAATAAACTTCGGTATCTCGTAAGGAAGCAAGAGACTGTGCCCAAGGCATCCATTGTTTTAATGTTTGAAAACTTGCTTTCATAGCACCATGCATTGCTGCCGCATCGCTAATTCGCACCGGCCGAATAATTAGCCTATCTGTTTTTATCACTTTAAGTGGAATGGGTCCGTACTGCATGAATCCTCGTTGTGCCTCATGTCAATGCTATCAGTTTAGTTTATATTTTAACTTTTTATTGCGAGAAATACACGCATTAACTGTGTCCGCATACGTAAAGAAAGGGAACTTGACGTCTTTCTTTGTTATTCGAACTTCTTTCTGAATAAATACCTATGAGAATAAAGTGTCAGAAAGTCCCCATTTGCTTACCATCAGCCAATAAATTAAGAGCACGGAAATAAAGGCGGGAATGCCTAAACCAATCCACCAAAACATGAGATAGCGAAAACGGGGTGGCAAAATGGTCGAATCTTGTAAAGTAGCGGCCTGATTTCTTAATTGGTATTGAATAAAAACGACAGGTATCCAACAAAATCCTGTGAATATGTATAAGCCAATGACGATAGCAAACCATAATGAGTTGAATGGATAGTGTAATATCCACATTAAGGCAATACCGGTAATCGGCTGTAAAATAACGGAGGGTGTGGTAAAAATCCAATCTGCTAAAACAACATGCCGAGTGGTTTGCTTTATTGTCGCAATGTTGCCACTTAAATATGCCATCAACATAAAAAATGCCGTACCAATGCCGGTGCCAAATAAAAAGGTTGCAGTAATAATGTGAACAAATTTTAAGAATAAATAATATTCCATTTAACTCACCACCTCTTGCACGGTGTAGTAAATATCCCAATCTTTAATCTGCTCATCAAACTCTGCTAAGGTAAATAATCCTAAGCACGGCCTTGCACCGGCTGGTACTAAATTATCTAATATTTTATGTGCCATAATCACGCTGGGTATTACCGGTAAATAAGGACCATGACCTTTATCAGCAACCAATGTCCAATATATATCTAATGGCTGATAATCGTGATTCGATCCAGATAAATGAATAAACATTCCCCCACAATCTGTACCCCAATTGTCAAACCAATGGCTTAATTTATTAATAGGTTTAACAAATGCAGACCAGTCTTTAACAATTTTTGCTCTGGTTAACCATGACATATGCCACATAATCCAATGCAAAAGAGGGACTTCTAAACCTGCATGAAAAGTGACCGTTTTTAGCATTGGATATCTGTCTGGTAGTAAATCTAAATCAGGTATATCTAAGTTACCATGTAGACGTAAACCAATATTATCGCCATAGTAATGCCGATGTAGGTTCTGCCAACCATAGACTTTTTTCCATCGCCCATTTTCTAAGCGCATAAAAGGTTTACCGGTGTAGCTTAAAATAGCTTCAATCGTCGCACTACCCCGCTCTGCTTTATTACCAGGAGCAATGCCAAAATCAATTTCTCGTAATTCAGTATATTTTGTTGCATAGCTATCAATGATAACCGACGATAGTCCAGGCACCGAGCTTGCACCGCTCAGTACCACCACATCCTGTTGTTTTGCTAATTCATCTAAAGTAATGATTCCCGTCACAAACTCACGCGCGTCAGAAAGATCGATATAGTGAATTTTCAAATCAATACAGGCATAAACAACGGAATAATCTTGTGCTTGAAAAGGGCCTGCGCTATGAATTAATAAATGAGGCGCTGCTATTTTAAGTTTTTCTTTAAAATCAAAGGCACGCCAATCAAGTTGCAAAGGCGTTATGTTAGCATGAGGAATTTGTTGTTGTAATCGAGCCACTTCTTGTTGTGCTTTGGTAATATCTCTACCCGCTAAGATAACTTCAAGGTTCGGATCTTTTAGCAGCAAAGTAGCTACACGCTTACCAAAATTACCATAGCCCCCCAGGATCAACACCCTAGGATTGTGCACAGGCTCGAACACCACATGGCTCCTTGATTGAGAATCATATTAAATTTGGATTATAACTCTTTTAAGTATATACCGCTCAGCAATGAGCGGTATATCTGTTTGATAGCTATGAAAGCGCTAGCAGAAAATTGCTGTGCATAGGTTCAATCTATGCACAAAAAGATCGGAAGGATTAATGTAAGGTTGGGCGAACAGTACAACTTTCTCCCAATGCATCAGAAGCAGCAGCTTGCTCACGTCTTTTTGCTTGAGCGCGTGTGTTCTGATAAATCAGCATGGTGGGTGATTTATCGGTCAGATCAATCACATCATTCTTTGCTTTATCTGCGGCATTCTTAGTAGCGGAACTTGGCTTTGCAGGCGTTACTGACTCGTTATTGGTTTGCGTCTTCTCAGCAACAAGATATCCTGCCAAAGTACTGATACCCAACGTCATTCCAATCGCTAATATGCTTATGTAAGACGCAAGCTTTGTACCAACAAACAAGCTTGTCAGTGCAGGCGTCAACATCGGCATTAACAAAAATTGCGACATGATAGCAACAACAGCAGCAGTCAATATAAAATATAAAGCATAATCTGACACTTCGATATTTGCCGAAATATTTAATGAAGAACTTTGCGCTTTTGACGTAGGTTTAGATTTAGATCCTTTGTCATTCGCTTTTGCAGCTTGCCTGGCTTTTTCCTGTTCTTCTTTTTTAACTTTAGAAGGATTGTTATATTCCGCACGAGTTATATTGTGGATCTGACAATATTCTTTAATCGAAAGGTCCTTAAGATTTTTAGCGTGGTGTTTTTTAAACGTTCCATGTTTTTCTAAAATTTCTAATTTGGTTTGCTCTGCTCGTTGAGCATTATAGGCTTGAATGATCCGGTTATTAGCAGGGTTGTCTTCTAATAAACAATTCCAATGGATAGGGGTTTTTTCAAAAGCAAAGATGAGTGCATTTTTACCCACTTTTCGTGCTTTGTCTTCTGCTTGAAAGCCATTATAGTAAGTTGCTGCTCGTTCATCTTCTATTGCCCCTCTCATGAAAGTCTTATGGACAATCCCCAATTTAGAGGAAAGTACTTTCAATTCGATATCTCCGGCATGAACGCTCACATTACCAATGCCATTTTCACCTTGAAGGTATTCGTTAAAACCGACAGCTTCTCCCTCAAAAAACCATGCTCGCAATGCGGCCTTTTTTGCATCTGCGCTGAGATAGTTATCATCTTGAAGAATTTCAGCAATCTTTTCTACAATGGTTTCCATTCCTTCAAAATGTGAACCATCAATACCACCCACTTCCAGATCTTCTACTAACGCACCATCAACATAAGCCATATCAATACATTGATTGAGTGCGCGTGTTAATTCACCTTTAACTGATCGTTTAGTGGGTTCATCGGTGATAATGATATTTTGGACGTGCTGTCGTAATGCAATGGATAAGTGCTGTTGTAACCCCACCCATTGAATTTGTCCGTTTTCAGTGAAATTTTCAACCAGCTGCGTAAATCCATCTCTTACTGCTTTCTCTGATGGTTTCTCTGCAACTTCGGTTAATTCATTTGCTTCAAACGCTTTTAACAATTTATGGAACTCGTTAACACGGGTTTTATTTTTAAATAAGGGATCCAGTTTCCCCTGCGTAAACGAGCTAATCAGCCAAACTGCTTCGGTGTTATAAAGGCAATCCCCATCACCTAGCGAACGAAACTTTAACATGTCAAACCTCTAACTTTTTAATAATGAATATAAGTTAATTAACTCATATTTGAATTGTAATTATTTGGCATTTAACTTACACCATTGTTAGAATAAAGTAAAACAGTTAATGAGAGTTTTCTGTATTTTTTAGTGCTTTTTCTAAAATAGGGTATTCGAAACTAAAACCTGTTTGCTGTAGTTTATCAGGTATCACTCTTTGTCCTGTCAGCAAAAGTTCTTCTGCCATTTGCCCCATTAGCAAACGTAATAACCATCCTGGCATAGGTAAACAAGCACACCGATGAAGTACCTTTGCATAAGTACTTGCAAACACTTTATTGGTAACCGGAAATGGCGCAGTTGCATTCACGGGGCCTTCTATTTCTTTTTCAATACAAAATTGAATAATTCGTACAATATCTTCATGATGGATCCATGACATCCATTGCTGGCCGTTACCAATCGGCCCCCCTAAACCCAATTGAAATGGCAATCTCATCCTCGCTAGCGCCCCCCCCCTTTTACTCAAGACAATGCCAGTGCGTAAATTAACCACTCGAATGCCCAGTTGTTTTGCTCTATTGGCTTCATCTTCCCAGGCTTGGCATAATTCATGACTAAAGCTAGGTGTAAAAGAACTTGTTTCAATGAGTTCTTGATCTTGTTGAGGCCCGTAAAAACCAATGGCAGATCCACTGACCAAGGTTTGAGGCAGCTGTTTAAGCCTGGCTAAAGTATCGATTAAAGTTTGGGTAAGATTAATTCGACTTTGCACAATAGTACGCTTATAAGCCGTCGTCCATCGCTTTGCAATTGGAGCTCCGGCAAGGTTTACCACCGCATCAAAAATAGTTTCGGATTTAATTTTTTGCAGACTATCAATCAAGGTGATACTTTCTTGCGAAATAAATAGACGCTGCCTTTGGTGAACATCACGAGTCAGTACCGTGATATGGTAACCCTTTTGAATCAAAGCCTCACACAAAGCTTGACCAATTAAGCCGGTACCGCCTGTTATTAATATTTGCTTCATCGTTCTATCTCTTTCTTGATCGGATGGCTGCTCTTTACAGTATAGACAAGGTACACTTCAAGTTATGCTTCGCATCTTCAAGTGTAATGGGTATATAATCCTGACACATAAAGACCTCCAGGGGGAAAATAATGAAGTGCCATATCATTTTACATGCCGACTTTGAACCTGCGGGCGCGATTGTGCCATGGGCTAAACATAAAAAACTATCCGTTGAACTTTATCGCCCTTACGCAGGGGATGAATTACCCGAGATTCATGCGAATGAACCCGTGATTGTGATGGGTGGACCGCAAAATGCAAAAGATTATCAGCAATATCCCTATCTCGTAAAAGAGGTTGAATGGATGAAAAAATTGCTTAAAAAAAATCATCCTTTTATTGGTGTATGTTTAGGAGCCCAGCTTATTGCAGAAAGTCTTGGCGCCAAAACGGAAAAAAGTCCAGAAAAAGAAGTAGGAACCTTTAATCTTAGCCTGACAGAGGAAGGTAAACGTCACCCCTATTTGCAACATTTACCAGACTCCTTCCCTGTGTTTCACTGGCATAATGATATGCCAGGATTACCTAATGGGGCAGAAATACTCGCAACCAGTGAAGGGTGTCCCAGACAAATCATTGAGTTTTCGCCTAGTATCCTTGGTTTTCAATGCCATTTTGAAATGACACCCAGTGTCGCCAAAGGCCTGCTTGAGCACGCTAAAGAAGATTTAACAGCGGGTCGCTTTATAAACAATGCACAACAAATACTCACCAGTGATTTCACGCAAATGAATTTGTGGTTATTTCATATTTTAGATCATTGGTATGCGCAATTAGATGAAGTCTCCCACATTTTATAATGGGTAACCTCAAAAGAGACCTAAATGAGGTCTCTTTTGAGATGATTTAATGATGGTTTTAAGAAAGACGCAAAGAAGGAGCCGATGAAGAAGCTGCAAGGGCTCTTTCTTCTTCCTGATCTTGAGCCGCTGCCAATGCTCTTAAGCGATCATCGCTTCTGCTTTGGTAGGAAGCGCCGAGAAATCGAGTGTAAAGCAATCCTATACCATTAATTGCTTCAAGAAGAGCGACCGTTCCCGCACCTGCAATGAAGCCACCTGCTGCGGCACCTGTTGCAGTACTTGCATTCAGCGCTGCTTGACGCGATCTTTCACCTGCAGCATGCCCTATGTTCATGGCTTCAGCATCTAGCAGCCACTCAACACCCGGGACTCTTGATAAACCCGTTGCAGCTAAAGCTTCTGATGCTGCTCTGCTTACTTCAGCTCTAACCACTTCTTCAACACGTTCACCGACTCTTTCAGCGATTGGAATTCCTGCAACTCGACCCAAATAACCTCCGATAGTTGAGCCAACAGGCATTGCGACAATGGCCGCATTCATTACAGTACCTTGAGCGATGATACCGTGATAACTCCCTTCTTCTTGTGCAGGCTCTGCACTTGGCACTACTAAAGTGGATGACGTTGCTCCCTGTGCTACTAAAGCCGTACTTGGATTTTCCACGATAGCCGTTGGTTCAACGGTTATTTCTGAAGTTCGTCTAAAGAAATTTAACATTTGAGTCTCCCCTATTTTCATTCATTTACATTTATGCAGCTGGCGACATCAACATAAAGCTTTCATTAATATCGAGATCTTCCTCAGTAATACTGATTTCATCTTGCTGTAATGGCGCTCCCCAATTTTTACGATATGGCATTGCTGCCCATTCAGCATGATTTTTGTAGTTGGTATAAGCATTGGTAATACCACCAACGTCATAAAGATCGACTGCTTTATTGGCGACATAATTTGTTGCAGGTGATAACAACGCAGCTGGTATTGGCCCCATCGCGACAGCCGTTACTGCACTCGCAGCGGATCTTGCAACGGCTTTTCTCACATCTTCACCTTCTAAAGCTGCTTGCGTACCATTAAATGCCATATTCACTGCCGCTCCCGTAAGAGCTGATGCACCGGGTGCAACATAATCTGCAGCATGCATTACACCAAGTCTTGCAGCATTAAAGGCAATGTCTCTGCCTGTATCTGCAGCAAAATTGGTCGCTGCTGTTGCAAGTGGGCTTGCCTTTGGCGCCATTTCTTCGGTTTCTAAAAGCTCAGTCGTGACGCTTGATGTGGTTGGGGTTGGCCTACTAAAATAATTTTTAACAGCGAAATAGCCATTGATAACGATGCTAGGGGTTACCGCTTGAATCAGACTTCTTATATAGCTCATTTTAATCTTCCTTATACTTAAGTGGAGTTAGCTTTGTGCCCTTTGGTAACACGTAGTAACTTGACATGGGGAGATTATACAAAGTTAGCTAATCGCCAAATATAAGAAATATTCTCATTTCCCCTGCCAAAAAAGATTTAATTGTCTGATTTTTATAAATTTTTTTCTGAAATGCGCTTTTCATTCGGGGATAGGATGATATCAACCTAGGATGAATGGCATGATTAAATGGCATGCGGGGAATGGCACATTTTCAATTGGGAAACTTTTTCACGGCCATATTGTCTTTCTTATTAGAGGCCTCTCTCAGAACTTGTGTAAAAGAGCCTTTTGAGGCTTCTAAAATTACCACCTTGTGGAGGATATTTTTTATGGTCGCTCCTAAAAAAGCTAAAAAGGTCTTAGAGCATGCTTTAACTGAATTATCTCACTGGATCACTCAACACTCCCACTCCCCTAATCAACCCAAAGCGATTTCCGTACGAGACATACCGGTTTTTGTAGAGAAATTGCAAAAACAAATTAGCCACTTTGTTGAGGAATTAATAGAATCTCCTGCGCTTGAAAATGTAGCGAAGGAATTCAAAGGCAAATGCGATGAAGTACAAGATGCCGTCTCTCAATCTTTACTGCCTGCCAATGAAAATTCGGAGAAAACAGTGAATGCATTAAAACAATTACAAAAGGTCGTCACTAATGCGCTCAAGAAGCTTAACCAAGTCTTTAAAGAGCTATTTAAGAATAGTGTCATTACGGCAGCACCCACATTCACACCGCACCATGGGCAGCAAGTTGTGCATTTAGCCAATGAGCAGAAATTTAAAAGCCATGGCTCGCATAGCCCCCAAGTAGATAGTCTGAGACACTATAATATTCCCCCTGGAAAAAAAGGTTAGCACTCGCTAACCTTTCGGGATAAGAAGCATTGCATCATATACCGGGCGCTCTTCATAGCTTCGGAACAAAGGATTGAAATCCCCAGCGGGTTGATTAATAATTTTGCCATCAATCACCAAAGTTGAAGAACCGCCCCCATCTAAGTTAATGGCATCAACACAACCTTGTTTTAAAAGAATATCGGTCAATTCACGCAATGTGAGTCCTTCAATGATTTTGCTCACCTGTGGCCTATCAGGCTTTTTAGTATGAGATGCTACCAACCAAAGCCACTTTCCATCCTTTTTTAAACAAACTGCGGTTCTGGCATGGCGCTCTTCGCTAAAAGACGTGATCATTTGTTCTTGTCGATAATCTACTATCGGCTTACTATTTTTCATCAAGAGTGGGATCCCACCTACCACATAATCAAATTGCTGCCAACGTTTGCGAGCAGTAGGCCCAGTATCAAATTCAGGAACCACCACCGGTTGCGTTTGACGATTTTTGGTAATCAACCGATCAAAATAAGGCTTTTGTTCAACTTTATTCCAGCCAATTGCCCCTCTTTTTTGGATAGGGAAGTTTATCCATTCCCCCCGTATTTTTAAGGCACCCACTGCACTTCCTTCACCATTATCACTAATCGCAAAATACCCGCCATTAATACCGGCATAAGCATGATGTTCCTTTACAAATTCAGTGACTGATCGGCGACGATTATCTGGGGATTTAACTTGAATGATCTCAACGCTATCTGGATCAAAGCTTAATAAATGGATTTCATGACCTTGAATTTGCAGAAACTGATGTTCAGGTAATAATGTCTTTGCATAACACGGTGTGATGACGCTGATAAATAGTAAATTTAAGCAAAGCTGAATTTTTTTCATGAGTCATGAGTCAATTCTAATGCACGGATGATGACTTGAGTTAATGATTCACTATCATCTAACATGGGCTTAGTAATTCGATTATAAACCCGGCAAATGGCCGCTTGTAATAACACCCCTAGTAACACAACAGCACAAAGCTGAGTATCACGCTTAGGCATTTCTTTTTTTCGCAAAGCTTCATTGAAAATTAGGACAACGATATCGTGAGCGGTCATTTCATTCTCAGATAATACTTTTATCTGTTCATGTTGCGCTAATAATAAGTAATTAAACAGAATAGGATCTTCATCATATTTTTCACAGAAGAAATGCACCATAATCTTTATTTTATGTTGGATATTATGATCTCCAACAATACTTTCTTTGACTTGGGCAGAAATGCTGGCATGCGCGTCTAAATAGAGTTGTTTTGCAAGTTCTTCCTTGCTTTCATAGTGTCGGTACAACGTACCTTCAGCAACTCCGGCAAGCTGTGCAATATCTTTAATAGTGGTTGCTGTGATCCCTTTTTTAACAAATAAGGTTAATGCACAACGCTCTAAACGTTTGCGAGTCGAACTGCCATCACGCATAATATTATTTACCAGAACATTTAAATAACCAGCTTTATTGTGAGCGTTTATTCACTTAAAGTCAAGCGCATAGTTAAATAGCTAAAAGGAACCCAGATGGTTTATCAACCTCCATCCATTGTAATGAGTCAGTCAGTCGCTATTCTCGTTGATGGTAATAATATTGAAATTAGTTTACATCAACAAACGGGCGATGAAGGTGTCATGCTCAACTTTGATAAGCTGATCCCCAAGCTAGTCGATAACCGTTCATTAAATCGTTTGATCTATTTTCGTGAAGGGCGTCAAATTTCTTCTAAACTAGCAGAGCGTTTACATCAGCATTTTCATGGTTCAGTACATCCTTGCCACAAAAGCGCTGATATCCCGCTTTCTATTAAGGCCACTCAACTTGCTAGTAAAGTCGACACTATCATTATCATGTCGGGTGATTCTGATTATATTGATCTTGTCCGTCACTTAAAATCGGATGGGGTACGTGTTGAAATCGCTGCTGTGGAAAAAACAACTTCAAGTCTGCTTAAAGAAGCAGCGGATTATTTTCATGCCATCCAACCTGAAGACTGGTTCTCTTTATCATCACAAAAGAAGCCAAGGAATCCAGCACGTTTCCAGGACAAGGAAAAAAAATAATTGAACAGTCAGGGAAAAGTATATGGATGTTAAAAAACTAAGTATTCCCCACCTTGCACATCAACATGCAAGGCCTTTCTTTGAATTAGAGAAACACATTCTTGATAACCAAGTTAAAATTGAGGGTTGGTTTCGTGAAGCTTGGCAAACACAGCCTCCCTTATTTACAAGCTCTGTCGATTTAAGAAATGCGGGATTTAAGCTAGGATCGGTTGATGCCAATGTTTTTCCAGCGGGCTTTAATAACCTCAATCCCGATTTTTTCCCTTTTTGTATTCTTGCTGCAAAACAATTTTTAAATGATTATTATCCGCATTGTAAAAATATTGTTATTATTCCTGAAAATCACACAAGGAATATGCATTATTACCAAAGCGTTGCTACGCTCAAACAGATTATTGAAAAAGCAGGATATGAAGTGCGTGTTGGTTCTACTTTATTGGAAGATGAACCCATTGAAGTCGCTTTAGAAAATAATGAAACGCTAACACTACATCCTATCAAACGGATTGATAACAAATTAACCGTCGGCGATTTTATCCCTTGCTTAGTCATTTTGAATAATGACCTTTCAGAAGGTGTGCCGCCCTTATTGCAAGCGCTTGAACAACCCATTGAACCAGATACTATCTTAGGATGGTCAATCCGCAGCAAAACCCAACATTGTATTTTTTATCAGAAAATTTGTGAAAATTTTGCAAAGCTAATTAACATTGATGTTTGGCAAATATGTCCGCTTTTTACTGACCATCAACAAATTGATTTTATCAAACGTGAAGGTATAGATGCGCTAATAGAAAAGGCAGACTCATTATTAACCCAGATTCAACATAAATATCATCAATATAATATAGAATTTTCACCATTCGTTGTGATTAAAGCGGATGCCGGTACTTACGGTATGGGAGTCATGCCCATTCATGATCCAAAGCAGTTAAAAACCTTAAACCGCAAACAACGTATGAGTATGTCTGTACGTAAAGGTGGACAAAGTGTTGATCGTGTCATTATTCAGGAAGGGATCCCAACTTTTGAAACGATCGGCATTCATCACAATGTAGCGGAGCCCGTGGTTTATATGCTGGGACAACATGTCATTGGCGGCTTTTATCGCGTACATCAAGCAAGAGATATTTTCGAAAATTTAAATAGTCCTGGAATGCATTTTGAAAAACTAAGTTTTGCTGCGTGCTGCAATAATCCAGATAATCGACTCAGTCCTCACGAGGCTCAAAATCAATTTTATGTCTATAGCGTTATTGCAAGATTAGCAGCATTAGCAATCTCTTATGAAAAAACAGCGCTTTTACAAGAGTATAAAACATGACCATTAAATTATGCGTTGTAATGGATCCTATCAACAGTATTAAAACTAAAAAGGACACCACTTTTGCCCTAATGCTAGAAGCACAAAAGCGCCATTGGGAGATCTATTACCTTGAAGCTTCGCAATTATTTTTAGCTGATAACCAAGTGAATGCTATTGCTTCGAAAATTCGTGTTAAAGATAGCCCTGTCGATTTCGTTGAATTTCTGGATGAACCACGCACTACCTTGCTAAGTGAATTCGATATCGTCTTGATGCGAAAAGATCCGCCTTTTGATGTGGCTTATTTATATGCAACTTATTTATTAGAGCTTGCTGAACGAGAAGGATGCTTAATATTAAATCGTCCCCGCAGTATTCGTGACGCAAATGAAAAACTGTTTACAACATGGTTTAGTCAATGTTGTCCAGAAACACTGGTCACCTCTCAAATCCATTTAGTCAAACAATTTATTGAAAAGCATCATAAAATTATTATTAAACCCTTACATAGCATGGGTGGACAGGGTGTCTTAATGGCGAATGAAGGTGATCTGAATCTTCATGCCATGGTTGAACTTTTAACACATCGTGGCAAATACCCCATCATGGCACAGCGCTATATATCGCAAATTTCACAAAGCGGAGATAAACGAATTTTATTGATAGATGGTGAACCCTATCCTTACGCACTAGCACGCATTCCTTCTAAAGAAGATTTCCGTGGCAATCTTGCTTCAGGTGCACAAGGAATCAAACATGAATTGACTGCACGAGATAGATGGTTATGTGAGCAAGTCGGTCCAACATTGAAAGAAAAAGGATTATTTTTTGTTGGGCTCGATGTCATCGGAGATTTCATTACAGAAATCAACGTTACAAGTCCAACGGGCGTAAGAGAAGTTGAAAATCTTTTTAACATTAATATTGCTTGTGTCATCTTGGATAAACTTGAAAAAAAAATAAAAAGTTGATCCATTCGATAAAATGATTTACATTCTGCTAACTAAAATTGATAGCACGGTGGTAGCAAAAATGCGAAATCTCTCTCTAAACGAAATTCAACTTGTCAACGGTGGCCTTCAAAGCAATTTAGAAGAAGCATTTACTGTTGCGAGTATATTCGCTATTGGTTGCGGCACTTTCGGTAGTATTTTTAGTGCTGTTGTATATTACGAAACCCTTCCTACTGCTGCCGTTCAAACTATCTTGGCTAATGCCTTGCAAGCCAACCTTGTCACTTTACCCATTGCAATGTTTGCAGGATTAGGTATAGGTGGCTTAGTCGGAGCAACGCTTGGATTTGGTTTGTATTATAGTGGCATTATTACCAAGGCTGAGTAACAGGAGAAAATAGATGGATGTCGTTACGCTCGAACATAGTCAACATCCTGAAATATTACAAAAACCAACAGTCGAGGTCGCATTTCCACTTTCTTTTGAAACATTGCAATTGATTGACGATATGAAAGCATTGTTTATCAAGCTCAATGGTGTTGGCTTAGCTGCGCCACAAGTGGGTAGCCCACAAAATATTTTTGTTTATCGCATCACCCAAGAGCAAAATCGCTTAAGATCGGATGCAACTCGTGAAGTTCCTCTTACTGTTCTTGTCAATGCACATTATGCCCCAACGAGCGATGCAACGATCACTTATGATTGGGAAGCTTGCTTTTCAGTCGCTGAGCATACGGGTAAAGTTCCTCGCTATAGTAAAATTCAATATTATGCTTTCACACCGGAAGGTCAACCCATTCATGCTATTGCGGAAGGTTTTGAAGCACGCGTGTTACAGCATGAAATAGATCATTTACAGGGGATCTTGATTATTCATCGTCTCACTAAAGATTGTATACAAGGACATCCTGATGATGTTCTTCATCTTCGTTACCAAGATCTTGATAATACACAAATCGATATTGCAAAAAAATTGCTTGAAGATAGATTAAAACATACCGCTGAAAATGATATTGCCGCGCTGAATTACATTCATAAAGCTTTACAAATCATCGCAAATATCACTGAGGCGAGACAATCATGATTGAATGTCAACCTAGCTTGTTGGAATCAGGCATTCCAGCTATTGTGTGGATAGCTAATCATTTACGTGTTTCCTGGTTGACTCCTGTTATCAAATTAATTAGCGATTTAGGTACCGAAGGCGGTGTTATTTTTACATTAGCACTCGCTTATTGGTTCTGGAATAAACGTTATGCAACTTATCTAGGGTATGCGCTGTTCACTGCCTTATTAATCAATCTGTTGATTAAGGGATGGGTGATGGAATGCCGCCCACCGAAAGAATATTGGCTAGAACTCATCCGCGATAATTCTTTTTCTTTCCCCAGTGGCCATGCGCAAGTGGCAAGCCCCTTGTGGTTAGGCTTTGCCTATTATGTCCGAAGTAAGGGATTGGCTCTGTTTTACGGTGTCATTGGCTTAATGATAGCTTTATCGCGTCCTTATCTTGGCGTCCATTTTTTACACGATATTGGTGTTGGACTTTTGCTCGGGTTAGCAATTTATGCGGTTTTTATCGTAGCAGAAAGAAAACACTGGGATCCCTTGCAGCGGTTTTCTTTTGTCACTCAAGCAATCATTCTATTCTTATTCATTGTTCTTTATTTGCTCTCATTGCATGAAATCTCTCGTAATGTTGTGCCTGCTTTAGCTTCATTAATGGGCTTTTGGTTTGGCTGTCAATGTGAAACACGTTGGGTGCAATTTATCCCACCACAAACATGGCGCTCTCGTATCCGTTTATTGCTTAGTGGGTTTGTGGGAATTGGCCTTTTTTGGAAAGGATTCGCTTTACTTGGCAAACCAGTCAATCCTGACTTAGCCATCAGTCTCAAGATATTACAATATAGCTTATTAGGCTGGTGGGTTGCCTTCGCTACACCTGCGATCAATAAAGCGCTGACACGCTAAGCATGCAACCTTCTCAGGGGAGTTTCACTGCTGCCGCAGTTCAAATGACAGAGACTGTTTACCCCGGGTTCCACTCACTTGCTAACGCTCGTTCGTTTTACCCGGGGCTATTAAATATCGCAGCTACCGCTGCTCACTCCGTTCAGAAATCAAGCCAAGCATTTCATGTTTTCTCCTCGCGGTAGCGAGGAAATTAGCTAGCCCCCCATGAAGGCGTTAGCCGCAATGGGGGGAATAGGAAATCTCCTTCCTAAAGAACCGCGGTAGCGGTGACACAAATAAAAAAGTTGCACTACTACCGCTTATTCGTTTTATCCCGAGCTATTAAATATCGCAGCTACCGCTGCTCACTCCGTTCAGAAATCAAGCCAAGCATTTCATGTTTTCTCCTCGCGGTAGCGAGGAAATTAGCTAGCCCCCCATGAAGGCGTTAGCCGCAATGGGGGGAATAGGAAATCTCCTTCCTAAAGAACCGCGGTAGCGGTGACACAAATAAAAAAGTTGCACTACTACCGCTTATTCGTTTTATCCCGAGCTATTAAATATCGCAGCTACCGCTGCTCACTCCGTTCAGAAATCAAGCCAAGCATTTCATGTTTTCTCCTCGCGGTAGCGAGGAAATTAGCTAGCCCCCCTGAAGGCGTTAGCCGCAATGGGGGGAATAGGAAATCTCCTTCCTAAAGAACCGCGGTAGCGGTGACACAAATAAAAAAGTTGCACTACTACCGCTTATTCGTTTTATCCCGAGCTATTAAATATCGCAGCTACCGCTGCTTTCAACAAAGCACCTCAAGGGCAAGAACTATATTCACAGAACTAGTGGACAACCTCTGTGCAATCCCTGTGAATAACATCATTTTTTCTGAAATATTTAGCATATTTTAATTTGTACAAAATTTGAACCACAAGAATAATTTAACTAACTATACTTTTTGCACCCCCCCATATATTTAAGTCAATTAAATTGCTACAATGCGTCAAAAAGTGGTAGAGGCTTGATGTTATGCTCTCGCAAGATTACGACGCATTTATGCAAAGAATGAAACAATTTAAAAAGCACCCCCTTCCGAAAGAGCTGCTTGAATGTATTGATAAACGTTCCTTGATGAAAATTGTCGATGATGTGTTAACCAATCCAGGCCGACAAAAAAGATATAGGGGTTTAAAACCTAACAAAGCAATACGTTATAGCAAGGAATTTACTGATTTCACACGTACTTTTTGTGTCCTTCGTGCTCCTAATGGGGAATATCAATGTATTCTAGAAACGAAAAGTAAAAATGCGCAAAATAAAAAACGAAAAATTAAAGTCGCAAAAGGGGGTTCCAAAATTGGCAAACCCGCTTGGCGTTTAGATGGTAAAAATGGCGCAGAATCCTATTACAGTTTGAAGGTTCGATTATCTAAAAAAAGTAACGCAAGCATTACTGATAAAAAAGTCATTGAAGAGTTAGAAGCACTTGAAAAAGAGGTTCAATTTCCTTGGCAATATGGTAAGGAAAGTAGGCTTGTGCGCAATGTGATGGGAGCCGTCTATCAAAGAGAAAATGAACTTGTTGCCAGTGTTTATTCCAAAAAAGGGTCGACACTTTTTGAAACCAATAAAAGTCAATTATCTTCTCGTGAGCGTGAGCAGATTGCTAGCGACCTTCTAAAGTCTGTCGCATTTTTACATAGCGAAGAACAAATCTTTCAAGATATTAAATGTTCTAATATTTTATTATTTAGAAAAAAAGATGGCGGGATTAAAGCAAAGCTAACTGATCCAGGCCAAGTGGCATCTATTCATTCATCTGATGAATGCGTCGCTACCATCGATTATGAATCTCCTGAAATTGCATTGGCACACGCCGGCAAAACAAGTTATTCAAATTATTTCAAAAAAACCTATCTCAAAGATGGCCCAACTCTCGGTAAAAAACAGGCAAATGTTCTACTGAAAAAACTGCAAAAGACATTGAGTAGAAAAAAAGTTTCTGAACTTAAAAAAGAGTACCTTGTTCCCCATCAAGCAAATGATATGTGGGCAATTGGCGTAACGCTTTATAAACTCTTTCACAAAGATCAATTGCCCAAAACAATCCCGACCACAAAGCGTTTTGCCGGTTTTTTTGCACCGCGAGATAAACGCATTACCGCTGATGATGCCGTTAAGCTCTGGACCAAAAAGAAAATATAAACAGATACTGGGGACAAATGGTGTGAGATTGTTGTGTATAAGATTAAATTTTCTGTCAATATCAGCAAAAAATCATTTGATCAATTTTTAAACAATTACGCTAACGCTAATTTGGCGATCCAAAAGAATTATGAACAGATACTGGGGACAAACCGTGTGAGATTGTTGTGAATAAGATCAAATATTCTGCCAATATCAGCAAAAAATTATTTGATCAATTTTTAAACAACATCACACACTTTTGTGATCACAGCCAACAGCCGTTCACCTTGCAACCATGAACAACACGTTTTAAAATTTCGCTCTCTAGCTAAGGTGTGCGGTTATAAACAATTACTGGGGACAAAGGATGTGAAATTGCTGTGTATAACATGACATTTTCTGAAAAATACAGCATAAGATAATTTGATCAATTTTTAATCAAAGCTCATATGCATTTGCATGCCATAAGAATTGCGCTCAGGATTAAAATCGGGATTTATCCACACGTTAGGATACCTAACGGTAAATAAATAGCTAGAAAGATACCCAATTGCAGCCCCGGCTAGAACGTCTGTCCAATAGTGAGCTTTGACATTGACACGTTGAATGCTAATCGCGGTTCCAATCGCATAAAAGGGGAGCCCCCAGTTCAGCCCATAACGATGATGAAGATAGCTAGCGCCGGCAAAGCTGGCTGCCGCATGACCTGAAGGAAATGAAAGGTCATCTTCTCTATTCGGTCTGGTACGATGTACCGTATTTTTAAGTAGAGCTGTTACCTGCGCTGTGACGGCACAACTCATGGTCAGTTCTTTTAATCCTTCAATGTCACCACTGGTATAAGAGTAGATACCACCAATTAAAGGTATGGAAATAGCAATAAGAAAGGATTCAGACCCAACATCATCAATTCCACTCGCTTGTGATGGACGAGCCATCGATAACAAGATGATAAAGGGAATCAGTGACTGCTTGCGAAAGGAAATTTTCACCGCTCCGTGGATCCTTTAGCTAAAGTAATTTGACCTCATTGCACTATAGAAAAATTAAACATAACTTACAACCATTTCTTAAACTAACTATTGGGTTTGCCCTCATCTTATCGATCTCCCAATGGCTATCTTATTGAGCGGCTCTTCTATTGATACTTTTATGGCTGTCCTGGACAGAAGTAGCGGATGCGTATTTTGGGACGCTTTTGTTATGGGTGTCCTATCTTGCGTAGGCCTATTCTGCTTTGGCTTTTCTATGGCCTCTAGTTTCCTATGCCAAATCACTTTCGGCTCTTCTTTGGATGTCCTGTCTAGACTACCGTCACTACATAGAAGCTGCTTATTAAATGACTCTTCTATTTCGATCTTAAAAAGGTGATGGCAGTATAAGGCGAGTTGGTTAAGCGTTGAAGGAATACATTTATCCTGTTTTTTCATTTCTTTTGCTGTAACCGCGACATGGTAGTGAATCGCATGAAATAACGGTTTATTGGCAAGGACATACAAATCAAAAAAATCTTCATAATGAACCTTACAAAGATATTCTGTATTTAAGTTAAAAAGCTTATTACCTATCTTTGATAACATCTGTAGTACACAAATACTATTGTAAGAAGATTCTTGCCCACCAACGGCATAGATCGTCGTTTCTTTTTGAGAAATGCCACGGCTATCAAGGCTGTCAGAAATTTCCTGTAATAGCTCTTTAACCTCAATGTCTACCTTTTCTAAACACCGTTTTGATCCGGGGGGTTCCCAATGCCACATAAACAATAATTGATCGCGCTGATAAGCGACAAAAACAATACAAGCACTCACACCATAAGTTTTAAAACCATTTGAGTTTTCTAAATAAACAATACCATCATTCATATCGACATACTGAAGTTTATGATCAATCGCTTCAGCTGTTCGAATAAATTGCCATTTCATGTTGTTTTTGACCTAAGTAATACTAACTGGCTAATTTTGCGGATTATATGTTAGTAGGATTTAAAAATCTAATTGGCATGCAAAACGACTTATTTAGTATTATGTTATTATGATGACATAAACACAGTTTAGCTGTAAATGCACATAAGTAGGTTTATGATTCGCAAACGATTGAAAAGAGCTAAGAAAACACCAACACCATCCCATGATATTATGCATAATCTCAACAGCATCAAACAAAAGCTCTCCCAGCTGAACATCGCTAAATTAGCGGGATACCACTACGTCAACGATGATTTACAAAGAGTGCAAACAGGTAAAGTATCAGAGCAAGAACTGAAAGAGCTTGAATCCGCTATAGATAAGTTTACAGAAAATGCTGCACATTCACGGATTATTCCTATCCCTGTGCAATTAGAAGTGCTTGTTAAAAATTTAGCCAATGACGATGATGAACAGCTTGCCTTTAGTGCCAATAAGTTAACAGCACTATTAAATAGCTACCATCATCAATTAGAAGAATACGCACATCGAGAAACTTGGTTTACGCCAGATCAAAATTATCAATCGGTGATAAATCATCCACAAAAATTTTCCCCTAAAACCGGGGGAGCAAAGAATACAGGAAAGAGAACTGGGGTTTATACCTTTACGGAAGGTGAAAGAACAGAAAGAATACTGATCAAGCAAGGAGCTGATGTTGGTGAAACCATTGCCGAATATATGGGTGCCAGTCTCTATGCCATGACCATCCCCCTGCATTCTGCTCGCTGCATTCTTGTGCGAGATGAAAAAACGCAACCGAATACGATTGATGATGTCTATGTTGGTTCTGTCTATCAACAAGCCAACAAAATTCAAGACGCCTATCAAGCCGCTGGCTATTCAAGTCGAGGCATGTTTGCCGGTGTAAAAGCCCGACTTAAAAACTGGGTTAACAGTGATGATAGCTTAATTCGTAAAATACTAAATTTGAATGATGAAACAGGACATTCATTAGAAGCTATTGCTGCCAATGTACTTTGGCACGGTGATCATGATTTTCATACGGGAAACGCTATCTTTGTAGAAAATAATGATAACAAAAAATTTGTCAAAATTGATCACGGATTTAGTTTTTTTAATTTTGATAAAAAGACTATTGATATTTTTAATCCTTTTGCAGGAAAAGTGGTCAATTTTAGCCCGAAACGATTCGTTAAAGGTGGCAAACTGATTGAGTTTTATCCAACCAATCATTTTTGGGATTATGCCGTTGAAAATAAAAGCTTCTATTTTAATGCGCATTTTATCAAAGCTTGTGAAGATATTGCTAATTACGATGCCAAGGCTATTCGTGACAATATTGAACAATCTTTAAATAAGGTTGAAGCAGCTTATGGTCCACATGCTTTTGAAGCCTTAAAGCAATTTGCCCTACGCATCGGCATGAAAGAAACAGAATTAAAGGATAGTATAACGAAAAAAAATCCCGAGTTATTGCGTTTTAAAATTGAAGATCATATGACTTATCAACTCGTACAACGTCAAGCTTCTATCGCTAAATTAGCGGATCAATGTAAAAAACAAACTGCGAAACTTAACAAAAAGAATTATCAATATTCTAAACAACTTAATAAAATTATTATTAGACGGCTTGATCATATTAGTAAATATAGCGATTCATTAACAATGGCAGAAAAAAAGGCGATGCTAAAAGAAATTGAACTACTAAAATTAGTTCAGCAAGCTAATGATCTTGGCATTTTAATGCCTTCTAACAATGGGGAACTGAGCATTAGTCATGATTTCTATTTTCATAACAATGGCGTTCGTCAACTTGTTAAACCCAATGATTTTAAAGAGGAAGTTAACAAAATCGTCGGGATCCGTGCAAGCAAAAACAAAGATGAATACCGTGCGTTTAATCAAGAAAATAAAATACCTGTCCGGGAAGATGCTTTAACAATATTACATAAAATGCCAAGGACCGCTATCGATTCCCCCTTGCAGCGAAAATCTTCACGGCCCTAGCAAAGCACTTAATTAAGCACGTACTTTTCGTTTGTATTCTGCCACTTGGTCATCCACCGCATAATCTTTCGATTTCACGGCACGGATATCCTCTTCATAAAATAACGCTTCACCATATTCCAAAACTAATTTTTTAGCATTAAATTTCACCAAATGACCTATTTTTTCTTCGTAACGTTCGATTGTTTGATCTTCTGGCTTTTTATTTTGACTGGTTAATAACGTTTTTAATTTTGATTCCAGTTCAGGCAAGGTTGATTTGTATTCTGCATTGAGCCCAAAGATTTTTGATAGTCCACCGTTACCGATTTTTATTCCTCCTATCATTGGCATCCCTTTATCACTTAACTGCAAAGATACATCAACTTTACCAAAAAACTGTGAAACAAAAAGCTGATATGCCAATACACACAGAGCTGCACTACCTAACATCGCACCACCTAATGCCATCGGAGCCAAGGTGCTGAGCAACACCGTATATGTCGTATAGGCTCCCCCTACTGCTAGCGCCCCTTGCACCAATATTCCAAAAAATGGAAAACGATTGTTTAGATAACTGTGAAATTTCTCACCGGTTGTTTGCTCAATCGGTAATACCCCTTGTCTATAAGCAATCCGAAAATCTTCTGGAAAGTCATTGGGTACTACTTTTTTATGGCAAAATTGTTCTAAGCGCTTGAACTCTTCTTCAATCGTATTTTGAATAATGGTTGGCAGTTTCCCTGCAATACCACCGCCAAAGGCAGGTTTACCACCTTTGTAGGGTACAACTATCTCATCATATTCACCGGTAGAAAATTGACGATAAATATTCTCAAAAGCTTCAATAATATGTTTAACGCTAAGTCCTTCTTTACTGTCATATGAAATCGTTGGTATACCAACAATATTGACATCATAAATAGGATGCCTATCCGTTCCACCTATTTTATTAGGACGCATACAAGCAGCCAAACCACCTCGATGCTGTGTTTCATGCAGTTTATTTCGAGGAAGTCGAAAATCAGGCAAGTTATCAGCTAAAACAAATAATTTACGTGGTTGTGATAAAAAATCCTGACGAGTTAAGATTTTATTATCAATGTGGAGGCGTTTGAACTTCATGATATGTTTACCTGACTAACAATATGATATCAGGCACTATCTTAATAGCAACGCAGCCAACTTACAAGATAAATACAAAACAAAACGTCCATTTTTGAGACAAGTTTGAATGAAAAAGAGATCGAAAATGCGCCGCATACATAAGTATGTGAGTAATTTGAGAACTCTTTTTCGTTCATGTGGCCAAAAAGGGGCCTTCATTTAGGTTTTTTAGAATGTGCACAAGCACAGACCATCGCAATATATCCAACAATAGCCGATATCAGCGTTCCTAACATAACACCGATACGCCCATCGATGTTGTATTCCATTGGCGCAGATTCAAATGCTAAAGCACAAATAAATAGACTCATGGTAAAACCAATGCCACAGATAATAGAAACGGCATAAAGCTGTCGCCAACTTGTATCTTGCGGTAATTTAGCCAATTTTAACTTAATCGTCAGATACGAAAACAAAAAGACACCAAATTGCTTACCAAAAAATAATCCTAAGGCAACCCCTAGTGATACCGAATTCATTAACTGCGCCCAAGTGACCCCATCAAAGTTAATGCCTGAATTTGCAAAAGCAAATAGCGGCAAAATAAAGTAAGTCACCGCGGCGTGTAGTTTATTTTCCAAGAATTTTAACGGCGAATGAGCAGATGGTGTTACATTCAATGGAATTAACATAGCAAATACGACACCTGCAATGGTTGCATGCACGCCAGATTTCAAAACAAAAAACCATAACAACATGCCTAAAGGAAGATAGATAAATAAGGTTGCTACTTTTAAGCGATTGGCAGCGGCTAGTAGCGAAATAACCACACCTGCCATCACCAAAGCCCACAAAGAGAGCGTTTTAGTATAAAACAAAGCAATAACAATAATTGCAGCCAAGTCATCAAAAATAGCCAAGGTTAGCAAAAACAATTTCAAAGCACTGGGTACTCGCTTACCCAATAAAGTTAACACTCCCAATGCAAATGCAATATCGGTTGCCATGGGTATCGCCCATCCTGCCAATCCTGTTTTATTTTGATAATTCAATAAAAAATAAATGACGGCAGGAAAAATAACCCCTCCCAATGCAGCCAACCCAGGCAAAATAACTTGAGATTTATTGGATAATTGTCCTTCCAATATTTCTCTCTTTAGCTCCAAACCAATTAATAAAAAAAATACTGCCATTAAAGCATCATTAATCCATAATATTACTGGTTTAGACAATTGGAATGATTGGTAGCCTAAGGATAGTTTGAAATCTAAAAATTGTTGATATTGATAGTGCCAAGGTGAATTCGCCAATAGTAATGCAAACACGCTAAATAAGATAAGTAAAAAACCAGCAAACGATTCCATTCGAAGAAAATAATGTACTTTAGCAAAAGCTAAAGAGATACCGGTTTTTTGCTGTTCGCTCATAAATACTATCCATTATTGACTTTTTGAATTTGAAATTTTATATTGCGTAAGGACGGTATAGTACCAAAATTTATAGTTTTTTTCCAAAGAAGCTTTCCATATTCTTAACTGCCACGGGCGCACTGAATAGATACCCCTGAGCATAATCGCACCCCACATCAACAAGCATTTGCATTTGTTGCTCAGTTTCTACACCCTCTGCGATTGTTTTCAGTTTCATTCCTTTTGCAAAAGCCAAAATACCTCGAACCAAAGAATGTGTGTTCTGATCTCTACCTAAATTCCGCACAATCGTTGAGTCAATTTTAAGGATATTAACAGGTAACTGGTTAAGGTAACTTAAAGAAGAATAACTTGTTCCAAAATCATCAATAATAATTTTCAAACCAAGCCTACGCAATTCAAACAGGGTTTGGATTGCAGATTTTAATTCATTCACTAGTACGCTTTCTGCAATTTCAAAACACAACTGATAGCGCTTGGGATCAAAATTTAACTCTTCAAACAATTGGTTTAGTCTTGCTAAAAATTGCGGATGCATGATTTGCTTTGCAGAGATATTAACCGTCAAGATAAAATTATCTTGCTCAGCTTGCTGCCAAGCAATTAACTGCTGGCATGCTGTTTTGATAACCCATTCCCCAAGGGGGATGATAAATCCGCTTTCTTCAGCCTCGGTGATGAATTGTATTGGCGAAACATCTCCTAAATTTGCATTTCTCCAGCGAGACAATCCTTCCGCACCAATTATTTGTCGATTTCGGATATCGACTATCGGTTGATAATATAAAATTAATTCATTTCGTTCTAGAGAATGCATCAAACTTTCTTTGAGCTGTTGATTATATTTAATGCCAGATGACATTTTTTGTGAATAAAATCCGCATTCAATATGACTATCACTCTCAACTTCCTGTAGTGCATGAATAGCATTTTCTATCAGCGCAGGTGCAGTTTCACCGTCATAGGGATAAATAGCAACCCCTGCATGCAAATGAATTTTTACTTCATGCTCTTTGGTTAATTGCAGACTAAACGGTCTTACCAATTTTTGCGCAATCCTTGCCACATCAAGCGCTGCCGCAACATCTGCCAGCATAATTCCAATTTGATTGTGAGCCAATCTAGCAACAGTATCACCATCTCGCACAAGCGATGATAAATGAATGCCTGTTTCAGTTAATAACTTGTCGCTAATTGCTTGACCAAATGATTCAGAGGTTTTTGAGAAGTTGTCTATCGCTATGACAATCACGCCAACATATCGTTTATCATAGGGGGCTCGCGAGATGAACTGATTCATTCTATCTTCATATAATTGCCGATTGGGTAAATTCGTTACAACATCATAATTTGCAGCATGATGTATTTGCGATTTATTTTCGATGTCACTTAATCCGTATCCGATATCTGTTGCTAGTATTCGCAACAAAGCGACTTCTTCTTCATTAAAAAAATTCTTTTCTTTGGCATATAACGCCATCACGCCTTGTGTTCCCGAAACCATCTTGAATGGAAAACCTGCAATGGATTGAAAATGAAAAGCTAATGCTCGTGTTTGCCATGAAAATGGTTTTTTAGAAAAGCCATCAACATCATTCACGATCACAGGATATTTTTTTCTTAATGCCGATAAGGCAGGCTCACCACGCTCATTAACACTTGCTGCGTGGATTCCTTCTAATAATAAATGCAAATAATGATTATTTTTGTCTGAAGTGACAATCATATCAGGTTGATGTTCCGCGGACTCACCAATACCTATCCATGCATAATTGAATTGGCCATGCTCACTCAAAATCTGACAAATCTCTTTTAGCAATTGCTCTTTGTCACGAATCCGCACAATAGCGTGATTGGATTGAATAATCAGTTGATGGGCTTTTTCTAAACGTTGAATTTTTTTTAGCGTCTCTTTGAGATATTCTTGTTGTTCTAATAAAATATTCGTACGATTGCGAATTAAATAATAAAGCAATCCTGCTGATAGAATAATTAAAACCCATATTTTTGCGATAGCTATCCAAGAAAGAACTTCTTGACTGATTTGAAATAATGAAAGAACCGAATCCGAGAGTGCAATTGCTATCGTGCAAGCAATGGTTAAATAAATTAAAACGATTCTCAAGGCAAATGATGAATAGCGAACTTTGCTTGCAACGATAGATGAACGTTCAAATTCAGGCGCTTGTTCAATAATATTTAACGCATCTTCATTAAGCTTAAAATCGCCCTCTTTTGTTGGATTTTCTTCTGGTCGCGTTCTGGATTTTGCCTTATGTGGCATATACTCACGCTTGAAATCGATGATACCAATACTAAGTATGGTCAGATTTTAGTAAGGTGCCAACCTAAGGACGCTAGAATGGTGCCGAAGAGCGGAATCGAACCGCTGACCTACTGATTACGAATCAGTTGCTCTACCGACTGAGCTACTTCGGCATGGAAAGGTGTGAAATTATACGGCGGTTAGCGCTTTGTCTCAAGTGAGAGCTGAGTAAATTTTCAATCTGACCAAAATGAGCACCGGAGTGCCCATTTGTGCCTACTCTGACCGTTATTTTAAGTCTTTTACAGGAAGTCATTTAAAACCTATCCCATTATCTCTTTGAATCTTTATAATTTATTTGATTAGATTATGTATTGGCATGAATACTGCATTAATACTATTAGGTTAAAAACACGATAAGTAATGACATGCTATATTCAGCCAGACAACATGGATTTACCTTGATCGAACTGATGATCGTTGTTGCCATTATTGGCATTTTGGCATCAATCGCTATCCCTGCATATAACGATTACATGGTTAGAGCGCGAGTTGCTGAATTAATCCATGTTAGCTCAAGTGCTAAAACTTCTATATCAGAATATCGTATTGCTAAAGGCTCAATGCCAACCAGCAATACTCAAGCAGGGGTCACAAGCGTGGTGACTAATTATGTATCGGGAGTGAGTGTTGGGGCCAATGGTGTCATTACCGTAACGGGCAACCAAACTAATCTTAGATCAGGTGCCGCCATTAGCATTGTCTTAACCCCCACTTTTTCAAATGGTAAGGTTCAATGGACCTGTACCTCAACTGGAGCTACCCAGTATGCGCCTTCTTCTTGTCGTTAATTTATTTTTTACACTTATATTTTAATTAGGAGAATGATATGAAAAGCAATATAAGACAACGAGGCTTCACGCTCATCGAATTGATGATTGTTGTTGCTATCATCGGTATCTTAGCAGCTATCGCAATTCCAGCCTATAACGATTACATGGTACGTGCTCGTGTATCAGAAGTAATCAATGTCGGTTCCAATGCAAAAACAGCCGTTGCAGAATATCGTATTGCTAAAGGAACAATGCCAACCACGAACACACAAGCGGGTGTTACCAGTGTTGTTTCTCAATATGTTTCAGGTTTAGCGGTTGGTGCGGGTGGTGCCATTACAATCACTGGCAACCAAACTAACTTAGGTAGTGGTGGTGCATTTGCTATCGTGTTAACGCCTACATTTGCCAATGGTTCTGTACGCTGGACTTGCACATCAACTGGTGCTACACAGTTTGCTCCCTCCTCGTGCCGATAATTTTGATAGGATAAATAAAAGGGGCGCAAGCCCCTTTTTAATTGAACGATGTTAAAAACAGAAACCGTAAAAAATGGACTATTTTTCGGAGCAACTCTTTTAGCGGTTGCCATTTTGATTAGCTTTCTGTATTGGAAAGGACTGAATGGACCTTTTCTACTAGATGATTTGCAATCGATTGAAGGCGCTCAGCTCACGACTTTTTCTTGGGGCCAATTAATCGATATCAGCTTACAAAACGATTCAGGTCCCTTAGGTCGACCATTATCCATCGCAAGCTTTGCTTTAAATCATTATTTTTTTGGTTTAAACCCTTTTTATTACAAATTAATTAATCTGTTTATTCATATCCTTTGTGGTTTTGCAATTGGCTTGTTTATTTATTTACTCATGACACTCATTCCTAAGGCAAAGCCTTTTGCGAAACGTATCAGTTTTTTTACTGCCTTACTTTGGCTAATACATCCATTACAAGTCAGCACGGTTCTTTATCCTGTGCAACGAATGACACAGCTTTGCCATTTATGCATCATTCTCGGATTAAATACCTATTTATGGGGCAGAATCAGACAGTTTACCGATAAATCTTACGGGTTGCTGTTAATGGCTATTAGCTATGTCTGGTTTTTCCCATTGGCACTCTTATGCAAAGAGACAGGGATCATTTTCCCTTGGTATGTGTTTCTCATCGAATATTTTTTATTAAAATATAAAGGCGCTGCTCAAAATGGCCTTTATCTGAAACGGTTTCATCAGCTCTTTTGTTTAGGTTTATTATTTAGTTTTCTGTTCTACTATTGGTATCATCTCGAGACGAATCTTGCTTTATTTGCTGACAAAAATATTACCCTCTTTGATAGATTATTAACCCAGCTCAATGTTTTAGTGTTTTATCTCAAATTGATCCTTATCCCACAACTAGCTGATATGGGGCTTTATCATGATGATTTTGGGGTTATTACTGGGTTTAATTTACAAACAGTATTATGTTCTGTTTTGCTCTTTAGCTTAGCTATCGTAATTTATATAGGACGCAAAAGAGCGCCTATTATTTCCTTTGGTATTGCTTGGTTTTTTGTTTCACATGCGATTGAATCAACCATATTACCGCTGGAAATGGTTTTTGAACACCGTAATTATTTAGCCTCTGTTGGATTATTACTCATCCCTATTTATTACTTTGTGCCTTTTATGAGCAAAGTTACAACAGCTCCCAAAAGAATATACGCTCTCTTCTCTTTTTTGTTATTTGCAATGTTAGCAACGATTACCTTACAACGCAGCATAATATGGTCATCAAGTGGTACCTTCTTACAAGAATCTCTTTTGCATCATCCACTTTCGCCTCGCGTTCACATAGAGATTGCCAATGTACTCTTGCAAGAACAGCAATTTGGTTTAGCCTTTGAATCATTAGAAGAAGCAGCGCGTTTAGATCCTTATAATGCCGGTATTGCGCTACATAAGATCCTAATCCATTGCCAATTACAAAGCGTTCCACCCGCACTTTATCAAGAAGCTAAGCAAAAAATTCAACAAGGGGCCATTACACCTTATGTGATTACTGTTCTTGATATTATGATTCAAAATATGTTTAACAAACAATGCTCATCCGTTGATAGAAATAAAATCATTGAGCTATTGCGTCTTTGTTATAACAATCCTTTTTTAAAATATAAGCCACGCTACAAAGCAGTTTTGTATCATTTAGAAGCAGGACTTGAGTTGTTAAATACCAACTTAGATAAGAGCCGCTTCTTGCTACTAAAATCCTATGAAACGTATCCAAAAAGAATTGATCCTTTGCTACAAAAAGCCTATCTTGAAATGCGCTATGGACTGTATGAGGAGGCGGAAAAATCTGTTTCCTATGCTCATCAGCAACTCTCAAAAAATAAATTAGCAAAAGCAAAACTGCAAAAACTTGATTTCGCTATGCAAGCTATTAAGCTGCAATCGCAAAAGGAATAATGGAAATAAACTATGACGTTAAATTTAGAACACGCTATTAGCATTATTATCCCAGCGAAAAATGAAGCATCCGCATTAAAGCTTTTTTTGCCCGTTTTGTGCGAACAATACGCTCACTGTGAAATCATTCTTGTCGACGATGGCTCTACTGATGATACTTATGAAGTTGCGCAGTCATTGGGTATTAAAGTACTGCGTCATCCATATAGCATGGGTAACGGTGCCGCTATCAAAACCGGTGCTCGCGCGGCAAAAGGAGACATTTTAATTTTTATGGATGGCGATGGCCAACATCAGCCTAGCGATATTAAAATTATGCTCGAACGATATCAAAAAGGTTATGATTTAATCGTTGGCGCAAGAAGCAAACAACATCAAGCGAGTACTTGGCGTTGGTTAGGGAATAGTTTATACAATGCCATTGCTTCCTGGTTAGTAGGGCAATCTGTTCTTGATTTAACTTCAGGGTTTAGAGTTGTTAATGCCAAAAAATTTAAAGAATTTATTCATTTAATTCCTAATGGTTTTTCTTGCCCAACAACAATCACAATGGCTTTTTTTCGCAGTGGCTATGCTGTTGGCTATATTCCCATCGAGGTTAAACAACGTATTGGTGTGAGTCATCTTAAACCTTTCTCTGATGGCCTCAAATTTTTGCTGATCATTTATAAAATGGCAATCTTATATTCACCATTGAAAATATTTATTCCTTTTGCCGCTTTACATTTTATCGCGGGCATTTCGAACTACACATATACATATATCGCACAAGGGCGATTCACCAACATGAGTGCTGTCTTACTTTCAACTTCCATTGTTATTTTTTTAATAGGACTGGTCTCAGAACAAATTACGTGTTTAATGTATGCGCAAAACCGTCATTAAAATTTTAGGTTATACGACTTTAGCACTGATTATCTGTGCTTTGTTTTATCACCATCAAACAGATATCCTAGCGGTATTTGCTCATGTAAAGTGGTCATATGTGGGGGTTTTAAGTGTGATACATATCCCCATGATTGCACTGGGCGGTTTATCATTTAAATTCCTATGTTCACACTATCAAATCTATTTGCGCTGGACTGAATGGGCAGGCCTTAGTTTTATTGCTAATTTTCTTAATCAATTATTACCCTATCGTTTAGGAATGGGTTTTCGTTATATTTATATGAGACAGCATTTCCAAATGAGCAATGCCCAGTTTATTTATGTGATGTTAGTCTATTTTATTTTTACTATTATATTCTGTGCTTTTTTTGCCTTAATTGGTTGGCTATTTAGTGATTTACCTTCCAGCTTTAACCTCCTGTTTTATATTACTTGTGCGATTGGGCTTGGTTTCGCAGGTTTTATTATTTGGCTTAAGTTAAGTTCTATAAAAACCAGCCAATCTATTGGAGAAAGTCTCAAAGCGTTGCAAGATTTACTCTCCGATCCAAAGATATTTCTGTATTCAGCGTTGTCATTAATCGGTGTTAATATTTTGACAGCCATTTTATTTTATATTTGTTTGATGGCTATTCATGCTCCTTTGCCAATCACCCACTGTTTATTCTTGGTTGGAATATTGACAGCTGCAATGCTTTTCCCTTTAACGCCCGGCAATATTGGTGTATTAGAAGCTTTATTTGGCACATTAACGCAAATGATCTATCACGATTTTAGTATGGGGTTTGCTGCCATTGCTTTATATCGAGTGAGTCAATGGATCCCCTCCATTATTCTTGGTAGTAGTTTCAGTTTTCTGTTAGCAGGCTCAATTTTACCCAGTATCAAAAACACCAAAATTGGAGCATCTAAGATAGTTAACTAGACTTATACTATATTGGGAGCAAATTGATTAAAGCTGATTATATTCATGGTTGATCATGTCACATTAAATGGCTTGTCTAAAAAGCTAGTTCAAACAAATTTGCTGGATGCACTTACAGCGGCTCAAGCGATTGATGCAGCAATGCGCAAGAAAATACCCTTTGTTGCTCATCTGATTGAAAAGTCTTTAATCGACGATAAAACGCTTGCTGTGACAGCTTCTATTGAATTTGGTGATCCCTTATTCGATTTAAGCGCCATGGATCTTGATCTCATCCCCAAAGAGCTTGTGAGTGAAAAATTAATTCGCCAACATCATGCCTTGCCATTATTTCGTCGTGGTAATCGTTTGTTTGTCGCGGTATCCGATCCTACCAATCTTGAAGCGCTCGATGAATTTAAGTTTCATACGGGTATTAGTACTGAAGCCATTGTGGTTGAAGAAACCAAATTAGTAGAAACAATTGAAAAAATTCTATCTGAAAATGAATCTTCTGCATTAGATGATCTCAAAGATAGCGATCTGGATGCGCTTGATATTTCAAGCGACGATCATGAAAAGAAAGATGAAGACAGCGACTCCGATGTTGATGATGCTCCCATTGTACGTTTCGTCAATAAAGTATTACTGGATGCCATTAATCGTGGCGCTTCTGATATTCACTTTGAACCTTACGAAAAACAATATCGTGTCAGATTACGCCAAGATGGCATTTTACAAGAATTCGCAGCGCCTCCTGTTAATCTTGCACCACGTTTAGCGGCTCGTTTGAAAGTGATGTCAAGGCTCGATATTTCAGAACGTCGTGTCCCTCAAGACGGACGTTTTAAAATGAAACTGTCGCGCAATCGTGCAATTGACTTTCGTGTCAGCACTTGCCCGACGCTTTTTGGCGAGAAGGTCGTGATGCGAATACTTGATCCTTCATCCGCTAAAATAGGTATTGATGCTTTAGGTTATGAAGAAGCACAAAAAGTAGCCTTTTTAAATGCCATTCATAAACCACAAGGCATGGTTTTGGTTACAGGCCCCACAGGCAGCGGTAAAACCGTTTCACTTTATACTGCAATTAATATTTTGAATACTAGTGAAGTCAATATTTCAACCGCAGAAGATCCTGTCGAAATCAATTTACCCGGCATTAATCAAGTCAATGTGAATCCCAAAGCCGGTTTGACTTTTTCCAGTGCATTAAGAGCTTTCTTAAGACAAGATCCCGATATTATTATGGTGGGTGAGGTTCGCGATTTAGAAACCGCTGAAATTGCCGTAAAAGCGGCACAAACAGGTCATATGGTTTTATCAACTTTGCATACCAATAGCGCACCTGAAACATTGACTCGTTTAATGAACATGGGCATTCAAGCATTCAATCTAGCAACTTCCGTTACGCTCGTTATTGCACAACGTTTAGCACGTAGGCTTTGTACGCATTGTAAACAAGTAGCCCATTTTCCTCCTGAAGCATTAATTGATGTTGGCTTTACCGAAGCAGATGTGCAAGAAAACTTCTCTGTTTTCGAACCTAAAGGGTGCGATCAATGCATCAACGGTTTCAAAGGAAGGGTCGGTATCTATGAAGTCATGCCTGTTTCTCCTGCCATTGGGCAAATTATCATGGCGGGGGGTAATGCATTTGATATTGCTGCTCAAATGAAACTCGATAATGTCATTAATTTGCGGCGTGCGGGTTTAAATAAAGTTAAATTAGGATTAACGACAATCGAGGAAGTAAATAGAGTTACCAAGGATTAGAGTATGGCTATTGCAAAACGAACAACTCAGCGCCCTCCTCCTCCAGCTGCGCCTAAAATGCACCTATTTTCCTATGAATGTATGAATGCTCAAGGATTGAAGGTTCAGGGAGAAATCAGCGCTGCTAATATTACCTTGGCAAAAGCCGATCTCAGGCGTCAAGGTTTAAATCCGATTTCTGTACGCCGTCAATCTACGCCATTATTTGCTAAACGCAAGAAAAAAGTGTCTGCTGCTGAAATTTCCCATTTTAGTCGTCAAATGGCGACGATGATGTCTGCCGGTGTACCGCTTGTGCAATCTTTTGATATCGTTGCCAAAGGAACCGATCACGAAGGAGTTCGCGATCTCGTCTTAGCGATTAAAGCGGAAGTAGAAGCAGGCCGTTCATTTTCTGAGGCGCTCAAACAACATCCGCTTTATTTTGATCAATTATTTTGCAACTTAGTCGCCGCAGGTGAAGCATCCGGTTCGTTAGAGACCATGCTTGATAGAATTGCTACCTATAAAGAAAAAACAGAATCGTTGAAACGAAAAATTAAAAAAGCCCTATTTTATCCCTGTGCTGTTGTCGTTGTGGCTATCATTGTAACAGCCATCTTACTCATTTTTGTTGTTCCTCAGTTTGAGCAATTATTTAAAGGTTTTGGAGCTGATTTACCTTATTTCACTAAAATGGTTATCCATATTTCCAATTTTGTGCAAAAAAGTTGGTGGCTCATTCTTGGACTTGCTATCGCTGCATTATGGTCTTTTGGTTATAGCAGAAAAAAATACCCTGCGGTTCAACAGGCTGTCGATAAATTGGTATTAAAATTACCGATTGTCGGCCCTATTCTCCATAAGGCGGCCATCGCACGCTATGCTCGTACCTTATCCACCACCTTTGCAGCAGGTGTACCCTTAGTAGAAGCACTTGAATCGGTTGCCGGTGCAACCGGTAATATTGTTTACTCTAAAGCAGTACTTTATATTCGTGACGCCGTTTCTACGGGTTCACAAATGCAGGTAGCCATGCGTACCACTGGCATATTTCCTAACATGGTTGTCCAAATGGTGGCTATCGGTGAAGAATCTGGCGCATTAGACAAAATGTTAGCTAAAGTTGCCACCATTTTTGAAGAAGAAGTTGACGCCGCAGTTGATGGTCTCAGTAGTTTGCTTGAACCTATAATTATGGCAGTATTAGGTGTACTCGTCGGTGGTTTAGTCATTGCTATGTATTTACCTATTTTTAAGATGGGCTCAGTTGTCTAAGGTTTGCGCCAATGGAATGGCTATTGCATTATTATCTTTTTGTTATCTTTGTGATTGGATTGATCATTGGTAGCTTTTTGAATGTCGTGATTGCACGTCTTCCACGCATGCTCAATCAAGCTTGGACTCTTCAATGCTATGATTATATTCAGCAAAAAAACCCCACTGAATCAACACAACCTTATAATTTAATGGTTCCTCGTTCCCATTGCCCGCAATGCCAGCAAATGATTCGAGCCATTGATAATATTCCGATACTGAGTTTCTTGTTTTTAAAAGGGCGTTGCCGTTATTGTCATACTAAAATTTCTTGGCGCTACCCACTGACCGAATTGATAACTGGATTACTCTCGATTGCGGTTGCTTATCGCTTTGGCTTAACTTGGCAGATGCCAGCGGCTTTGTTACTCACCTGGTCATTAGTGGCTTTAACCCAGATAGATTTTAATGAACAGCTATTACCCGATGATATTGTTCTTCCCATGTTATGGCTAGGATTATTACTCAACTCGCAATCTCTGTTTACCGGCTTATCCAATGCGGTCTTTGGCGCCGTTTTTGGATATTTATTTTTGTGGGGCGTTTACTGGCTTTTCAAATTGGTCACGCATAAAGAAGGTATGGGTTATGGTGATTTTAAATTATTAGCCATGCTGGGCGCATGGCTTGGATGGCAAGCCCTACCTGTGATTGTTTTATTATCTTCCTTGGTGGGTGTCATCGTGGGATTATCTTTAATTGCTAGTAAACGTTTAACCCGAGAGCAACCGATCCCATTTGGCCCCTACCTTGCTATGGCAGGTTGGTTAAGCCTGATGTGGGGTGATAAACTGATGCAACTTTATTTTAAATCGATACTCAATTTATGACCTATGTTGTTGCTTTAACGGGTGGCATTGGCAGCGGCAAAAGTACTGCTGCACAATTTTTCGCTGACTTTGGCGTTCCGATTATTGATGCCGATCTGATTGCCCGAGAGGTGGTCAAACCCCAAACACCCGCTTTTGAACAAATCCTTGCTAAATGGGGTGCTTCTATTCGTCTGCCCAATGGTGAACTGAATCGTTCACTCCTTAGAGAGCATATTTTTACACATCCTGCTGATAAAATTTGGTTGGAAAATTTACTTCATCCTTTAATTCAAATAGAAATCAAAGACGCCATTCAAAAAGTGCAATATCCCTATTGTATCGTTGTTATTCCACTGCTGGCTGAACACTATGCCGATTACCAAGCCATCATAGACCACGTGATAGTGATTGATGCCAAACCTTCTCAGCAACATATGAGGACGATTGAGCGCGATCAGGCATCTTCGGAATTAATTGAGAAAATGATTGCAGAGCAAGCAAGCCCTGCCCAAAGGCTGAAAATTGCTCAGACGGTGTTAACCAATGATGATACCCTCTCTCAACTTAAAAAAAAGGTGTCTGACTTACATACTGTTTTGTTAAAAACAGGCATCTCAAAAACCCCCATTGCATAGGCTACACTTCAAATTATACTTCGCATCTTGAAGTGTACTTGGTATATTGGAATTAAGATTACTTATTCTTTGCATAAGGCGCTTTGCATATGGCTCAACAGTTTTTGCTATTTGAACACCCCCTTAACGAGCGTATGCGTACTTTCTTAAGAACTGAACATTTATTTCAGTTGGCTAAATATAGACTGACCAACATTGTCAGTCCTTGGGATGCAAGAGACTGCGTCACGGCGATTATTGAACTTTATAATTTAATTGAAAGAACCGATTTCCGGGGTGAGTTGCTCAAAGAAATTGAGCGTCACACCAATGGCCTGCAACGTTTAGATATGACACCCAGTGTTGATCATCATGCCTTAAATAAAGTGCTAAAAGAGCTGGAATATTCCATCGACACATTACGCTCTTATTCTGCGAAACAAGGGTTATGCCCCAAAGAAAGTGATTTATTCAATAGCATCCGTCAACGTTTGCTCATACCCGGTGGGACTTGTAGTTTTGATTTGCCCGCATTTCATTATTGGCTGAGTCTGCCACCCAAAACTCGGCAACGTACCTTAAATGAATGGCAAGAATTACTGACACCGCTTGATAAAGCACTCACTTTAGTACTCGATCTTACCCGCCAATCCTGTCGTCCTACGCGTGAGATGGCAGCTGCGGGTACTTTCCAAAAATCGATTAATGCGCCAGCGGCTTGCCAATTAATTCGTATTGCGGTTTCTGCTGAATATGGGGCTTATCCAGAAATTAGCGCCAATAAACATCGAATCAATGTTCGCTTCTTGCAAGCGCAATTTGAACATGGCAAAGCCGCATTATGGACTCAAGATATTCCCTTTGAATTAACATGCTGCTCGATTTAACTGCGATGACTACAAAAGTATTATGTCCACGCTGCCAAAAATCCAGCTCGTTGGCAGTCAGCAATCCCTATCGCCCTTTTTGCAGTGAGCGTTGCAAGCTTATTGATTTGGGCAGCTGGGCATCTGAAGAATACAAGATCCCAGCTGAAGATTCGCCTTCATTAGATCAAGACGAATCAAGTGCCAATAACGATAATGAGCACTAACCGCTTATTTCAACGCTAGCACACGCGAAGTAGCGAGCTCTTGCTCTGCATCCACTGTTAGCGTTTCACTCGCCTGGCAAGCACCTGTATTCGCAATCGCATTGAAATAAACACCCTTACTTTGCAATAAGACATTCCAGCAATTATCATCGAATTCAAATGCATTGACCGTTGCCAATGGAGCACCCCGCAATTGAATCTCATCAATATTTTCAACTGATCTATATTCTGATGAAGAAAAAGCAGCAGTCATTCGAGCGTTTGCTTGAATAGCTTGCGGTGTTTCTACTTCCAGAATGAAACCCATTTCTTTAGCAGATTCTATTGATTGCGTATCCGATTGATCAACAGTCTGTGTATCTTCTTCTAATAAGAGGCTTAAAGTATCAGAAAAAAATTCGTCATCTGTCATATCCAGATTTTTGATAAATGAAAGATCAACATTCTCGCTTAGTTTGGGTAGCAAAGTGGATTCACAACCCAGGGTATTGGCAGTAAATTCAATGGGTAACTCAATAACGGGTAACTCAGGTACATTCTGCTTACCCCATCGACGGCCATAAGCTTCTCGATAACTTTCAATGTAAATATGAGCTCCTTCAGACTTATATCGACTGATGAGGATTTCCATGGATGGACAGGCATATTGCCTAATGGCTTGTTTCTGTGCTGCCGCTCTTGTTCTTTTCGTCCGTTGAATTTGTTCAGAGTAGCCGTATGCATTATAAGCCGCGATATACGCATCCGCTTCCTCAGGGGTATACTTTTTTTGGCTCATCAAGTCTTCTTTTGAACGACAACAGCTGCCTGTACGGGCAGCATTTCCTGCTGCACTTATCACCGTTTCAAACGTTGCCGTTATCTCAGTTGAAATTAATTCACCGTTATTTACCTGGAACTCTTGATATGATGATTGAGCATCATTTAATTGCATGTTTTGTGGATAGGAGGATGCTTTCTTGGCGTTTTTACGTTGTTGGCCTTTACGAATTAAAGGGTGCGATATTGGCATATAATACATTTACCTGACAATGTTAATAGAGCTGACTTTATAACACCAAACTATTCGAACATCAAGCTTACTATTATTTGAATCTACACTTAATTTAGGCAGCAAGCGTTTTATTTAAACCTACTTGCGTTGGTTGAAGTGGCATCAGGTTGAGTATTCATGGCATCTCATTGTCGCTTTCTATGACGGCCACACATTGTCGGCATCAATGTCGCTCACCACTTTCTCATTTTCAAGAATACATTCGCATTGCTTCAAATCATGACTCGGAATTGGTTTTTGATAAGTATCAATATAAATAAAAATTTCTTCAGCCATTTTTTGTGCGCTCTGTTTTATCCTGACAGACGTAGCTATTCTCTTGTGGTATTAGCAAAATTAAATATTAGAACTTTTTAAATTTAAAAATTCGAACAAATATACTGAATAATACAGCTTATTACAGCAAGTTGAGTACATAAAAACTGATACGTATAATTAAACCTATTAGCTTGTGATTGAGATGACGAATAATGAAAGCATTTACTTTATTTTTTCTTACTTTGATTTTTTCTCCAATTAATTATGCGCAAGATCTCAACTACAATAAGCATCTTAATGAATTAAATAACAATGGTGTCACGATAATACCGCAGGTATATTCCCAACAAGAGATTGAGGCATTTCAAATAGCACTCAATCCTGTCGTTCAAAAAATTGAATCACTCATGAAAACGCCGGGAATACCGCGTTATTTTAATAACGATGGAAAAAAAACGGCATCTTATTATTGGCAAATAGATAATGATCTTGTTTTACAGGCAGGACCAGGTCGTTTTGATACCCGTTACCAGCTTAATAAAGGAATTTTTGCTGATTCTCATTTTCAACATAACCCGATTATCGAAAAACTCATTCAAAAAGTGTTACATAGTCGTTATACCAATTATACTGGCGTTGTTTTCGCAGCACCGGGTAGCGGTGATCAATATTGGCATAGAGACACAGACAATATTGCAGATTCAGACATCGATGGCACACAACTGGTTAGAATGGATGATTTTTATTTTACCGTCCTCATTCCTTTAGTAAATATGAATAAAGAAAATGGCACAACGGAATTCATGCTCACAACCCATCGCAAAACGATGGAAGAATACCCTTTGGCTAAAACAGCTCAATTTGATCTTAAAGCAGGGGATGTGATTATCTTCAATGGAAAAATTAATCATCGAGGCAGAGCGAATCTTTCTCAATCTCCACGCCCTGTTCTTTATAATGTTTACTACAAAAAATGGTATAACGATTCTTACAGAGAAGGTATAAACTAATTTAGGCCCCCTATTACTGGCCATGCTTCGATAGTTGTACCTTCTTTATAAGAAATGGAACAGGCAACAACTTACTTAGGCGATATCACTCGAATGCTACTTTCTGTGACAACAGTCATATTGTCTGCTTCAGTGTCTCTCGCTGATTCCGCATTGATACTAAAGTTAAAATACATACCATCTTGAAATAAAACATCACACTCATTTTCTTCGTATGCAACTCTATTAGATTGGAAATGATGAATGGGTTCAATTTCAAGAATAGGTTCGCCTGGCACGTTTATTGGCAGCTTTGCTTTATTTCTCTTCAAATGTCGACGTTGCGTTATTTTTTGATGTTCAGCAACATACATAGTGATTTCTTCAGCAAAGTATCTTTTCTTCAGTTTTTCTTGGGAAGGACAAGGTGCATGAATCACTATTCTGATTGGGTAAATTATTTTTTTTAGGTTCTCTTTTTACGACCTCCCCTGCCCTTCGTCGTAAGCGTCTCTCGACTAATCCATGGGTTGCGATATACGCAATGGCTTCTTCCTCAGAATAACCTTTAGTTGCCATTAGCTCTTCTTTTCAAGGGCATTCAGCCTGTTTATTTAATTTAAATGAAAAATTCAGCATTTCTAACTTACCTATCCTTGTCGTTGGCTATAAGGATATAGGCCATATGAATGATTCGATCAACAAACTAATTCAATAGCAGAGCTAGCTCATACCATGTATCGAAGTATTCGTCAGGGGTTAATCAGAGGTTAATGAGGATTGTAACGCGTTTACAATGCGATGATTCGCCATGGGGAAAGGTAACGAAAGAAGGGCAGAAGGTAATACCCATTTTACTTCTTGGCCTTCACAGCCTACAGGCTCTCCAGAAAATCCGGTTATTTTATGGACAATTAAACAAACCGATTTATCATCATAATCATGATCAACCTTCATCCAGGCTTCATGATGAGTGACAACAATGCCTACTTCTTCAAATAATTCTCGTCTGAGTGCTTGGCCTTCATTTTCATGAGGTTCAATTTTTCCACCCGGAAATTCCCAGCAATCTCCTTGATGTTGATGGGCTAAGCGCTTAGCAACGAGCACTTGCCCATGTTCATTAAAAACAACACCAACCGCAACTGGAATTCTCATTAAGCTAAACGCCCATGACAATGCTTATATTTTTTACCCGAGCCACAAGGACAATTTTCATTACGCCCTACTTTGCTTGATGCGCTAACCGAGGTGGTATCACCATTCGCAACCATTTTAGGCTGCATTTCTAGGTTCTGTTCTTCTTCTGTCAAAGCCATGTTGATATCAGGATGACGGAACTCCATCGCTTGATTGTTAAATTGACGACGCTGTGCTTCTTGCGCTTCTGCTGCCTCAACATCCGATGCTGCATCAATTTCAACCATCGTCAAAATACTAATCACTTGTCGTTTAATGCTATCAAGCAAATTAGTAAAAAGATTAAAGGCTTCGCGTTTATATTCTTGCTTAGGATCTTTTTGTGCATAACCACGTAAGAAGATACTTTGACGTAAATGCTCCATCTGTGAGAGATGATCTTTCCAATGAGTATCTAATGCATGAAGCATGACGGATTTTTCAAAACGACGCATCGTTTCTGCGCCAATACGTGCTTCTTTTTCTTCATGAATTTCTGTGACTTTTTGTAAAATGCGTTCTCTTAAAGAATCTTCATGAAGATCTTTTTCATTTTCTAGCCATTGTTGAACTGGCAATTTAAGTCCCAGTTCTGCATCTAAAGCTTGTTCTAACCCTTCGATATCCCACATATCTTCAACACTGTGTAGTGGGATATATTCTGAAATCATCGCATTCACTACAGACTCACGAATACCAACGATATTTTCACTAATATCTTCTGTTGCCATTAATGCATCACGTTGATCATACATCACTTTACGTTGATCATTGGCAACGTTGTCATATTCTAAAAGCTGTTTACGAATATCAAAGTTATGACCTTCTACTTTGCGTTGTGCATTTTCAATGGCACGTGATACCCAAGGATGGGTAATCGATTCGCCTCTTTGCACGCCTAAACGACGCATTAATCCTGCCATTTTATCCGAGCCAAAAATCCGCATCAGATTATCTTCTAATGAAAGATAAAAACGTGAGGCACCTGGATCACCTTGACGGCCCGCTCTGCCGCGTAACTGATTATCAATACGACGAGATTCATGGCGCTCTGTGCCAATAATATGTAAACCACCCGCTTTGACGACAGCGTCATGGCGTTCTTGCCATTGCGCAAGAATGGCTTCAACTTGTTCACGAGTAGGCTCTTCTAGCGCGCGAAGTTCTGCATCTTTAGAACCACCTAATACGATATCAGTACCACGACCTGCCATGTTGGTTGCAATCGTAACTGTGGCAGGGCGCCCTGCTTCTGCAACAATTTGTGCTTCTTGATCATGGTATTTTGCATTTAATACTTGATGCTTAATTTTATGTTTTTGCAAAATATTTGATAATAATTCTGAGGTTTCAATCGAGGCTGTACCCACTAATACAGGCTGCCCTAATTTCACACATTCTTTAATTTCTGCAACGATAGCTTCAAATTTTTCTTCTTTCGTCAAATAAATCATATCGGGATGATCTTGACGAACACAAGGTCTATTCGTAGGAATGACCACCACTTCTAAACCATAGATCTGCTGAAACTCATAAGCTTCCGTATCTGCAGTACCTGTCATGCCGGCTAATTTGCCATACAATCTAAAAAAGTTTTGAAATGTAATCGATGCCAGCGTTTGATTTTCACTTTGAATGCTGACGCGCTCTTTTGCTTCAACCGCTTGATGTAAACCATCTGACCAGCGACGTCCAGGCATGGTTCGACCTGTATGCTCATCGACAATCACGACTTCATTGTTATGAACAAGATAATCCACATCCCGTTTAAAAAGAGCATGAGCACGTAAGCTCGCATTTAAATGATGCAATAAACCAATATGTGCGGGATCATAAAGACTTTTACCAGAACTCAATAAACCTGCTTTCACCAATAAGGCTTCAACGCGATTATGGCCTTCTTCTGTTAAGGCAATTTGTTTTGATTTTTCATCAATTGCATAATCACCAGGACCATCTTTAATGGCTTGCGCGGTTAATTGTGGCGCAATTTCATTCATGCTGATATATAAATCGGAGCTATCTTCTGCTTGTCCTGAAATAATTAAAGGTGTGCGGGCTTCATCGATAAGAATAGAGTCAACTTCGTCGACAATGGCAAAATGTAATTCTTTTTGTAGACATTCTTCAGGCGTAAATGCCATTTTATTACGCAAATAATCAAAGCCTAATTCATTATTGGTTGCATAAACCACATCACTTAAGTAGCTTTGTTTTTTCACTTCTTGGCGCATTCTGGGAACAACAACCCCAACCGTTAAGCCCAAGGCACGATATAAAGGTCCCATCCATTGTGCATCTCGGCGCGCTAAATAGTCGTTGACCGTCACAACATGAACAGAGCCTGCTAAAGAATTTAAATACACAGGCAAAGTCGCCATTAAGGTTTTACCTTCACCGGTCGACATTTCGGCAATTTTGCCATCATGCAAAACCATACCGCCAATTAATTGCACATCAAAATGACGCATATTGAGGCTACGTTTACCGGCTTCTCTTACCAAGGCAAAAGCTTCTGGCAATAACTGGTTAAGCGTCTCACCTTTTTGGTAGCGGGCTTTGAATTCTGCGGTTTTTTGCAAAATTTCTTCATCGCTCAGCTTTTCAAAGCTGGGTTCTAAAGCGTTTATTTGCTCAACTTGTTTGCGATAACGTTTAACTAAACGCTGATTACGACTACCAAAAACGGCTTTTAAGAATCCAGTGAACATATCTTTTCCATCATCTCTATCAGAATGAAACCCGTACGGCCCAATATAACATATATGGGGGCATTTTATCCCAGCCAATAAAATTTATTAAGTTGACTTATTTCTTTTAAAATCGGGGAAATATTCCCCCGGATCAACAGCTTGCCCGTTCTTATGCACTTCTAAGTGTAGGTGCGGACCGGTAGAACGGCCACTTGAACCTAGTAAGGCGATAGTTTGGCCTTTACGTACTACCTGACCTGGCTTTACTAATAATTCTTTGTTATGTCCATAACGTGTAGTTAAGCCATTGCTGTGTTTAATATCCACCACATAACCATAACCTCCTTTGGTATTAGCATAGCTAACCACACCGGCTGCCAGTGCTTTGATTTCTGAGCCTTCTTTCCCAGCGATATCTACGCCAGAATGCCATGCTTTGCGACCTGTAAAAGGATCATAGCGGGGACCAAAGAATGAGGATATCCAGCCATTAGTGACCGCTTTGCCAATTCCTGTAAATGACAATTCACGCTGCCCCCAATGCATTTGTAAGGTCTGATGCAACGTCATTAATTGTGCATAACGCTTATCCAACATAGCGTTTAATTGATGAATAGTGGCCAGTAATTCTTCATGCGTGTTTTCCTGCATAAAGCTCCCCCCTACGGGAACATCATGGCTAAAATCAAATTCCTGAGGGTCAAGATGAGCTGAAAGGACTAAACGCTCTCCCAATGCATTAATACGCATCAAATTGGCTTCGATGCGACCAATGTGTTGAGTTAAGACTTGCAGATGTTGCTCTGTTAATTCGTCTATTTTGTGGGGAGGCGATTCTGTCACCATCGACGTTGGTTGCTTTGCCATTTTTGCAAGGGCTAATTGATAGCCACCCCACAAGGCACTTAAGGCAATAATTATCACGCTTAAGAGCAATAACAAGCCTAATTGGTAACTAATTTGGAAACCACCCTCTAAACGAATAGAATAGGGGGTAGGTGTTTCAACATGATGCTTCATCCATGACCTCATCGAGTTATCTAGTTAGCAATCTACTCTCTGGCCAGGGATCTTCCCTCGGCAAACTCATTGAGCAAGCTCAAGCTGTGGCTGATTTGAACAAAACGCTCGTTCAAGTGCTTGATGCTGAACTAATATCACATTGCAGAGTCGGTTACTATGATAAAGGTATTTTAACACTCTTAGCACAAAGCGCGGCTTTTGCCACTCGCTTGCGTTATTATGTCCCCAATCTTATAAGTAAGTTGCGCAGCATAAATGAGTGGGCAGGATTATGCTCTATTCAGATAAAAATTGAAACCTTTGTGGTGCCCATGAAAGTAGACACCCAACCTGCTGCTCCAATGCCCATGCCTAAGCTCTCAGCGGAAAATGCGGAAAGATTCGAAAATCTGGCAAAGGCACTAAGAGAACAAAATCCCGAAGATAAATTAGCGGCAAGTTTGGAAAGATTAGCGCGACACACTTAATACGCTTTATCCCCTCACCCGCCTCAATTCCCTCGGGTAGTGCGCCTCCGCTATCCACCTCCGGTTAAAAGCTACAGCGTGATAAGCACCAAGGAGATTTTCTCAAAAATAAAAAAAAGCCGACTTACGTCGGCTTTTTTATCTTAATCACGCTGTTATAGGCTCGCCTAATAAATCAGGCGCCGCATAAACAACCGGTGCTTGTTTCTTATCTTCGAAGTTAACGATCTCATAAGCATTTTCTTCAGCTAATAAAGCACGAATTAATTTATTGTTTAAGGTATGACCTGACTTTACGCCATGGAAAGCCCCGATCAAGCCATAGCCTAATAAATATAAATCGCCGATGGCATCTAGCACTTTATGGCGAACAAATTCATCGTCATAGCGTAAACCATCTTCGTTAAGAACGCGGTATTCGTCTAAAACGATCGCATTATCTAAACTAGCACCCGACGCTAAATTTTTAGCGCGTAACCATTCAAAATCTGACAAGAATCCAAAGGTTCTAGCGCGACTTACTTGTTTGATATAAGCCATTGGAGTGAAATCAAACGTCGATTTTTGATTACTATTACGGAATACAGGATGATCAAAATTAATCGTAAAGGAAATCTTGAACCCATCAAATGGTTCAATTCGAGCCATTTTATCGCCATCTCGTACTTCAACGGCCTTCTTAATTTTCATCATGCGCTTAGGAGCATCCTGCTCTTTTATGCCAGCAGACTGAATCAAAAAGACAAACGGTCCTGAGCTACCATCCATAATAGGCACTTCAGGCGCACTTAATTCGATAATGGCATTATCAATACCCAGGCCAGCCATAGCAGACAGTAGATGCTCAACAGTCCCTATTCTGACACCATCTTTCACTAAAGTGGTGCAGAATGAAGTGTCACCAACATATTCAGGCTTAGCTGGAATCTCAACAGGAGGTTCACAGTCTACGCGTACAAATACGATGCCAGTATTCGCAGGCGCCGGGCGCAAGGTGAGGAAAACCTTTTCACCAGTATGGACTCCCACACCTGTCGCCCGTATCACATTCTTTAAAGTTCGTTGCTTTAACATGCCACCTGCTTTCCTTCAATTGAGCTATACAATGATTTATTGGGCATCATTATACATCTAATCTGCTTCTAGTCAGCTTGACGGCGTAAAAAAGCTGGGATATCAAGATAATCTAGCTCTTCAGAAGCAGTTTCTTTTGTTCGCGCTGAACCTGTCACAGGTGCATGTGTCTTCTTTATGGCACCTTGACGCATTTGACGGAAGCTTTCGCGTGATTCTTGCTCTTCAGCCCATGCTGAGCCAGCTTTATTACTTCCAAGACCTGTTGCGACTAAGGTAACGCGCAATTCATCTGTCATTTGCGGATCGATAACAGTACCGACAATCACGGTTGCGTTGTCTGAAGTAAAGTTCTTAATCGCATCGCCCACTTCTTCAAACTCTGAAATGGAAAGATCCATGCCTGCAGTTACGTTAACTAATACCCCTTTCGCGCCCGCTAGATCGATATCGTCTAATAATGGACTTGAAATGGCAGCATCCGCTGCAACGCGTGCACGATTTTCACCGCGAGCAGTCCCTGTACCCATCATTGCAATGCCCATTTCAGACATCACTGTGCGTACGTCAGCAAAGTCAACGTTGATCAAACCAGGACGAGTAATCAGTTCAGCAATACCTTGTACAGCGCCAAGTAATACGTTATTGGCTGCGCGGAAGGCATCTAATAAAGTGACGCCCTTACCTAATACAGATAATAATTTTTCATTAGGAATGGTAATTAAAGAATCGACATGTTGGCTTAAAGACCGAATGGCTTCATCGGCAATCAACATACGTTTGCGACCTTCAAAGGGAAATGGTCTTGTTACCACCGCAACCGTTAAAATACCTAATTCTTTTGCAATTTCAGCAACAACAGGCGCGCCACCAGAACCCGTACCGCCACCCATACCAGCGGTGATGAATACCATGTCAGCACCTTGTAATACTTCGCGAATGCGATCAAGGTCTTCTAAAGCAGCTTGACGCCCAATCTCTGGATTGGCGCCAGCGCCTAATCCTTTGGTTACATCGCCGCCTAATTGCAATACCGTTCGTGCAGAAGCATTACGCAAAGCTTGAGCATCGGTATTTGCACAAATAAATTCAACGCCTTCTATATCAGCGCTTACCATGTGTTCAATGGCATTGCCACCGCCACCGCCCACACCAATGACTTTAATAACGGCGGTTTGAGGATAACTATCCAGCAGTTCAAACATTTGACTCATCTTCTCTCCTTTACTGGCATTCGGTACATTATATTAATCATGACGTTGAACTAGAAATTCCCCTGAAACCAACGTTTAACTTTACCCCATATACCTGACAAACGTTGGCTAGTTACATCTAAATGACGCTCTAGCTGTTGTTGTCGACCATATAGAAGTAAGCCAATTCCTGTAGAGTAAATCGGGCTGCGTTGAACATCAACTAAGCCAGTAACATGTCTTGGTAACCCCAGACGAACTGGCATACGGAAAATATCTTCTGCTAATTCTACAACACCTGGCATTTGTGCGCTGCCACCGGTGACGACAATACCTGAGCCTATCATTTCTTCTAAGCCGTGTCTTTGTAGCTCTGCTTGAACTAAGGTAAATAACTCTTCATAACGCGGCTCAACAACTTCAGCAAGCGTCGCACGTGAAAGTTGGCGCGCTGGGCGATCAGTGCCGCCAGGAACATCAACCATTTCATCATTATTGGTTAGTTTTCTTAGTGCACAAGCATGTTTTAACTTAATGACTTCAGCATTTTGTGTTGGGGTACGTAATGCAACGGCGATATCGTTGGTAATTTGATCGCCAGCAATAGGAATCACGGCGGTATGGCGAATTGAACCATGAGTGAAAACAGCGATATCCGTTGTACCACCACCAATATCCACCAAGCAAACACCTAATTCTTTTTCATCTTCTGATAGGACGGCATAACTGGAAGCAAGTTGCTCTAAAATAATATCGTCAACTTCAAGACCACAGCGGCGGATGCATTTGATGATATTTTGCGCTGCGCTAACACTACCGGTCACCATATGCACTTTAGATTCAAGTCTAACACCTGACATACCAATCGGTTCTTTTATGCCATCTTGTGCATCGATAATAAATTGCTGTGGCAAAATATGTAGGATTTTTTGATCGGCAGGAATAGCAACTGCCTTTGCAGCATCAATCACACGATCAACATCTGCTTGGGTCACTTCATGCTCACGGATCGCTACGATACCGTGTGAATTTAAGCTTCTAATATGGCTACCCGCAATACCCGTAAAAACAGAATGAATCTGGCAACCTGCCATCAATTCTGCTTCTTCAATAGCACGTTGAATCGATTGAACCGTGGATTCAATATTAACAACCACGCCCTTTTTTAATCCTAAAGAAGGATGGGAGCCAATCCCAATCACTTCAATATTTCCCTCAGCATTAATGTCACCCACAATGGCAACAACTTTGGAGGTACCAATATCCAGTGCAACAATTAAATTTTTGTCCGGTCTTCTATTAGACATTTAACTCATGTCTCCCATTATTAAGAATCCATTTTTCCCGGCAGTGCGAACTATTGTCATTAGCATAAACCAAAATATGAATAAACCCCATGTTTATTCAGCAATAAGTACGAAATAAACACAAAATTTATTCTTTTGGTATCATTTTAATAAAATTTTGGTTAGACGCCCTTATTTCCAACCAACCGCCATTCCACTGGTATATCGCAAATCAACATAAGCCAATTGCGCTTGCTTCTGACAAAGATGCTGATCATAAACGCGAATAAATCGATTGAGTCTAGGCAAAATATCATGGGTACCCAAAACGATGGTGGTACCGTTAGATAAACGCAATTGCCATGCACCACGTGGAGCAAGCGTGATCTGCGTTATATGAAGTTGTAAAGGAGCCAACATTTTTTTCATTTCAAGATATTGTTGCCAAACGGTATTGGAACGTCCATCAGGCCCCTCAAGAAGCGGTAAATCGGGGATGGTTACGGCATATTGAGGTGTAAATAAAACCCCTTGCTCGCTTACAAGCCCCTGGTTGCCCCAATACGCAGCAGGGGTATGCTCTTCAAAGTGTATAACTAACTGATTTGGCCAAACTTTTCTAACATCAACCTGCTTTATCCAAGGTAGTGCCAATAGCTTGCTTCGGATTTTAGACACTTTAAAACGAAAAAAGCCTGATTTCATTTCAGGAATAATGATTTGATACAGCTCTGTTTGCGTCAGATGATTTCTTTCGCCCAGTAATTTCACGGAAGTCAGCGGAAAATGAATGGGATCTAAAAACCACAAGGTTGCATAACCCAATACAAAAAATAAAGACAAGCTGCCCAGACCCATTCCAAGTCGTTTCCAGATCGGGTTAGGTTGTTTTTGCCGCTTTTCAATGGCGTGCCTAATTTTTTGTCGAGAGGTTTTCTCCATAAATCATCGACACCATTTAAGTTTCAAGACCAACCAACTTCTTTGCTTGTGTAGCAACTAGCGTTGTTTCCAAAATCCTTAACACTAGCTTATCAAAATCCATTGCCGCTGCCTTTGCTGCCATTGGAACCAAACTATGCGATGTCATCCCTGGAATCGTATTGACTTCTAACACCCAAAACTTCCCTTGCGCATCTTGCATAAAATCAACACGCCCCCATCCTTGGCATCCTAGGGCACAAAAAGCTCGATAAGCGAGCTCGCGCAAAGCGCGTTCTTTGGCCATCGACAAAGGGGCCGGACAAATATATTGGGTTTCTTCCGATTCATATTTTGCTGAAAAATCGTAAAACGCTCCTGGCGTGCGGATCTCGATAGAGGGTAAAACGGTATCACCAACAATAGCAACCGTTACATTTTTTCCTTCAATCCATTTTTCAACAATGACATCACCGTATCGGTGTGCTTTCGTAAAAGCCTCGATTAAATCGCTGGGTTGATTGACGCGGGTAATGCCAATACTAGAACCTTCCGAGACTGGTTTAATACACACAGCATAACCAATTTTCTGTGCAATCTCCTGTGCTTGTTCTAGCGTTTTAGCGACACCAAAGCCTGGCGTTGGAATGTGTAAACCATGCATCACAAGTTTAGCACGCGCTTTATCCATGGCTAAAGCAGAGGCCGCAACGCCACTACCGGTAAAAGGAATGCCCAACATTTGCAGCAAACCTTGAATAACCCCATCTTCGCCTTCTCTACCATGCAAAGCAACAAAAGCCCGTTCAAATTTTCCTTCAATCAGCTTTGATGCCAACTGTTCATCAACATCAAGGCCATGCGCGTCGACGCCACTTCGTATCAATGAAGACAAGATGTTCGCACCACTCTGTAAGGAGATCTCTCGTTCAGAAGAGCGCCCTCCAAAAATCACAGCAACCTTGCCAAATTCACTCATGGTGATTAAACGAGTTTCAGAGCGTATTAATGATTTTTCTGTAAAGGTTTCATAATGATGAACTAAATTAGCCATGTTTATTCAGCATCCTTTGGTGCTTCACCCAGAATTTTTACTTCTGCTTGCAAACGAATACCAAACTTCTCTTCTACCGTTGATTCAATGGTTGCCATCAACATTTCGATATCTTGGGCTCGTGCTTTGTCACAATTAATAATAAAATTGGCATGTTTGGGTGATACCATTGCATCCCCCACACGATATCCTTTCAATTGGCAGCCTTCTATGAGTCTAGCTGCAAATTCACCAGGTGGGTTACGATAAACAGAACCACAGTTCAATGTGCCAATAGGCTGCGACTGCGAACGTTTGCGAAGTAACTCACGAATATGTTTCATTCCATCAACATTTTCACATGATTTAAAACGAAAGACGCCCTCAACAAACATCGTCCCCATGCTAGCTTGAGCATTCGCTTTCACTTCTCGATAACCAATATGGTAATCCTTCGGTGTTAATACCTGACAATCGCCTTGGCGATTCATGACGGTAACCGATTCAACCCATTCCCACGTTTCTCCCCCAAAGGCTCCCGCATTCATGGCTAACGCGCCACCCACGGTTCCTGGGATCCCTGCAAAAAATGCTGCATCTGCAAAACTTAAACGACTGCAAAAACGTGCTAATTTTGCACATGTCACGCCTGCATGCGCGACAATAGCGCCATCTTCCCGCTGATAAAGATCTTGCATCTTTCGTGTGCCAATCACAGCGCCTTTAATACCAGCATCACGGATTAAAACATTGCTACCTAATCCCAACCAAGTGACCGGCATATTTTCTGGTAAAGAACTTAGGTATTTAGATAACAACTCAATGCTCGTTGGACTATAAAAGCGCTCTGCCATGCCCCCAACATGCCAACTCGTCCAAGGGGCTAAAGATTCGTTAAAGACTTCATCAGGAAATAAAGAAGCAGTGCTCACCATGTGCCTTATTCCGCTTTAGGAGTCATATTGAGAATGTTGGACTCAGCCACCTTCGTCAGCCTTAACTGTTGTGTACCAACTAATTCCACAGCAGCAGAACCAATATTGCCAGCCCCTTGCAAGAACAAGATATCATCTGCCATTAAGACGTTATCTAATACTTCTCTTAATTGTTGAACCGATTGTACAAAAATAGGATCCACGCTACCGCGCTGTCTGATAGAACGACATAAGGTGCGACTATCAGCACCCGCAATAGGCTCTTCGCCAGCCGCATACACTTCTAATAATACTAAGACATCAACGCCCGACAATACATCCGTAAAATCTTCAAATAACATACTCGTACGGGTATAACGATGGGGTTGGAAAGCCATCACTAAACGCTTATCAGGCCAAGCAGCACGCGCTGCTTCAATGGTTACACGAACTTCTTGTGGATGATGACCATAATCTTCAATGACTAACGCATGACCTTTAGGTGATAAATATTCTCCATGAATATGAAACCGTCGGCCAATTCCAGCAAACTCGGTTAATGATTGGCAAATCGCACTGTCATTAACGCCTTCTTCTGTGGCAACCGCAATCGCCGCTAACGCATTTAAAACATTGTGCTTACCGGGTAGATTTAATTGAATATCTAAAGTAGGACGATTAGGACGATGCACTTTAAAATAACATTGTGTGCCTTTTTGCACATAATCTGTCGCACGATAATCGGCTTTTTCATGAAAACCATACGTTAACAAAGGTCTTGCAACCTGTGGCAAAATAGATTGTGTAATAGGACAATCAATACAGACCGCAGCATATCCATAAAAAGGCAAATTATGTAAAAATTGAATAAATGTTTCTTTCAATTTTGAGAAATCATTATCATAAGTACCTAAATGATCGGTATCAATATTAGTAACAATCGCTACCATCGGATGCAAATGTAAAAAAGAAGCATCGCTTTCATCTGCCTCTGCCACTAAATAACGACTAGCCCCTAAACGAGCATTGGTATCAGCGCTATTTAATTTGCCACCTATAACGAAAGTGGGATCAAGCCCACCTTGCGCTAAGATGCTTGAAATAAGGCTGGTCGTGGTGGTCTTACCATGCGTTCCAGCTACGGCAATACCATAACGAAAACGCATTAACTCAGCCAACATTGCAGCTCGCGCAACAATCGGTATACGTAATTCTCGAGCTTTAATGATTTCAGGGTTGTTTTCTTGGATAGCGCTTGAAACCACCACAACATCCGCACCGCTCACATTTTCTGCTGCATGGGTATGAAAAACATGCGCACCTAATTTTTCTAAGCGAGTAGTAACTTGATTGCGTGCCGGATCAGAACCTGTAATACGATAATCTTGGTTCAGTAGCACCTCGGCAATACCACTCATGCCAACGCCACCAATTCCAACAAAATGAATCGTTTTAATGCGCCGCATCTCGGGTATGCTAAAAGGATTATTCTTATGGTTCACAACTAACCTCTAAACATTGTTCTGCTACAATAGTCGTTGCCAATGGTTTGGCTAACGCATGACTTGCCATGGCCATGCCAAGGCGTTTATCTGGATTGATAATAAGATCTAACAATAATTCATGTAATTTATTGGGTGTTAATTCCGATTGCGCCAGCAAAAAAGCAGCACCGTGATCACTTAAATATTTCGCATTGTGAGTCTGATGATCATCAACCGCAAAAGGAAATGGAATTAAAATACTGGGAAGCCCTACGGCGGATATTTCTGCGATCGTCAACGCACCTGCTCGACAAATCACAATATCGGCCCAAGCATAAGCTTCTTGCATGTCTTGAATAAAATCAGAAACTTGCGCTATCACTTGACAATCGGTATAGGCTTTTTGCGTCGTTGCTAAATTATTTTTTCCTGTCTGATGCCAAATCTGCGGGCATTGATCTTGTGGTAATAAAGCAAAAGCCTGCGGCAGCACTTCATTCAATTTAGTGGCGCCTTGTGAGCCGCCTAATACGAGCACGCGCACAGGCGTTTGTCGTAATTTTAATCGCTCTTTAGGTGGTAAAATATTGAGAATATCTTGTCTAACCGGATTACCCGTTTCGATAATTTTATCGAGATGCTTTTTAAAAGCATTGGGGAAGGCAACCATAATACGTTTAGCAAAATTGGCTAAGACCCGATTGGTCCACCCTGCAATGGCATTTTGTTCATGCAACACAATAGGGCAACGTCTAAGCCAGGCCGCAATGGCACCAGGCCCTGAAACATACCCTCCCATGCACAATACCGCATCTGGCTTTACGGATGCTAACACACGATAAGATTGCACAATCGCTTTACATATTCGAAAAGGAGCTTGCAACAACGTGATTATTTTCTTGCCACGAATGCCTTGGATATCAATAAAGGAGATAGGAAGATCTTCTTGCGGAACAAGCCTTGCTTCAATCCCAGCTCGGGTTCCAAGCCAATGTACTTGATGTCCTTGTTGGCGAAGATGCCTTGCAACCGCTAAAGCAGGCATCACATGTCCTCCGGTTCCGCCCGCGAGGATCATTACTTTCATCTTATTTTCTATAGCGCCCAATGGTAGTCTCCCGGCTAGCGGCTAAACGATTTTCATAATCAACCCGCACGACTAACCCAACCGCAATGCAAATAATGAGCACGCTCGATCCACCATAACTTAAAAAGGGAAGCGTTAAACCTTTGGTCGGTAATACGCCAGTATTGACACCAATATTAATTAAAGTTTGCAGACCAACCCAAAGGCTAATACCGTAGCTCACAAATGCAGCAAAGCGATCGCCGCGTTTTTCAGCATTCAAACCAATTATCATACCACGCCAAACAAATAGGATATACAAACCAATCGTACCAAGCGCCCCTACTAAGCCGAGTTCTTCTGCCAAAACGGCGAAAATAAAGTCGGTATGTGATTCAGGTAGATAAAATAATTTTTGGATACTACTTCCTAAACCAACCCCAAACCATTCACCTCGACCAAAGGCAATTAATGCTTGTGTTAGCTGGTAACCGCTATCAAATTGTACTGCCCAAGGATCTAAAAAGGAGGTTAACCGTTGTAATCGATAAGGCGCAGATACAGCAACAACCCCCAAGGTTAATGCCACCATGATCAGTAATACCATAAATTGCCAAAGCGGCACACCCGCTAAAAAAAGCATTGCTAAGGCGGTCGAGAGAATCACTACCGTCGCCCCGAAATCAGGCTCTAATACCAATAATGCTCCCACTAACGAAAGCAACATCATGGGGCGAATAAAACCGGATACTTTACTTTTGAGATCTTGATTATGACGTACGACATAACTTGCCATGTAAAGTACAACGGCTAATTTACAAAATTCAGAGACTTGGATAGCCGTAAAGCCCAAATTAATCCAACGGGCACTCCCATTGACCACGCGTCCAATTCCTGGAATTAAGACTAAAACCAGCGTGATTAATGCCACTACCATCACAAGGCCCGAAAGACGAAACCATAATTTAGTCGGCATGCAAGCGACAACCGCAGCACCTGCAATGCCAATCAGCATACAAAATCCTTGGTGAACGGTATAGTAAAATGGAAAACCTAAACGACGTTCAGCAACCACAATGGAAGATGATGTCACCATAATGATTCCTAATGCCAGCAACGCGACAACCGTTCCTAAAAATAAGGGATCATGTTTATTGAGAATGGTTTTAGTGGGTGTTCGTATCAAGGTGCAAAATCCTTTTCACGGCCTCTACAAAAGTTTCGCCTCTATGCGCAAAATCACGATATTGATCGAGGCTCGAGCAAGCGGGTGATAATAAGACAACATCACCTGCCCTAGCAGTCATTGACGCTATTTGAACAGCCTCTTGCATATCATGCGCAACGTGTGTTTCAACTTTCGCTGCTAAAGCTTGTTGAATCAGTGGGGTATCTTTGCCCATCACAATAATCTGTCGACAAAACTGGGTAACCATGGGGGCCAAATCATTAAAATCCGCTCCCTTCCCATCGCCTCCGAGTAACAACACAATCTTACCTGTTAACTGCTTTCCAATCCCTTCTAACGCAGCTTGGCAAGCACCAATATTCGTTCCTTTGGAATCATTGACCCATTGTATCTCATTGACACAGGCAACGGATTGACAACGATGTGCCAAACCTGAAAAAGTTTGTAATGTTTGCAACATGCTATCCATTGGCAAACCCGCAGCACTGCCCAAAGCCAAAGCGCTTAATGCATTGGCAAAATTATGTTGTCCAAACATTTTCATTTTGGAAGTAGGCAACAATAAGGTTTCACCTTGCGCTAACCAACACGTTCCTTCTTGCCAGCATAGCCCCCATTCCTCTTTAGAAGGCACACTTAACGTAAAATAATGACGTTTTACGTCAGCTCCTAAAGTAGGACTCATTGATAAAAGATCTTGCTGATTGATAATGGCGTGTTGTGCTTCATGATAGATTCGATGTTTTGCTGCCGCATAATCTGCAAAGCTTGCATATCGGTCTAAATGATCTGGCGTAATATTCAATACGGTTGCCGCAATGGGTCGTAAGGAATACGTTGTTTCTAATTGAAAACTAGAAAGTTCCATGACAACAAGATCATAATCATTTTCCTGCGATAACACATCTAATACGGGTGTACCAATATTACCCACCACAGCGACTTTCCTGCCTGCTGCTTTGGCCATTTCACCGACTAATGTCGTTACCGTACTTTTGCCATTTGCACCGGTAATCGCAATAATCGGTGCTTGGTTATGGCGTGCAAAGAGTTCAATATCGCCAATGATATCAACCCCATGTGCTTTTGCGGTTGCAATAGCAGGCGTTGTCACAGCAACCCCTGGGCTAACCACTAAGCATTTGGCTTCATTCAATAATGTTTGCGGCCATGATTTGCCGGTATAAACGGCAACATCAGGATAAGTTTGACGAAACATTTCCAAATTCGGCGGATTCTCTCTTGAATCCATCACCACAAAAGGAAGCTGATGGCGGCTTAAAAAGCGCGCGCAGGAAAGTCCTGTGATACCAAGACCAATGACAATATGTTGTTCTGTCTTTTTCATTAACGTAATTTCAAGGTTGATAAGCCAATTAATACTAAAACAACGGTCATGATCCAAAAACGAACGATAACCTTCGGTTCAGGCCATCCTTTTAACTCAAAGTGATGGTGAATGGGCGCCATGCGGAAAATACGTTGGCCTGTTAATTTAAAAGAAGCGACTTGTAAAATAACAGATACCGTTTCCATAACAAAAACGCCTCCCATAATAAACAAGGCAACTTCTTGACGCACCACGACCGCAATAATTCCTAAAGCAGCGCCAAGTGCTAAAGAACCCACATCGCCCATAAAGACTTGTGCCGGATAGGCATTAAACCATAAAAAGCCTAAACCAGCTCCCATTAAAGCCGCACAAAAAACGCATAGCTCACCAACGCCATTCACATGAGGGATAGCAAGATAATTAGCAAATTCTGCATGTCCTGCTAAGTAGGCAAATATACCTAAGGCACCGCCAACCAAAACAGTGGGTAAAATAGCCAAACCATCTAAACCATCGGTCAAATTGACCGCATTACTTGCACCAACAATGACAAAATAAGAAAACACGACATAAAACAACCCTAACGGAATTAATGCATTTTTAAAAAAGGGTAATGCCAGCTGTGTTTCTGCCGGTGTGACGGCTGTGGCATAAAGATAGCCAACCGCAACTAACCCCACCAGGGATTGATAAAAGTACTTCCAGCGACCTGGCAAACCTTTGGTATTTTTACGAATGACTTTGCGATAATCATCAACCCACCCGATTAAACCAAAACTGAGCGTTACCAGAAGAACGACCCAGAAATAGCGATTGGTTAAATCACCCCATAAAAGGCAAGCGACACTGATAGCAATTAAAATCATAGCCCCACCCATTGTTGGGGTGCCTGCTTTACTATAGTGGGATTGCGGACCTTCCGTGCGAACCTGTTGCCCCATTTGATGCTGGCGTAACCAGTTAATCATGTGAGGACCAAACCATAAAGAAAACCCTAACGCAGTTAAGGCTGATAATATGGTGCGCAATGTCAAGTAATCAAAAACATGAAATATGCGATAATATTGTGATAAATAGTGTGTCAACCAAAGTAACATCGTTAATCCTCATGGTAGGCCAAAGCATGGGTGACGACTTCCATTCCCGAACTGCGTGATCCCTTTACTAAAACAATTGTTTGATCTGTTAATTGTCTTTTTAACTCATCGACTAATACATTTTTGTCAGAATAGCTTTTTGCACCTTTGCCAAAAGCCTTAACAGCATGCTGACTTAATTTACCAACCGCAAATAATGACTCAATGCCTTTTTGCTTAGCACTCTCGCCAATTTGTTCATGATAACGCTGCGCATCATCTCCTAATTCCGCCATATCTCCCATGACGAATAATTTTTTCCCTTGGCAACCTGCTAACACGTCTAAAGCAGCATGCATCGAACCGGGATTCGCATTGTAGCTGTCGTCGATAATCCAAGCGCCATTCATGCCTTTGAGACGTCTTAAACGACCAGGAACGCCTTGAAAGGTTTCAAGGCCTTTTACGATATTGGATAAGGAAATCCCCAGTGCCAATCCTGCTGCTGCACACGCTAGGGCATTCATTACCGTATGTTGGCCTGGAATACCAATCGTTACGGTTTGGTGCGCATTGCCAAGATATAAATCAAATCTCACTTCAAAAGGAAGCAATTCAATATTTTTAGCAAAAACATCTGCAGGGTTCTTTAATCCAAACGTAATCACTTTTCGGTCGCGAATAAGCTTGCGCCATTGATCACTAAATTTCTCATCAACATTTAAAACGGCAACACCCTCTTCAGGTAAAATTTCATAGATTTCACCTTTGGCTTTGGCAACGCCTTCTAAGGAACCAAAACCTAACAAATGGGCCGGCATAACATTGGTGATCAATGTCACATTTGGTTTTGCTATTTTCCCAAGATATTGAATTTCACCGGCCCCGCTTGCTCCCATTTCAATCACGGCATATTGATAGGTTTCATCTAAACGCAATAATGTTAAGGGTAAGCCAATGTGGTTATTAAAATTGCCTTTGGTTGCTAAGGTTTTTCCCTGCTGTTGGCAGATTGACTCCATCATGCCCTTAACGGTTGTTTTACCGCAGCTGCCTGTTATTCCAACCGTTGCAAGCGCAAAACGATCTCGCCAAAACGCACCTAAGGCACCCAAAGCTTGCGTGGTATCTTTTACAACCAAAAAGGTAACGCTTTTTTCTAACGCTGTTTGCGGTTCTTTGGCAGCAATAACTGCTTTTGCGCCTTGTTTTAACGCACTCTCAATAAAATCATGTCCATCAAAATTTTCGCCGTGAAGTGCTATAAACAATTCACCGCCAGTTATTTTACGGCTATCAATAGCGATGTTCGGCATATCCATGTCCGGCCCATAGTGCTTCGCAGATAATGCCTTAGCTATGACGGATAACTTCATGTATTTTCTTCTCCTAAAATTTCGCTGGCACATTTTGCATCACTAAAGGGGATCGTTTCATGACCAATAATCTGATAATTTTCATGCCCTTTGCCAGCAATTAAAATCGTATCGATCGCTAACGCGTGTTTAATCGCATACTCGATGGCACTCTTACGATCGATTTCTTGAACTGCATTTTCACGCTGCTGTGTCGTTAACCCTTGCCAAATATCATCGATAATCGCAAACGGTTCTTCCGTTCGGGGATTATCACTGGTCACCACCACACGATCAGCATATTGAGCCGCAATATGGCCCATTTTTGCTCGTTTATCTTTATCTCTATCGCCACCACAACCAAAAACACACCACAAGCGACGTTCACAATGATCTCTTGCCGCTTTGAGTGCTTTTTCTAACGCATCAGGCGTATGAGCATAATCAATAATGATTTGCGGTGTACGAATACCACCAATGCGTTGCATGCGCCCTGGTGGACACATGGCAAAGCTAAGCGCATGTAAAGATTCTTCTAATGTGAATCCTTGCAAGCAAAGCTCAGCCAAGACACCTAATAAATTACTCAGATTGAATTCTCCAAGCAACGAGGAACGCAATACGCCCTCGCCCCAAGGCGTATCTAGTTTTGCAATAATGCCTTTATGATTTTGTGTTAATGACTTCACACAAATGGTTAATGTATTTTTAAAAGCAATAGCATTCATTGTGTTTTGCAAGGTATAGCTTGCAACGGGAATTTGACGCGAAATCGCCCGTAGCATTTTATCCGCATAAGGCGAATCGGCATTGATAACTGCTCGAGTCAAACTGGGAAATTGAAATAGTTTTTGTTTGGCTTTCCCATAAGCTTCCATGGTGCCATGATAATCTAGGTGATCTTGCGTTAAGTTGGTAAATAAAGCACTTTTAATTTCTAAAGAATTGACGCGGTTTTGCATCAGCCCATGCGAGGAAACCTCCATCGCCACTGCTTTAGCACTTTTGTTTTTCAGTTCGTATAAATATTTTTGTAAAGAAATAGCATCCGGTGTCGTCAAGGCACAATCGGTGAGTTCAGGAATAAAACCATATCCCAATGTCCCCATCACAGCACAGGGTTTGCGCAAACGCGTTAAAGCCTGCGCTAACACATAAGTCGAGGTGGTTTTACCATTGGTACCTGTGACACCAATCACATCAAGTTCTTGACTTGGGTCAGCATAAAAACGTTTTGCTAATTTCCCAAGAAAACTTTCTAAATTTGTCACGGGGATAATAGGAATAGAATATGCTGTTTTAGGTAAGAAGGTCTCCAGCCCTTGCGCTTCGCATAAAATCGCACTAGCGCCTTGAGATATTGCTTCTGATAAATAAGCACGACCATCAAAATGCAGACCTTTGATAGCAATAAATAAATCACCGGGTTTTAAATGTCGAGTATTGAGTGTTAATCCACCAATCAATATGTTATCGTCATCGCACTTAACCCAGCCTTGTAACAATTCTGTTAATTTCATCTTGTTTGCCATCATTAACTTTGCACATAACTGTGTGGTGGAATTTGCAACATACGCAGTGCACCAAACATCACATTGGCGAATACCGGCGCTGCCACTTCACCACCATAATACCGCCCAGACTTTGGATCATCGACCATCACGACAATCGCTACTTTAGGATCCTCAACCGGCGCAAACCCTGCAAAAACAGCGACATGACTATCATCAGAGTAACCATGCTGACTTACCTTCCTTACTGTGCCGGTCTTACCAGCAACATGGTAGCCTGGCACCCGTGCGCGGTAACCTGTCCCCTCGGTAATGGAAGATTGTAACATTTTATTCACAGCTTGAGCGATATGTGGCTCAAATACCTGCTCTTCGCTGACTCGGCTTGGATCTATTTTGACAAACGAAACGGGGTGTTTACGTCCCCCATCAGCTAAGACCGCATACGCTTGAGCCAGCTGTAAAGGGGTGACTGAAATACCATAGCCAAAAGAAACGGTGGCTAAGACAAAAGGATTATGGGTTACTTTGGCAGAAAGATACCCTGAGCTTTCCCCCGGAAATCCACTGGTAGTACGCTGGCCAAAACCGACCTTGCGCAGCGTTTCATAAAGGGTTTGTGGTGGTAATTCTAAAGTCAGTTTAGCAATACCCACATTGCTTGATTTTTGAATCACATGACTTAAATCTAATACCCCATAATTTTTACCATCACGTACGACTTTACCGGATACTCTCATCCATCCCGGATTCGTGTCGACTTCGGTATAAGAATCATATTTGCCACTTGCTAAAATATTAGCAACACTAAAACTTTTCAAAACAGAGCCAGGTTCAAATTGATCGGTCACCGCACGATTACGAAAACGATGATCGACAGTTTGATAATGCATATTAGGGTTAAAAGAAGGCTGATTGGCCATCGCTAAAACTTCACCGGTTTTAACATCTAAAACCACGATAGAACCGCCTATTGCATCGTGCTTTTTTACCGCTGCCAGTAATTCACGATAAGCTAAATATTGAATACGGTTATCAATACTTAACACAACATCCTGGCCGCTAATGACTTGTTTTTTACCTGCAACGCTTTCAACTTTTTGACCCACCGCATCTTTTAAAACCCGATAATGTCCACTTTCGCCAGCTAACAGTTCGTTAAAACCCAGTTCTAAGCCTTGTGCACCGTTATGATCAACATCGGTGGTACCAATAATATGCGCAGAAACTTCACCGGTTGGATAAAAACGTTGGTATTCTGTTTGTAAATGAACACCAGGAATATTTAAAGCTTCAATTTTTTTGCCTAACATGGGAGAAATATGCCGCTTAAGATAGACAAACTGTTTATCTTTTTTTTGCACAATTTTTTGCGTGATATGGGCAGGATTCATCTCTAACAAGTGAGCCAATTTACCCCAATCAGGATGCTCGACATTGGCTTTAGTGGGAACAACCCAGACCGATTTGACAGGCGTACTAATCGCTAAAGGCTCACCACGACGATCGGTTATCAACCCGCGCTTGGCCATCAAAGGAACCGTCCGAATCGTGCGAGCATCTCCTTGGCTTTGCAAATAGTGTTTATCAATGATTTGTAACATGACCAAACGCCAAAGCAATAGTCCTATCCCTGCTAAACCAAGCAGCATTAAGGACCATTGACGTAAGCGATATTCATGGCCTGTTGTCAGTTTCATTCCTTGATCACCACGACTTCCCTGGGTTCAGGTAAGTGCATTTGTAGACGTTCTCTCGCTACATGTTCAACTCGAGCGTCAGCTGCCCATGTCCCTTGTTCTAGCAGGAGTTGACTCCATTCAACCTGCAAAGATTCTATGTCTTGTTGTAAATTTTGTAACTTTGTAAACAATTGACGACTTTGATGTTTGCAATACACAACACCGATTGCGGATGAAAACACCAGCGTACTGATAACGGCTATTGAGAGTTGTTTTATCCACTCTACCCGATTTTTTTGCATGAGCTGCTTTCCCTGCATTAACTCATTAAGGCTTTTTCGGCTACTCGTAACGTGGCACTACGGGCACGTTGATTACGTTCTAATTCCTCTTCTTGCGGTCGTTGTCTTTTGACGACCCACTTAAAAGGTGCTTGCAAATCTTTTTCAGGAATTGCAATGCCCTTTGGTAATTGAACTTTGGATATTCGACGAAAAAACTGCTTAATTTTTCGATCTTCTAATGAATGAAAACTAATAACGGCTAATCTACCTTGATAGGCAAGTAGCTCCTGACAATTATTTAATGCTTCATCAATCGCCTGCATTTCCTGATTAATAAAAATACGGATTGCTTGAAAAGTTTTGGTAGCAGGATGTTTTTGATGTTTTTTAACAAACACGCACTCTGCCACTAAACTTGCTAATTGTTTTGTGGTTTCAATAGGGGTTTGGGTGCGAGTCGTGCAAATCTTGTGCGCGATTTTTTTAGCAAATGACTCTTCACCATATTCATAAAGTACTTTAGTAATATCTTCAGCAGCTGCATGTTTTAACCATTCACTGGCTGAAATACCACGCGTTGGATCCATCCGCATATCAAGTGGGCCATCGCGCATAAAGCTAAAACCGCGTTCACCGACATCAAGCTGCGGTGAAGAAACCCCTAAATCGAGTAAAATACCATCAATTTTGCCAACAAGATTTTGCGCTTTTACAATGCGCCATAGTTCGCTAAAACACGCATGATGACACTCTAAACGTTCATCTTGGATATGTTCTTTCGCATGCGCAATGGCATCAGGATCTTTATCGAGTACTAACAACCGACCTTTTGGACCCAGCTGCGATAAAATAACTTGGCTATGGCCCCCTCGGCCAAAAGTACCATCGATATAAATCCCATCAGGTTTAATTTGTAAAGCGGTAATGACCTCGTCTAGCATGACGGGATAATGTGTGATTGCGGTCATAATGATATTGTTAACAGACTATTTGGCAAGGCTTGCTTGTCGTCTGCTCCTTGTATCCAACGGTCTCGCGAAACGTTCCACTCGTTCGCATCCCATAATTCAAATTTTCGGCCCTGTCCTATCAAAACAACCTCTTTTTGCAGTCTGGCATAGCTACGCAATGGAGGAGGGACAAGAAGCCGACCATGACTATCAATTTGTGATTCTGTTGCATGCCCAATTAATAACCGCTGCACGCGTCTTGCTGCTTTATCAAAACTCGGTAATGCTTCGATTTGTTTTTCGATTTGTTCCCAAGCTTGTATGGGATAAATGAGAAGGCAACATTCTTCAGTATCAATCGTGGTAACACATTGACCCTGTGATTCTATTTGGAGTAGATCTCGATAGCGAGCTGGGATAGCAATCCGCCCCTTATCATCAAGTGATAGTTCACTAACTCCCCTAAACATGGTGACATGAACTCCAAGCTAGCCCACTTTTACCCACAATGATCCACTTAAACACACTATAGGTGTGCCACGCAACATCTGTCAAGGAAAGTCTACACACTAACATTTTCCAAATGGTAATAGTTACATTTCAAACAAATTGAAAAACAAAGCGGCTATTTTGCCAAGAGCGCTAAGGATTAGCTAGAAATATTTGAGGGAAAATTGAGAGTCAGCCGATAAGCCGGGTTCTGTCGTGGACAACCATTCCTCTGGGATATGCGTCACCGCATACCTCAAGCAACCTACCCGGATCCAGTGCGGGTCGCACCCATGGATCCCTATTTGGTCTTGCTCCGAGTGGGGTTTGCCGTGCCGTACGATGTTACCACCGACGCGGTGCGCTCTTACCGCACCCTTTCACCCTTACCGAACATAAAAATATGTCAGGCGGTTTACTTTCTGTTGCACTTTCCGTGGGCTTTCACCCCCCAGGCGTTACCTGGCACTTTACCCTATGGAGCCCGGACTTTCCTCCAGACCGGCAAGCCGATCCAGCGATTGTCTAGCCAACTCTCAAGCCAGCAAGGATAGGGACTCTCCTTTAAATTAGCAAGCTAATTTTTTATCGCCCCTAATACTCATATGTCATCATGATAAATCAGCGGGAAATTGTCGGGAAGATTGATGTGATCGATTAAATTGCTTTTAATGGCGTGCGTGATGCAATGATGATGGTCGTTTGTGATCTCATGAACGATTTCTATCTTATCCTGCGGCTTCTGCCTCAAGAACCCTATTTTAGATAATGAAATCGATAAATCATTATTTTGCGAATAGGTATTGATCAATTGTTCTTGAAGTTGTCGCATGGTATTCGTGGCTTCAACACACAGAATATCAGGATTATCTTCATCAATAGCCATCATCAGCAGATTATTATTGACGTTTGGATCGGTTATAACCCCCATTTTTGATATATTTTCATGAGGCAATAAAATGGGTGCCAATACTTTCATTATTTTTGGTACATGCCTAAAATCGATGCTACTTTGAAAATTTGAAAAAATACCAAATTTTTCACTGACTGGTAATATGAGTGGTACACACTGCATTGCTGCAAAAAGATCTTTATTCGAACCATGACAAAACAGTGACAACTCTTTTTGAATATATTCGTAGAGTTTTACATCAAAGCGATGTTCCAGCATTTGACGAATATCGGTATCGAAATTAATGGAGTTTATATTATTTTGTTGACAAAAGAAGGTTAGTTCGCGATTCGCTTTGTTAGATAAACAAACTGAACTATAAATGAATGTAAAATCAGCTGCCTCATGTAATTGTCGTATTCCAACTAAACGATATTGATTTTCAATATCTAAAAAAATATGAGATTCTTGGCTAAACCATACTCTTAGATATTTCTGTGTGTTTATATGCCACATATTTTCTCATTAAATGATTTATTTATGTGTCATCATATTGAATTTAATCTTTTTTTGTCACCTATTTTCCCCTAACGAAGGATAAATGGGTGACATAAGCAGATACCTTGCACGGCTATTTTTTTCCCTGGATCTCAAGTGCTAACTCATAAAGAGCATTTTTTGGATGCCCTGTGAGCTTTACAGCCAATTGTACCGCTTGTTTCATCGGAAGTTCCGCCATAAGAATTTGTAAGATTCGGATCTGCTCAGCAACTTCCGATAAAGATTCGGGTTTTTCTGCGGGGGGCGCAATCATTAGAACAAACTCCCCTTTTAACGGGATCTCACCTTGCCGTACGCGCGCTAAAATATTTTCTAATGAGCTTGAATAGATCGTTTCAAATTTTTTGGTGATTTCTTTTGCAAGGCAAGCAGAGCGCTCTCTGCCAATCTCATCACAGCATTCTTCTAGTAGTTCTAACACACGATGAGGCGCTTCATAAAAAATCACGGTGGCAGGAAAATCTTTTAATTGTGCTAAACGCTTGCGACGCCCAGATTTTGCAGGTAAAAAGCCTTCAAATAAAAATTTTGCACTGGCTAACCCGGAGGCACTTAGGGCAGCAATGGCAGCACATGCCCCAGGAATCGGTACCACCTGAATACCCGCTTCATGCGCCTTTTGCACTAAATGATAGCCTGGATCGCTGATTAACGGTGTGCCTGCATCACTAATTAAGGCGCCATCCTCACCGGACATTAGTTTCTCAATTAAGGCTAAAGAACGCTCTCGTTCATTATGTTCGTGATAGGATACTAATGGCGTTGCAATCCCTAAATGTTGTAATAAGCCTAAACTATGACGGGTATCCTCCGCAGCAATCCAAGTCACTTGACTTAATACATCTTGTGCTCTTTGACTTAAATCAGTAAGGTTGCCAATTGGGGTAGCAACGACGTAAAGTTTACCCATCTTTTGCATCAGGAATGTCCTTAGGGGAAATGTTAAATACTATGAGAAAAACAAATCATCTTCAGCGCGCATTGCTGGTATTAATTATAAGTTTTCTAACTTGTTTCAATGCCTATGGATTTGGCTTCTTCAATAAGCATACTGATAAAGAAGACGTTGTTGAACAACGAGAAACCAACCGCAGAGAATACGCACCCCGTGAGCGTTTATCACATGAAATACGCCAAATTGCTATTTTGCTGCCCTTAACTGGCCAACATGCAGAAGCGGGAGTTGCAATTCGTGAAGGTTTCCTCGCAGGTTACTATGCCAATCCAATGCAACATAAACCAAATATTCGGGTTTATGATACCACTCGTGGCGATGTTCAACGAGTTTATGAAACAGCGATTCAAGAAGGTGCTGATTTCATCGTGGGCCCACTCTCTAAAGAAGATGTGTTACGAATAGGCCGCATGGGAAGACAACTACAAGTCCCTGTGCTCGCTTTAAATAACCATCCTGAGTTATATCAAGCACCCGCTAATTTTGTGATGTATACACTTGCCCCAGAAACCGAAGCAGAACAAATTGCTGAACGTGCTTGGGAAAAAGGGTATCGCAGCGCTAGCATTGTGGTACCCGATAATGCTTGGGGAAAACGTACGGCAGGTGCATTTAATGCCCGTTGGCAACAACTTGGCGGAAAGATTATTCGTAGTGTCTTTGCCAATCCTAGTCAAGATCAGGCAGCAGCCGTAAGACGATTATTAGGAATTGATGAGAGCCAAAAACGCGCCAATGACATCAAGAATTTGCTCAAGGAAAAAGTAGAATTCAAAGCACGTCGCCAAGATGTGGATGTGATTGTGATGGCAGCTCCCCCTGCGCAAGCGCGCCAATTAAAACCTTTATTTGATTTTTACTATGCAGAAGATGTGCCTGTGTTAGCCACTTCCAGCATCTATAGTGGTAGCCAAAATCCAAGAAGCGATCGCGATGTTAATGGTGTGGTGTTCTGTGATATGCCTTGGTTATTAGACGCTAATAAAGGCGCAAGCTTGCGTCAATTATTAAACCGTGATGGCGAAGAACACTCTGATCAATACGGTCGTCTTTTTGCAATGGGTTACGATGCTTATAACCTCACCAATCAAATTCGTGTTTTACAAGGCCGAGGCAACTATGCAGGCGCAACCGGCAATTTACATCTTGGTAATAATAACCAAATAGTCCGCAATCTTTCTTGGGCTAAAATGGTTGATGGCATTGCAACACAGATTAATTAGTTTCTTCTCCCTCATCTGATCTTTGGCCACCTTCTCCCGTAAAACGGGAGAAGGGATGCGGTGCCCCAGAGTAAGTTCAGTTAAAATCCAAACTATTTCTCAGGCTAGGCGTCAAGTTCACGAACAGTAGGCGTGTAACCTATTAAATATTCGAGCTAGTTTAGCTTTAGACGAGGCGCCAAACCTTCGAGTAACAGGAATGTACATAAGGTACATGACTGTTACGAGATAGGCGTAAGCTAACTTTAAAATTCTTTAATCATTTGTTCTCAGGCTAGGCGTCAAGTTCACGAACAGCAGGAGTGTGCATTTAGCACATGACTGCTGAGAGTGAATGAAGACAACAACGCCTGAGGACAAATGGGAAAGAATTTTTTGTTGCACTACCATTCGTGCTATTCATCTGATAAATTCGCCCCTCAGTCGATAAACGCTACCCTTTTTTACAAATATTCTTATGATGGGATCCATGCATTATCGATTGCCATTATCAGCTTAGGTTTTATTAATGTCATATAAAGTAACAACGAGTTCAAATTTTACGGGATTAACCATCGCCGAAGATCGCTTTGCTGCTTTTGAAACTATTCGTGACGCTAATGATCCTTTAATGCGAGATCGTCGTGCACCCGGTAAGCCGCTTTGCGACAGCGATTATTTTGCCGCTCTTCCTGCTGAAAACCATCAATTGCTCCATCAAAAACGTTTACATGCAATTATCGAACAAACAAAGCGTTTAGAAGCACAAGAGCAGATAGCCGCAGAACAACATCGTAAACAAGCTGCAAAATTAAGTTTCTAATCGTCCCTATCCCTATTTTCCTGCATTTGCACCTTTTATTACCGATATTTTTTTGGACACTTTTCTAACTCAGGTGTTAGACTATTAACTTAGGCTAACCGATGCGGAGGGGAAATGAGCCGAATTAGCTCATGGGTAGGAAATGTAACCTTCTGGTTTCAAACCAAAAGAAATCAGCAAAAGGACATGAGCAAGCAAAACAATAGCGATGATCAGCCTACAACCGATCCCTTAACTCGCAGTATTCTCGAAATTATGAATAAACCGAAAGATCCTCAACCGAAAGCCCCTCCTCCCAGCAAGCCTAAACCCTGAAAGAAGTTCCACTAATCTAATTTAACTGTAAATGAAATGCCATAACCGCGAGATTTTGCAACATCCGGTGATCGAGGTTGTAACTCTGGCTGTAATGATAGGACTTCCCAATCCGCTTGTTCGAGAGGTCCAGCTTTAAAGCTGTTTAAACCAACTCGAAAATCCTGCGAAAATTCATAGGCGACAAATCCACGTAACCGCTCTTTGTACGCTTGTAATGAAAGAATCGCTGGATCTTTAAACGGTTGCTCAATGAAGGGTTCTGCATATAAATATTGAAAGATCGGATGGCTTAACTTGGCTGCCTCTGAAGTATGCCAATGTGCAAAAGGCATGCTTTTGAAATCAAGTATTCTTTCGCGTAAAGATTGATGTTTAGCGAAACAAGATAAAGGCGCCGTGACAAAACATCCTGTTAAAATCACGGCCGTCATCGGCCAACTTCTCACAATAGCCATGTTCGGTCCTTGAACTAGAGCTTTGTAAACTAATTAACTTATAAGATAGAATTGGCTGTCTGTAAAGGAAGTTTAGTGCAGTATTCTGGTTTGTCAGCTTAGGTGAGCTTCAGAAGCAATTCAACTAAACCTTCAGGATCAGAATAAAAAGGAGAATGATCGCAAGCTAACGTAAAGGCATTGCAGGGAGAATGCTTCAGCATTCTTTGCTGAGAAGATAAGAGAACGGCTTTATCTTCCTCGCACAAAATATAAACCCGTGGCACTTGACCATAACGTTCACGGGTAATACATACAGGCGTGACATAAGGCAGATAAGGCTCAACACAAAATCTTCCTTCAAGACGTGAAAAAACGCCCTCTGGACAGGTGTTGTAAGCAAAATGTTCCATCATTTCTAGAGGAAAATAAATCGCGTTCTCTTGCGGCACACTACGAATATTGGCCGTGATTTTATTCAATTTTTGCAAGCGGGCCAGCGACAATAAAGATTCACCATTTTGTGGCATAAAACCTGCGATATAAACTGAAGCCCTTATTTTTTCCGGAAAATATTCAGCTACCTGTGAGATCACCATACCTGCCATACTGTGGCCAACTAAAATAGCGGGTTCATCTAATGTTTTTAAGCGGTTCGCAATACAATCTACATAGCTCCGTAAAGTAATACCCTCTAACGGTGTCTTATCTTCTCCGTGTCCTGGTAAATCAGGCGCTAATACCTGGTGCCCAGCAAGTTCCAATAATGGCTTCACCTTCTCCCAGCACCAGGCGCCATGCCATGAGCCGTGTATCAAAAGGAAGATCACGATAAAACCTTTTGTAATTGTTCGGCGATAGTATTAGCAGCTAATGCTGCGCCTTTCGCCGTGTAATGATAAGAATCGTAAAGGTAATCGGTTTCTTTGGGGATTGCTGTGGCTAAATCAATCACCTTCACTTGTTCTTGTTTGCCCACCTCGCGAATGATCTCATTAAAACGATGATAAAGTGCATCATTTTCCACTCGGTTTGCTTGAGTCATTAATATGGGTTGAATATCTCGAATTCGGCAAATCGCAATAAACGTTCGTAAATTTCTACTAAACTCTGCCATTAAATCAGATTCAGTGGCTTCATGGTGATTTTCTGGAAATTCATAACGCGTTAATAATGTCTTTTTACTTTGTACATGACTTTTTAATGAATTCTCATACCAATAAGTGCCTTGAGATCGCAAAATAACCAAGTCGTTAATGTTGTGCATAAAAACCACTATTTGTGGTTTCATCGGTAACACTTTATTCATCAAAATATTGAGAGAATGCATCGACTCATTCGCCGAAACTCCACCGTTATAAGTGTTTACTTTTTTCGCTAACGATTTTTCTAATTGGCGTCCCACTAAATAAGGGAAACGTTCCTGTTCTTGCATATATAAACATTCGGTGGTTGAGCCACCCAAAAAGACAATTTTAATATCTGGATTGGTGTGGATCTCTGAAGGACCAATAAAACCATGTCGATCGGTTGATATTTTATAATACTTACGTTCTACCGTATTGGGCGCAATATGACTGATATAATTGCGACTGGGTCGTTCATAACGAGCCGTCTCTGGCGAATGTTCACGCAGTTTAATAAAACGACCTACATTATTTTCAACGACTCTACCAACAAAATATTGATGTAAAATAGTTTTCAAATTTTTGCTTTCAAACTCAGTATATTGATTATTGAAAAGCTTTAAGCTACTCAAGCCATATAGCAACATTGATAGCAAAAACAAAGCTATCATCAATGTTTTTTTCGGATGTTTTTCAAAAACAGATACGGTATTCTCTGACATATGAATTTTAGCGCTACTCAAATAACGGGCAATCAGGCCGAAGAGCTTGCCAAAGATTACTTACAGAGGCAAGGCTTGCGGTTAATTAAACGCCAATATCGCACCCCGCTTGGTGAAATCGATCTCATTATGCAAGACCAACACACCCTGGTTTTTGTTGAGGTGCGTTTTCGTGAAACAGACGAGTTTGGTACGCCTGAAGAAACCATTACCCCCGCCAAACAACGCCGTCTCATTCGCACAGCCTTACTTTATCAACAAACTCACCCCTTCACAGATGATTTACTGGCACGTTTTGATGTGATTGCGATACTAGGTAACCAACCAAATCTCAAAATCACCTGGATCCCGGATGCGTTTGGAGTACAATGATTTTGTCTATTACTGTCAGAAAGCTACTTAATTAGCTATAAAACTCATTATGATTAAAGAAGAACGAATTCGAAAACTTTTTCACGATAGCATCGATACAAAATTAGCAGCCTTAGATGTCATGCCGCCGGTTATTTTACAAGCCGCAGAATGCATGGTTGAAGCACTGAAAAATAACCGTAAGATACTTTCATGCGGCAACGGTGGCTCAGCTGCTGACGCACAACACTTTTCATCTGAATTACTTAATCGCTTTGAAAAGGAACGAATGAGTCTGCCAGCGTTTGCACTCACTACTGATGCATCTACTGTCACCTCTATTGCCAATGATTATAGCTATGATGAAATCTTTTCCAGACAGATCAAAGGGCTGGGACAAGAAGGTGATATTTTATTAGCTATCAGTACCAGTGGTCGTTCTGCCAATATTATCAATGCGATTTACGCAGCGCATAGTAAAGGCATGAAAGTCATTGCTTTCACTGGCAAAGAAGGAGGCGATGTCGCTCGTATTTTAAAAGCTGACGATATCGAATTAAGAGTACCAGGCCAATCAACAGCCAGGATCCAAGAAGTACATTTGCTATTGATTCATTGTCTTTGTGATTATATCGATCAAGAGTTTGGACCCTTATCATGCATAAAATAAAACTACTCTGTATCCCAATCGTGTTGGGTTTACTTCAAGGTTGTGCAGCCGTGGTTGCAGGAGGCGCCGCTTCCAGCGTCATGATGGCCCAAGATAGACGCACACCAGGTACTATCGTTGAAGATAAAAGTATTCAACTTAAATGCACGCGCGCCATCCATGATGTCACGGAAGAAGATCCCAATGTGCATGTTGCTGCTGTGAGCTATAACAATCGCGTGTTATTGGTTGGGCAAGTGCCTACCCGGAAAATGCGTAGTGACATAGAAGACGCAGTGAAACGTGTTGCTAAAGTGAAACAATTACATAACGAAATTCAGCTCAATTCGCCAACACCTTTATTAACTCGTTCCAAAGATAGCTGGATCACGACTAAGATCAAAGGTGAAATGGCTGTCACGCAAGATTTTAACCCAACCCGCGTTAAGGTCGTTACTGAAGATGGTATCGTCTATTTACTAGGGCTTATCAAAAAAGAAGAAGAATTTGTTGCGGTTGATATCGCAAGACATGTCAAAGGGGTTAAAAAAGTTGTTAAAATATTTGAATATGAAAAGGCTTAGATGGAACTGACTGCGCAATTTCAACAGCAATTAAATGCCCTTTTTGCTGCTAATCAATTTTACACGCAGCCCAGCGACTGCTGGGTTTATGGATATGACAATAGCCGCAAGCATGCTCTTCCTAATGCGGTTGTTTTTGCGCACAGCCAAGAAGACATTATTAATATCGTTAAACTCTGCTATGAACATGGTGTGCCGCTGACCGCAAGGGGTCGAGCCAGTGGCACCACGGGTGCGGCAATCCCACTAAAAGGCGGTGTTGTGCTCTCTTTAGAACGCATGCAAACGATTTTGCAAGCGGATGCCACTAACCGCTCCATGATAGTTGAGCCGGGTGTTTTAAATGCCACGGTGCAAGCCAAAGCCAAAGAGATTGGTTTTTTTTGGCCCCCTGATCCCACCAGCTCACCCTATTGCTCTATCGGGGGTAATTTAGCTTGTAATGCTTCCGGCCCACGTAGCCTTAAATACGGCTCTACTCGTGATAATGTGCTTGGATTAACGGCGATTACGGGTACAGGAGAGGTGATTGAATGTGGTGTTCATACCACCAAAGGCGTTGTAGGCTATGATTTTACGCGGCTCTTAATCGGCCAAGAAGGAACACTGGCCATTATTTCTCAAGCCATTTTAAAATTAACCCCTCTACCTGAAGCCAAACGGACACTTCGCGCTTTTTATCGCGATAATGTCAGTGCTGCACAAGCCGTTGCGCAAATCATGTCGCAATCAATTACGCCTTGTGGCTGTGAATTTATTGATGGTAATGCCATTCAGATGATCCGCAAACATGCCAACGCGGATTTGCCTGAATCCGCTGGCAGTATGCTAATGATTGAAGTCGATGGTTCAAGTGGCGCCATGGCGCACGATGTCGAATTAATGAAAAAGGCGGCAGCCCATCCCGGTCTCATTGATTTAGCCATTGCGCATAATAACGAAGAAGCGGAAAAATTATGGGCTATTCGCAAATCGCTCTCGCAAGCACTACGTAGTTTATCCCCGCATAAAATCAACGAAGATGTGGTAGTTCCTGTGTCACAAATCCCAACTTTACTTGCTTACACCGAGGAACTTGCCGCTACTTTTGATATCACAATTGTTAATTTCGGTCATGCCGGTAATGGTAATTTGCATGTCAATTTATTGGTTGATCCACATGATCCTGTGCAAGGTCCTAAAGCCAAAGCATGCCTTAATTTATTATTTGATAAAGTGGTTGCATTACAAGGCAGCTTATCGGGTGAGCATGGCGTGGGCGTTGAAAAGCGTGATTATGTGAATAAAGAGCTTTCACCTGCAAGTATTGCTTTAATGAAAAAAATTAAAGCCCAATTTGACCCTAAAATGATTCTAAACCCTGATAAACTATTTCCGCTGACTTAATTCATTTAAACTTCGCATCTTGCAGTGTCATAGGTATAATAGCAGCATTATTTTTAATGTATTAGCTAACTTAGGTGTGCCATGGCTCTTGAACAAGCATTTTCCCAAATGACATTGAAAACAGATGATAGCTTGGAAGAAACCATTGAACTTATCACACCCTCAATCAGTAAACCACTCGCTTTCTATTTCGGTCGTTCAATAGGCGCCGCCAATAAACAATGGGGACAGCTTTCTTTTAAGATCCCCCCCAATATGTCCATGGCCTTTACCTCCTTATTTCAAACGTTTGGACTCTATGTAAGTGGTACACTTCCCAAAGAGCTTTTGCCCGCCAAAAGAGAACATTTGTGTCATTTACTTGTTCACATTATCGCACGTTTAGAAGATGACGAAACTTTATTCTCTACCATCTTAAACGATCCAGCACAGCAGCAATGCTTTGGTGATTTGTGTTTATTACATACTATTTTTACTTATGAGAGCATCGCCGCTCTTTATAGTCATGCGCCTCTTGCCTCGAATTTAACGGTTAAAGAAAGAAGCGCATTGATTAAAGCATTAGATATTACCCGAGCGGGATTTAAACGTGCGGATCGCTATCAATTGCCACTCTCTGATGAAGCTTTAAATATTGAACTCACCGCCTTCAAACAAAAATTGCTTAATCAATTTTACAGATTAGAAAGTTGCTACCATCCTAATGCTTTTGATTTCAAAGAAATGCAATTTCATATTGAACGTAAAAATAACTTATCACGCCAACGACAAGGCAAGTTCCATGCTGAATTAATTTTTAATCAGCAAACCCATACACAACGTAAAATTGATCAGACGGTTTTACAAAGTTTGCTAAAAAAAATACAGTCTATTCATAACGCACTGCAACCCCGAACACAATTTATTGTAGATATCTTAGGGCAAGGTCATGCCATGGTGCTGGATGTCAGTAAAAATGTAGAGACCCAATGCCTTGAAATAATCTGTGCAGAGCCTGCTTGCTTAGCTTACCAAGCACAATTTTTAGAAAATCTCTTGCTTGAATTAAACAAAGCACAAATATCAACAGCAGTGATTGCCATTCAAACCAACTTACTGAAAGATTATAATAGTTGTTACACCTTTTCACTTGCCTTAAGTGGTGAAATCAGCAAATTAACCTTTGCAGAGCTTGCAAAAAAGGACCCCGTTGCTCAACCTTGTTTCTTACGAAATCGAGATCAAGTTGTTTTGCCGCCTATTGAAGGCGTTACTTGGCGAGACGTCACCGCCCTTGGTGAGAAAGCCGTGATGATGGGACAGTCGTTTACTGAAATGAAGGGTAATTTGCTTAAGCTGAATTCCGGTCAAACCAAAAAAGTTGACACGTTAATCGCTGACTTAAAAATGCTTTATGCGTTACCCCCAACAGCATTTGCATCGCCCGATAATCAAGAACAACAATATTCTTATATCCATGCGAGAAGACATTCCTTACGCCAAAGAGCCAGTGATGATCTTTATTCCGATCTCAATGTCGAAGCCGTATTGGCTAAAATGAAAACCACTTTACCTGGTCAAGCTTTACGTCGATTTGCCTCAGGCTTTGGCTCAAAACGTCAGATGGCATTTCTCATGGAAAAATATCCCGTTGTGTTAGATGAAATCAGTGAAACAACGGGACGCACTGCATTACATTTTGCGTATGCTAATCATAAATTAAGCAGAGCCCACCTGCTCGAGCAAGCGGGCGCCTCTTTAGCAATAGAAGACAAACAACAGCAAAAACCTCGCGATTTATTAAAATACTAAAACTCGAGTTTTTTCTTAACACCACACAGTCTTCGTTTATTACTATCTGAGTTCGAATCATTCTCACTTGGTGGGATTGGCATACCCGGGCCATTATCAACTTGTTGTGTAGCGATAATCGCATAAGGCACTAAAGACTCTCGACCAGGCTTTTTAATAAAAAGAGGGCTCTTCATTTTCTCTTGTTCAAAAATGCCTTGGCAGGATGAATAACCGCCATCTAAATTCAAAGCAACTTTTGCTCCCAGTAATTTCATTAATAATGCCATCTGATCCAACCTCATCCCATCTCGACGCGAAGGATCTTCTTCTCCTTTGACTGTGACCATCAATAATTCATTTTCATTGTTAAAACCAATTGCTGAACGTGGATTAACTTGGTCAGCATGATAGAACGTCCCCGGTGGCACAGAACCAGGATGCCCACCGAACCGGTCATAAATTGTCTTAAATTGAAAATCCGCTCGCTTCAAGTCTTCTCCAGTAAAGCGAAGTTCATTATCTTCAACTAATAATGGCCCTGAGCTTAAAAGATATTTTGCCTCTTCTAAATAGGATTTGAAGGATGATGGTTGATATTGCGTTAACGACGTAATATCAGCCGTTCCAGCATGAGTGATCCGAAATAAGCCATAGTACTGTTTTACGGCAAAAGGTGTTTGTGTTTGAAGGTGTAATCGCGTATCAATTTCAGGAAATTGCTCATAATGTTCAAATGAACCTGTCAGTGCTTGTGGATCATGGGTAAAAAAAGCATTGGTATTATCAAAATCTTTACGAATAATATCAGCATGTTTTCCCAAACTCACAGTATGAGTAAAACGATGCAAACCAACCGGATGATTTGTTCTTAATTCATAAAATCCGTTAATCGCATAAAATCCACCATTAATAAGAGCACCATAATTAGCACCTTCTTGTTTGAGGTAGCGCATCATTGCATCAGGCGTTCCTTGATTAGAAGCTAGTGCTAATATAACCTTAGTTAGATCTATACGAGTTACCATAATCTCATGTGGCTTTTCTCTATCAAGCGGTAAGGCTTCATCACCAAACCGCTCACTCAATTTTGCAGTGACAATGCGTGTTGTCTCAATTCCCTCGCCAACTCGAATGACTTTATTTTCTTGAAGACATTCTCGAGCCCGTAGATAAAATGAGTCAGCATCCTGTGATGAAGAAACATCATGCAATGAAGAAGCATTATGTGATAAGAGAACATCCTTTGATAAGGGAGGTTCATTTAATGAGGGAACTTCATTTAATGAAGGTGTATCGCTTGATGTTGTAGTACCACTGATCATTCATTTTCTCAATGCATTAAAAAAAAAAGCATAGTAACTAAACTATGCTTTTTAATCAATTTAACTTGAATTAAACCGTTTCCAGGATGGCAGCTACACCCATGCCCCCCGCTGTGCAAATAGAAATAAGTCCGCGCCCTTTGCCATGTTGATGAAGTATTTTGGCTAAAGTTGCCACAATTCTTGCACCGGTTGCCGCAAAGGGATGTCCTAATGCAATGCTACTTCCATTGACATTAATCTTATTTTGTTCGATGGGGCCTAAAGCTTTATCAAGCTTCAATATTTTCTTACAATATTCATCTGACTCCCATGCTTTTAGGGTACAAAGCACTTGTCCTGCAAAAGCTTCATGAATTTCATAAAAATCAAAATCCTGCAAGGTAAGTTGATTACGTTTTAATAACTGACTGACAGCGATAGTCGGTGCCATTAATAAGCCATCACCACCCACAAAATCAATCGCTGCGGCTTGGGCATCAACAAACCGTGCCAATAAAGGATGATTGTTTTGCTTAGCATCCTCTTCAGAGGTTAAGAAAACGGCGGCAGCGCCATCAGTCAATGGACTACTATTACCTGCTGTTAGCGTCCCTTTTCCTGTAAAATCAAAAGCGGGTTTCAACTTGGCTAATTTTTCTAGGGTTGTATCACTTCGTAGCAGCGTATCTCGCTTTAATCCTTGATATTCAAATATTAAATCCTCATAAAAACCTTTTTCATAGGCTGCAACCCCATTTTGGTGGCTACGCAAAGAAAGCGCATCTTGCGCCTCCCGTGAAATGTGCCATTCTTTAACCATCTTTTCACAATGCTCCCCCATCGAAAGATGGGTACGAGGTTCAACCACCGCAGGAAAATCAGGCTTTAAATCACTAGGGCGTAAGCGTCCAATAATTTTCAGTTTACTCAAAAAATCTTTTGCGGAGTGTAAAGCAAGTAATTTTTGAGCGAATTGATGATTGACCATCAGCGGCAAATCGCTATTGGTATCAACCCCACCCGCAATCGCATTATCAATCTGATAATTGGCAATTTTAAGACAAAGTTGCAAAGTGGTTTCAAGACTGGTTCCACAAGCACGCTGCAACGTATAGCCTGGTGTATAAGGAGAAAGTGTGGTGCCAAGAACACATTCTCTAGCAAGATTCCAATTCTTTGAGCTATTCATGACCGCACCAAGCCCAACATCTCCCACCATCACTCCATCCAGTTTCACTCTTTGAATGAGTGATTGTAATGTTTGCGTCATTAATGTTTGCGTCGTAATACCATGATAATGAGTCATGGATTTTACAAAGGGTGTACGGCTTCCCCCTGAAATATAAACAGGTCTTGTTTTCATGTTCGATAATCCTCCTGCCAAAAAGCATAGTCCGGCTTCCACTTTCTATATATGCATAAAAAATCAGCAAATATGATATTTAGAATTTGAGGTTATAAAGTGACTGTATTAAATTAAATATATTATTTAAAATGTAATTCATTTTCTATCTAGAAACCCAACAAATTACAGTGTGGAAGTCAATTTATGCAAGAGTTGTCACTCGATCTATGTCATTTTATTGGTGGTGGATTCCCTGAAACGATCGATTGTGATGGTAAAGTCCTGACAAAAGAAGATATCAGTTTTATAGCAACCGTTGGTATTATCATTGGGGGTTTCACGGGCTTAATTAAACTTTCTAGTTACCCCCTGCTGGGTGGTGCTCTAGGCGCCATGATAGGTGGTATGCTGTTCCCTATTTCTGCGCATTACATAGGAAAAGTCATGGTGGCGACTTATGAAAAGATTGGCATCATGTAGGGTTGCAAGTGCACCGGGTATATTTATGGAGTTCTGTCAATTTTAACACATATGCTACAGACGATTTAGAACTATCTTTAAAGTATGTCACATTTTCTAGAATACCCGGGCAAGGGAGACTATCATGGCCAGTACTTCTCACACTAAACAAAACCCTTTTTCAGCTTACGTATACGATTTTGATGAGCTGTTAAAAAAGCTGCAACAAGCCTCCAATGACTCTGAAGTCTCTCAATTGCTTCATGAAATCAATAAAGTATTAGCCGATTATTTTAAATCGATGATGGCCCTTTGCGAAGAACAACATCAACATTTATTTGAACTTGCTGAAGAAAATCGAGACAAATATAGCGAAAAAGCCAAAAAGGCTTTTGATCATGTTCAAACTGATCTCGCAAAATATATTAAGCAAGCTCGAGAATTAAACCAAGCTTATTGGGATAAGGCTAAAGAACCTCTCAAATTAAATCCACATGATTTTATGCAAACGACTTTCGTTGATTTTCAAAAAAATGTGACCGATCAAGTCAATGCCTGGCAAGAAATGAGCCAAACCCATAGTAAAGAGTGGATTGAAGAATTAGAAAATATTCAATCCAAAGCCAGTGACTTGTTTAATGTTGCAGAGAAAAATCACCAAGCACTTTTAGCGCAATATCACGAACTTGAAACTCGCTTAAAAGCCGTTTTAAACAAAAGAAACGCCAATAAATAATCCCCCTATTATTGTGAAGACACTTCAAGATGCAAAGCATTTTGAAGTGTCCCTTTAAATGAGAACCGTTAAGGCGTACGGCGAAATCCAACATCCTGCTCAGAATTTGATGAAGCAGAATACGATGAGCAAGCTTCTCCCCCTCCACTCGCATTCGAATAAGATAACACAAGCTTCGCCAAAGGAAATCGCAGCCGATAAGAACCCCAACTATGTAAAATATCGAATGGATCTTTAGGGTCTTCTTTGATAGTCGTGTGCGAAATAGTCTGTATACGCTTTTGTTGAACACTCATAATCATTGCTTCAATATGGCTCACAATTTCCAAACGTTTTTTCTGCAGTACCTCTTGCACAAAGAGGGGATCATCTAATCTTTTAAATAATGCTGCTTTTTCTGTGCCTTCACGGATAGCAGGGCAAAATTCATGAAAACTCACGGTCCGTATTCCATAACGTTGCGCATCGAAGATAACATCTGGCGTATCATCTAACACAAGGCAATGCTCAGGTAAGATTCCATGATGCTGGGCAATACTCAGAATATGAGGCCCTTTATCTTCTTTGTAGACAACAATAATCGGTGAAAAAGGACAGTCACCCATATAGCCACGCTGTTCAACTTTATTCAGGTTTTCGTAGTGATAACCATTTCCCTGTTTAATCAAACAATATTCTTGATTTTTTTCATCATGAGCGTAAATGCCTGAATGACCTGGTTCTAATAATTCTCTAAAGGCGATAACAGCATGCTCAACAATATCATCATAGTGTGTTTTATTGGTGACAATTCCGAAAACTAATTGAATGCCAGATGCTTTAGCGATTTCGACTTGCGTTTTATAGAAATGTAACCAATTCTTCGCTTTTTCTTTGGTAAAGAGGATTTTTTCTTCCAATGTTAATTCATGATCTAATATAAGCCCACATTGCAAAGCAATGGCATCATCACTTGCATTCAATTCACCCAACATCACAATGCCATCTTTTTCCGTATTGTAGTGTGTGTAGTCTAAATCGAGAATGATAAGTAATTTATTGGGGATGGGGCCACGAACTGCCATAGATAAGCCTCTTTTTAGAAATATGTTAGTTAAATATCATTTATTTTGGACTAACATTATTCGTTATTTCGAACATAAAGGCAATTCTCTGTTCAACGGAAACCTTGGGTAGCTCAATTAGAATATAATCGCAGTCTTGATAACCTTTTTTAATAGCTTCATAGGTATCAATCGCTTCCTGAAAATCTTGTTTTCGTTCTGAATCTTGCTGATAAATATCAATCCAAGGCGGCGCAATAAAAACGGTAGGGTTATAACGCAATTTTTGAGTGGCTTGCCAATAATGACTAGGGACTGGGTGCTTGATTAAATAAGAATAGCCAATGAGATCGGGGATCCCTCTATCAAAAAAAATGGGTTTATTCTGTTCATGGATTTTTTGATAATCTGCAATTGAAGCCATTAGCATACGTTCACGAAAAGCTAATCGATCGGCGGTATGTAATGCATTACCCCCCGTTGCAAGTTCTTCGAGTATGATCTGGCGCCCCACTTCTGCAACCGTTTGATAGCCACGTTGAGCGAATGCATCAATGAGTGTGCTTTTACCAGCCCCAGGTCCCCCGGTGATGATATAGCAATTATTTCTCAATTGTAAGTTGTATGACATGATTTGAAATATTGAGGAGAGATGATACCTGCCAATAATATTATTAGCAGGTATCTATCGTTAGAAGCCCTTAGGCCATTGCAACTGAAGCAGCTGCTTTCTTGCTAGGACGGCCTCTTTTTTTAGCAACGCCTGCTTTAACAGGAGCTTTTTTAGCAACTGCTTTTTTAGCTTTAGCAGGAGCTTTCTTTGCTTTAGCAACTTTTGCTTTAGCAGGTTTAGCAACTTTTGCTTTAGCCGCTTTTGGCTTAGCAGCTTTTGCTACTTTGGGTTTTGCTACTTTAGCTACTTTTGCTTTTGCTACTTTGGTTTTCGCTTTTTTAGCAACGGCTTTTTTAGCAACTTTTGCTTTAGGCGCAGCTTTAGCTTTTTTAGCCGCTGGTTTCTTAGTAGCCTTCACAACCTTAACTTTCTTTTTAGCAGTAGCCATCTTTTCTCCCTTTTATAAAGTTTAACAAGTCAAAACTTTTTGCATCCTATAATAAAAATAAAACAAAGTCCAAATCTATATGCATATAAATCGTTTAAGGTGCGTCGCTCGCTAAGGTCGACGGTGCTGGTTGGAATAAATTTTCAGCCAATGCGACTTTTAATTTCTTGCGTCGGATAAGGTAAATAGGAAGGCCACTAAAAACAAATAAGCTGCAAATTACCAGCGTTTTTAATGGCGTAGAAGCCATAATCCATAGGCAAAAAGCGAGTGAAAAGAAACCACAATACCATTGCCAATCTCGGACACTGCGTTTTTGTTGCCAAATCATTTTTAAAAACGACATACAACAAATCACGTACACAAAAAGGAAGGAAGTGACCGATAAGTCAATTATTGTGTTGACTTTCTGAGCAAGATTATCACTGTGGGTAAAGTAAATTAATGGCAATGTTCCAATGCAACTAAAGATAAGCGCAAAGACAGGCGCCCCATGCTTATTTGTTTTGGCAAAAAAGCGAGGCATGAGCCTATCTTTGGTAATCCCTAAAGCAATTTGTCCGCTAGCCAAGGTCCAAGCATTCACTGCAGAAATACAAACAAAGCATGCAATCAACGAAATCAAGACATGCCAATGGCCACCAAAAATGACCTTCGCCGCATCAGCATAAGGGGATTCTGAATTCGCCAGGATTGCCCCTGGGATCACACCCATAATGCCAATGCTACTAATAAAATAAACAACCGCAACCAATAACGTCCCTAACACCATTGCTTTGGGGAAAATGCGAGCCGGATCTTTCACATCCCCCGCGGTCGTGGTAGCGGATTCAAAACCAATGAACCCCCATAGGGTTAATAACATGACATTATTTAAAGCACTCCCCATTTCATCAGGGGCAATGTTAACTGGGGTAATATTACCTTTCTCAAAGAAGAAAAGCGCAATGACCGGCACCATGAGTAAAGGTATGATTTTAAAGGCAATCACTAAAAGGTTAGTCTTACCAGCCCGATAGACGCCTTTAAGATTGACCGCAGTGACGGCAATAATAATGAAGAACTCCAAGCACATCTCAAACGCCATCGATTGCTCCCCTATCAAGGGAGTTAAGTAAGCGACTGCTGAGGTAATGATAGCGGTGGTACTAATCCAAGAAATAATCCAGTAAGTCCATCCGGTGAAGAAGGCTGCTGAAGGCCCGAACGCTTCATGAACATAAGCGTGTGGCCCCCCTGTTCGAGGATAGCGAATACACAGCAAAGCAAACATGAGAGCGAGGATCATTGCACCGATGCTAGATAGTACCCACCCTTTTAAACCTAAAGTGCCATAAGGTGCTAAGTTGGCAGGCAATAAAAGTCCTGAACCAAATTGACTGACAGTAACCAATTGAAAAACGGACCAAAAACCAATTTTTCGGGACATTCAGCGTTCCTCAGGTAACAGTAGCCAGATAGTGAATAGAGACAGTGGGTATACTCTTTGCGTTTGAATTTTGGTACGGGAGAGAAGCCCTAAGAGTACACATTTAATACCCACTCAACATAAATTCAAAGCGGAAAGTTTATAAAGAAACTTATAACACAGATTTTAGAGTTGGCAAATAAAAAATTCCGTCAATCGATAAATGGTGGATTAGCTGTTTATTGATGGAAAAATTCAACGATCGAAGCGTTTGCTCAGCGCATTTTTGATGTTTTCTCTTTCACTTATCGGGTCGATTTTAATAAAGAGATCGGTTACCCCATTACCCGAATAAGCATTGATTTTAATCCCGCCTTCGACATCCTGTTTGAAACGAATAAAACCCGGTGGAAAGCGGTGTCGACAGCTTTCAGAAATACCGATAATGACTTTCGATACACCCGGTACGCCTTTTAGCCATTCCAAATTCTTTTTCACATGACTATCCAGGCTTTGATGCCTACCCATACTACCCCTAATATTAGCCTTTTAACTTAAAAATCAATTCCCTATGCAAGATAAGGATATTGTTTCACAATACCTGCCACGATGTCACAAGGAGACGTTATCGATGCAATCAGGTCCATTGAAAGAACAACATATCGGAATTATCGGCGGCTCAATTGCTGGCTTAGCGGTAGGCGCTTCGCTCTTGCAACTTGGTGCTAAGGTAACAATCTTAGAACGCTCAGAACATCCACTTGAGGGACGTGGAGCTGGCATTGTCTTACCCGAACCTTTAATCCAACAATGCATTGCTGCTAACCTGTTTGATAAAGATATTTCCAGGTTAAGCGTTAGCCACCGCTCTTTTATCACCCAAAGCCATCAAAGCATCTGGGATCAACCAATAGCCGTCATGTGTCTTAACTGGTCTGATATCTATTCACAGTTACGCAAAAGAATCCCTGACAGCCATTACCACCAAGGGAAAATGGTAGAAACCTTATCGCAAACAGAAAAAGTATACCACCTGCAAACGCAAGATGGCTCTTCGTATAGCTTTGACTTTTTGATTGGGGCAGATGGGATTCATTCTGGTGTACGTAATGCTTTCTTTTCAGAAACAACATACCACTATGCAGGTTACATTGCTTGGCGAGGCGTCATCCCTCTCAATGAAGTTAAATCCAACGAACTCTTTAGCGAACACATTCCTTACTTTGTCTATCCTAATGGCCACCTTCTTTTATATATTATTCCGGGTCAACAAACAGATGCTCCCTTATTGAACTGGGTGATGTATGAAATATGTTCGCAAGCCGATTTGGAAAATAAATTAATCGATACCGATGGTAATAAACATGAGGTTTCAATCCCACCCGGTGGTCTTAATAAAGAAACGCAAAAACATCTTCATCTATTTGCAACAACACATTTACCCTCAGACATCGCGCAAATCATCTGTCATACAGAAAAACCTTTTTTACAAGCCGTGTATGATTTAAAAGCCCCGAAGGTGCTTCAAGATCAAACATGTCTAATTGGTGATGCAGCCTTAATTTTACGACCTCATTCTGCTTCAGGTGTCGTTAAAGCATTGATGGATAGCCTTAGTTTAGTAAAAGCCTTTGAAACAAATGATTTTGAGGCATGGCAGCAGCAGCAACAATTAAAAGCAGAACAATTGTTTTTCATTTCACAAAATATGGGACAGGGTTTAGTAGCACAAACACCACCCTGGTCGGAAATGACGCCTACTTTAATGGAAGAATGGTGGAACAATATTATGGCTGGAAAAACCTGGCATTATACGCCATCGACGCTTAATCAAAAATTGACTGTTCAGTATGATCAAACGATTGAAGAGCAAAAGAAAGTATCCCCTACTAACGAAACAAAAAACGAAACAAAGAAGATTGCCAAAACTACTTTGTCATAAATAAGTTGATTGATAACAAGCGCAATGGTTTTTAAATTGCGCTTGCCTGCCTCAGTATTTCACCCAATATATTCGAACATTTCTGAAAATATCAGATAAATAATCAATGTAGCTCAACTCAGCTATTTTCCATCACCTGTTGACAGTAAATTCCAGAAGATTTAGTTTAGCTGCGTTGTTTATTGTTGTAAGGAAACACGCTCATGTCACGCTTTAAAAATTCTATCACAGCCGCTCTCACAGGAACCGGCGTCAGCCTTTTACTTAATTTACCTCCTGAAGTCGCAGGCCCCGTTATTGCCGGTAGCTTTGTCACTACATTCATTTTGCCAACGGCTTTTGATATGACCGTTAATGCGGGTGTTGGCACAGTCAATTGGGTAAAAGACCAAGGACTGCCTGCCGTTACTTCTAGTACAAAATTCCTTTTCGGGAAAACGGTTGATGGAACAAAATTCCTTTTCGGAAAAACCAAAGAAGCGCTTTATAATGTCAGCCCTACCAATCCTGAACAAAATACGTTAATGGGTGCAAGTATGGGCCTTAGTCTGAGCACGAGCATTGCTAAAGCAGCAGGATTAGAAGATCACCCTTATTATCCTCATGCCGTTGCTGGCTCAACTGTTACAGGTAGCTTTCTGGGTTTTATATTTCCTAATCATCGAATCAGCAGTATGCTAGAGAGCGCATCTAAAGCATTTAAACCAAAAGTTCCTACTAAACTCTCGACTGCTGAGAACAGTGGCGAAGAAAATAAAGATAAAGATAAGAAAGAGAAGAAGAAACCAACACAATAAGACTAACATCAACCCTCTTCTGTCTATTCATGAAGGCACTTTATCTTTAGATTCAGTGCCTCATGACATTTTATTTTTTCATGATGGAGTTTAGTCATGTCACAGTTTAAAAATGCAACCATTGTTGCATTAGCATCTACCGGAACCAGTTTTTTATTTGAATTATCACCGCTTACTGCAGTAGGTACAACTGTCGCAAGCTTTGCATTCACTTTAGCAGCGCCACAACTGGCTGAAGGCGCAAAAGCACTCTCGCATAAAGCCAAAGATTTGTTTAATCGTAAACGTCCTGATGCAGAGAAGGCAGCCGCAACCGCTAAAAAAACGATTAAAGAAACCCTAAACACGGCAATAGAGAGTATTGATCAGTACAGTTCGGTCAATGCCAAATCGAATGCAATGCTCGGCGTAAGTGGCGCTCTTGCCTTCACTGCGATTGTCGGTAAAACAACTGGATTAAATCAGCATCCTCAGTATCCATACATCGTTGCAGGATCGACTGCTGCCGGCGGATTTCTTGGCTATTTTTTCCTCCATCAGAAAGTAGCAGATGCATTAGGCATCTTAAGTAATCAGATAGCAAATGTTAGCAACGCAATTGAAGGTGAACCCGCTGGCAAACGCCCCCCCATCAAACGAATTTAATTTCTGAGGACATCCATTTTAGATTGGTTAAATTAACAGGACATCCACTTTAGGTTGACCTGCTAATTGCAGTTAATTTATTGTTGGCGCTTCAGTCTTTCTTTGGTGAATTATGACAGCGGCCCGTGCTACCAAAATCGATTTAAGCGCCACACCTTACTACCATTGCATGACGCGATGTGTACGTCGTACTTTCTTGTGTGGTATCGATTCCCAGTCCGGCCAAGATTATTCTCACCGCAAAGCCTGGATTGTCGGTAGAATCAAACAACTCACTGAAGTCTTTGCCATTCGCATCTGTGCTTATGCGGTCATGAGCAATCACTATCATCTTGTACTGTGGGTCAACGATAACGACGCTAATCAATGGACTGACGAGGAAGTCTTCCTGCGATGGCAACAACTCTTCCCTAACGACGCTAATCAAGTAGAAGTCTTGGGCTATTCAAAATTAGAAATCAAACAAAAAATAGCCCTCTGGCGGCAGCGACTTGCCAGCATTAGTTGGTTCATGCGCTGTCTCAATGAAACTATCGCTCGATTATCTAATAAAGAAGAAGCCGTCACCGGACGGTTTTGGGAAGGCAGATTTAAATCGCAAGCCTTGCTTGATGAAGGCGCTTTGCTTGCCGCTATGGCTTATGTCGATTTAAATCCTATTCGCGCTAAAGTCGTTAATACCCCTGAACAAGCCGAGTTCACTTCTATCTACGAACGCATACAAATGGTGGCCAAGCAGTTAAAGAAAAAAACGATTACAACCACCTCTTCTTTCAATCTCGCCTCTTTCGTCAAACAAGCTAATAGTCTTAAGCAGCCTTTAAGCTTAATGCCCTTTGCCAATGAGAAAGCCAATAACAAAACACCTTACATCGATTTCAAATTAGCTGATTATTTTCAGCTCATCGATGAAACCGGCAGAATCTTACGTGATGGTAAACGAGGTGCAATACCCGACAATCTTGCCCCTATCCTGGATAGATTGCAGCTATCTGCCAACGGATGGATGAATATGGTTCTCGACCTTGAGAAAAATTTCTTTCATGCCGTCGGCAACTCAATCATACTCGTCGACTTCGGTTCGCAGCATCGGGAACGTAAACCAAAAGGCTACCATGCCGCTAAAAAGTGTTATTTATAGTTAATCATTCTGTCACAACGCTCAAAATGGCGCTTCATTGATATAATCTTATTTATTTTCCAAATTTTTCCCTCTTAACTTTACTAAATGTGAACAAGCAAGAAGCAATTAAATAAATTTTATGTTGATTCATCATAATATGGATGTCCCTTAATATTTTATCAATGTGGATGTCCTCAAAAATTTCGGATAAGATAGGGGCAATAGAAAAATAGATAGCTTAATGAGTTAATATGAAACTAGATTCACTTCAAGTATTGCATCTGCGATCTTTTAATAAAAAAGGCGAAGAAACGAATCCTTTAATCGATTTCAAAGAAACCGTTAAGCCTTTCGCCCCGATGACTTGTGCTCGACATGTTTATATTTTCACAGAAACTGCTGGCTATGATATTGACTCTCTCTACAATTACTTAAAAGAGCATTCAGAAAAATGTGAATGGTTTACAGGTAAAGAGGCTTATAGTTTTCTTTTACGTTGGGCAGTCGGTGCAGAAAGTTACAAATTAGATAGCAATGATCATTTTGTACTAGGTTCTATTCGAGATTCATGGAATTACTCTCATATACACCTCCCCTCTGGTTCTACATTATTTTATTTCATGCCAATCTTATTCAAAGATGCCAAAAATATTCGACATTTGATCCAAACAAGTGAGCTTGGCGAGAAAAATACGAAAGAAATTCTACTGCACATGTGTGAAAACTGTGCTGACTCAAGAGGGCTAGAACAAGAACCTGCTTATGATGAGTTGTTAAAACAAAACCAACACTATATCGAAGCAGCTCAAGAGCAATTCATTAACGAAAAATTAAAAAAAGCCACTAAAACGATGGAAGCATTAAACGCAAGAGCGCCAGAAATATTGCTACCCAGTAGCCCTTCTCCAATGCTTAAATTTAGAGCTAACTTAGGAGCCGCTTTGATCAAAAGGCAACTACAAGCTCCAACTGAGTTTAGCAAAGGACGCTCCATCGAACCGTTCTGAGTGTGTTTCCTTCCTGACAAACAACAGATATTGGTTAACAGTATAAGTTAAACAATAGTCTTACTCGCATTTTGATGTTAATGTACACGTTTTATTTTTCTGTACATAACCGATGGCATTTGCGTTTGTAACTCGTTTAAAAGATTCTATTAATAAGGTTAACTCTCAAGTATCTGATGTAGCTCGGCTACTGAAACCTTATTTTCTATTTAGAAGAGCGAATACAAAAAATCTTCTCTTGCTGGCAAGTATTATTTCACTTTGTCTCATCCGAGCGATGCTCATCGTATTACTCAGCGATGTGGGAACAACATGGTTTTCACTCTTTAATGCTGAGGGTTTGATTCTCAACAATATTATTGCGCCAACACTATTATTATTTGGTATTTATTTACCTTTAGATGCATTATGCGACTCCCTCATTACTTACTGCTCAAGAACTTTAAGTAATCAAGTCGCAAAGCAAATGAACAACGATTACATTAATAAGTTTTATACCAGTAAAATATTTCATGGCATTAAACTACCCAATAAAGACAAACATTATTCTAATAAAATATATACCGAAGTCTTATCAAAGAATATTAAACAATTCACTGGCAGCATTATAGAACCTGTCACGACAATCATGACTGCTTTTGTCGGCGCTGGTGTCTCGCTCATACAGCTTTTCTACCTATCGCCCGGTCTACAGATTGCAACGGGTTTCACCTTACCCTTCTATCTCCCGTTAATGGCTTTAGCCTATGGCCTTTTTTCGGTTTATGTTTTACATAAATTTACCGGGCCAATACACTCACTAAGTCGTAAAGAAAGCAAATTACTACAAAGAAAACAGTCACATCTTTATTATAGTGATAATCATTCAGAATCTATTGCGCTACTCAAAGGTGGCAAGTTTGAATCACAATATTTACAGAAAATATCTAGTAGTCGATATGATACTAAACAGAAAAAATTGAAATATAAATTTGGTCGTGAATTTATTAAAAAATTGAGCGATCTTATCGCGTATCCTTTAGGTGCCTTAGTATGCATTCCTGGATTAATTGCCGGATTGACAACTTCGATTATCGATCGCAATCATTTTTTCGCCATCTCTACTCATTTCACCAAAATTTTATCTTTTTTCAATAGCTTCGCAGAACACCATGATAAATGGATTTCATTTGTTAATGCACAAGCTAATATCAAAATGTTTGATCAGCGCTCTGAAGAATGGTGTAAGCGATACAAAAAACTAAAAGAAAATTTTACCCCTAATAACAAACTGGGTTTCAAAGGCAGTATCCAAGTTAATAACAATCAGATACTAGAAGATCAAAAAATTTCTATTAAACCTGGAAAAACTTATTTGCTGTCAGCACCATCCGGTGCAGGGAAATCGACCTTGCTAAAAACATTTGCAGGAATTAATCCTAGCTTTACAGGTAAAATCAAACTCCCTAAGAAAACCGTTTTTGTTACTCAGTCGACGTATCTTCTAAAGAACACTTCTAGTTTGCTCGACAACATTGTTTATCCTAAATCACGCGATCAATATCCGGCCGTATTATTAGCAAAAATTCCACATTGGCTTGAAGAACTTAAAATCAAAAAATCGATCATTCGTGATCTGGGGGTTGCCAAGAAAAATTGGGATCAATTGCTAAGCCCAGGTGAAAAGCAAAGAATTGCCATTGTGCGTGCATTATTACAGCAACCAGAGTGTCTCATTATGGATGAGCCCACCTCTGCTATTGGCCCTAATTATGCAAGGCTAGTAAAAAGCCTTGTTCGCAAAGAACTCCCTAATGCAACTATCCTATATACCGATCATAATCCTACAGAAGGCTACCCTGATGAAAAAATAATTGAGCTTTCACCACCCCGGGTCAAAATGCATAAATAATACAACGTTTCTCATCAATGCCTAATATCATGCAATCGAAAACCACTATCATCCGGAATGATTCTTAATGTTAGTGGCTCTTCAAGTAATTTCTTGACATCTTCACGCCCTTTCTCTTGACGCTGCTTGATTGAATGTTGAGAAAATTCAAAGTCTTTTGTCCATAAATCAGCATCAGAATCAACATACTGAAAACGAATAATATTCAATGCACAGGGATGACCTAAACTCACTTGGTCATAACAATCCTTATCAGCATGTTCTTCAGAAATAGTACGAATAATATGGCGCAGCTTATGCATTTCAAAAAAATATTTTAAGATTTCTTGATACTGGCTTACAAACTCAAGATCTTTTTTACGTTTCAATACATCCATCATGGTTCTGGGTTGATCGGCTGTTCTAGAAAAGAGATCAACCATAAAACATAATAATTTTTTCGGTACTTTTTCTTCAAAAATGATTTTCAGTGGCGTATTTGAGCTAATTCCGCCATCCCAATAATGACGTTCACCAATTTTAATCGCAGGAAATCCAGGAGGCAGCGCACTCGCTGCCATAATATGCTCTGGACCCAGTTTTTGTTCTGTATTATCAAAATGAACTAAAATGCCATCTTCAACACATACAGAGCTGAGTGTCAATCGTACTTTCGCTTGATTGATAAGATCAAAATCAACAAATTCTTCTAAAGTTGCTTTTAACTCACTTGTATCATAAAAACTTAAATTATCAGGTGAACTCATCTCTTGTAAAAAGGGATTAGCCATTCGTAATTTAAAAAAACCTTGTTGTCCAAACAAAAGTGCACTCTCTGAAGAAAGTAAGTTCTGCCAGCGATGCCATTTATCTTGAAACAATAACGGATTACCAAAAGAAGGCGTTGCAATTTTATTCCAGAAAGCTTTTAGTTTTTCAACTCTTTTATCAGGCTCATTCCCGGCGATAATAGCCGCATTGATACCACCAATCGAGGTACCAATTAACCAATCCGGTGGATAATGATTATTGATAAGGTTCTCACAAACCCCAACCTGATATGCACCTAATGCTCCCCCACCCTGTAGCAAATAAATGATACAATCATACGGATGAGGTTTTATCATCATCTCCTCGATCCTTTTATTGCATAAACCAACCATGGCTCACTAATAAGGATTGACCTGTTAGTGCATTGCTATCAAATGATGCAAAAAGTAAAGCAATCTGTGCGACATCTTCTACGGTTGTAAATTCACCATCAATGGTATCTTTTAGCATTACTTTTTTAACCACATCTTCTTCACTAATTCCTAAATCTTTTGCTTGCTCTGGAATTTGCTTAGCTACCAGCGGGGTTCTTACAAATCCTGGGCAAATGACATTGGCTCTCACACCATGTTTAATACCTTCTTTTGCAACGGTTTTACATAATCCCACTAAACCATGTTTTGCCGTGACATAGGGTGCTTTTAAAACCGAAGCCTCTTTAGAATGCACAGAGCCCATGTAAATAATGCTGCCACCTTTCCCGCGTTGGTACATATAACGCAAACAAGCCTTGGTGGTTAAAAAAGCACCATCTAAATGAATAGCCAGCATTCTTTTCCAATCAGCCAATTGTAATTCATCAATGGGTGAAATATGTTGAATACCCGCATTACTAACGAGAATATCGATATAATCATAAGCTTGAATAACTTTATCGATACCCGTATTGACTTGTTGTTCATTAGTGACATCCATGGCAACCGCCATCGCTTCAAGCCCGCTATCACGAAATGCTTTTGCTGTTGCTTCAGCTTGATTCATATCTAAATCGGCAATAACAACCTTGGCACCTTCGGTTGCGTAGGTATGCGCTATCGCTTTACCTATCCCACTTGCTGAGCCTGTGACAATCGCTACTTTATCTTTTAAACGCATGAATGACTCCTAACCTCTATTTTTATACAGTACCAAGGGAGATCGTTATATTATTATCGGCACTTTACACTTTTTTTTGAGTTCTTATTCTAAAATTGTTTTTAAGAAAAATGCTTTTGTGCCGACATACTTTTTTATAATATGAATTTTTCCACAAGGAATAATGGTATATCATGCAAGGAAATGAACAACACAATGCATCATACCAAAAAATTTTTCAGAGCATTAAAGATAATAAAATTCAACTGCCTTCTCAACCCAGTATTTTTGTCACTTTACAGAAACTGAGTAACGATCCTGATGTGACAACGAATAAACTCTGCCAAGTAATAGGCCAAGATCCCGCACTGACAGTGCGCATCTTAAGTATTGCTAATAGCCCTATCATGCGCGGCTCGGTTTCAATTGCGAGCCTTGAAGCCGCGATTAATCGTTTGGGTGTTCGCTTTGTTACCTATGTTTCAATGGGATTAGCACTCAAGCAATTATTTATTGCCCAACATAAACCCATCGAGGAGCGTGTACAGCTTGTTTGGGATCAAAGTAGCAAAGTGGCTGCCAGTGCTTATGTATTAGCGAAAGCCTTACGCTTATTTCCGCCTGAAGAAGTGATGTTAGCAGGATTAGTCCACGAGATTGGCAAACTGCCTATTTTAACGTTTGCTGATCAATCTGCTGAATATTTTAATAATTTACCTTTGCTTGATGCGACCATTAACAATCTTCACCCGCCATTGGGTAAAGCGATTTTAAAATTATGGAAATTTCCTGATGAAATTGCTTGCGTCCCCGAAAATGTTGCCAATCCAAATCATAAAACAACCAAACCCATGATCTCGGATATTATTCAAGTCGCAAAGCAACATATTCTTAATTATGCAAGGCCAGATAATCTGCCTGAATCGAATGAGCCTAAAAGTCCTTCCTACTATCGATTAGAAATCGATCAGCTGCTAGACAGTATCGCAGTTAAAAATATGAAAAAAGAATTAACATCATATCACCAGCTTTTTACTTGATATTTTAGTTATCCTACCTATTTGATGAAGAGACTAGCAATAACCAAGTGCGCATTATAAAATGCGCACAGTTTCAACGCGCTAAAAAATAGGTAAAAATATGGCATTAGACGGTTTTAAACACTACAAAGCTCAACAAGCTAGATCAACCATAGAAACTCAAACTTTTCAATTTAGGGTTGAACCCTTATTTTGCCAAGGTTGCGAAAGTAGAATTGGTAGAGTATTTACGCAGAACAGTATTTTTCCTATTAGTTCGCAAGTCACCGAATTTGGAAATAAAGATGGCGATAAAACAGGAACATTAGAAGTCACTGTAACAAACGATGTATCAGAAGATAGAATTATTGAAGCCTTAACTAAGGCAGGTATGAAATTAAAAGATAATCCTAGCACTAGATTAGGTTATTAAATCATTTCATCACCACTTCCCGCGGCTTGTCCGCGGGATCCAGGTTACAAACTTCACCTCCAAAGATGATATTGATTAGCGTTTTTTATAAATAGAGACTTTGACATTTTCCCCCGGCGCATCAGAAAAATGCTTAGCTGGCTTTCGAGCAGATATTTTTTTACCAGATAAATGACTTAACCATGACTGCCAATGCTCCCACCAAGAACCTTCTTGCTTAATTGCTTCCTGTAACCAAACTGCAGGAGACATAAAATCACTGATTGCTTTTTCATTTACATAATATCCATACTTATGTGCCTGGGGCGGATTCACAATACCTGCAATATGACCCGAACCTCCTAACACAAAAGTCACATTATCAGTAAATTGCTTGGCACCCGAAAAACAAGCTAACCAAGGGGCAATATGATCTTGCTCGGTTGCTAGAAAATAACAGGGCACATGAATATTTTTGAGTAATAAGGGCGTATTGTTCCAAACTAATTGATTGTTGAAGAACTTATTTTTCAAATAAAGATTTTCAAGATATTCACACATCATTTTGGCAGGTAAATGCGTTGAATCTTGATTCCAATACAGTAAATCAAACGAATGTAGATGTTGTGCCAATAAATAATTATTAATAATATACGGCCAATACAGTTCATTGGCTCTTAATAAATTAAATATGCCCATGAGCGAGCGGCCATCAAAATAACCTTTCTTTGTAAGACTATTTTTTATTAATGCGAATTGTTGTTCATCAACATAAAGTCCTAAATCACCCGGCTCTTTAAAGTCAATTAACGTTGCTAAAAAAGTAGCGCTATGAATACGTTTATCTTGCTTTGCGGCGAGATAAGCCATGGTCATGCAAAGCAGTGTTCCACCAATACAAAATCCTAAAGCATTCAGTTTCTCTAATTTTGTTATTTTCATTATTTCCTCTGTCGCAGGAATAATGCCTTCTAACATGTAATCCGCAAAACCTGTATCTGCATAGGTTTCATCTATAGCTGCCCAAGAAATAATGAATACGGTATAGCCTTGCTCAGCAATCCATTTTACAAAAGAATTATCTTGCCTTAGATCAAGCACATAATATTTGTTAATCCAAGGTGGAATCACCAATAACGGTATTTCATAAACTTCTGGTGTTGCAGGGGAATATTGAATTAATTCAATAAGACGATTTTTAAATACCACTTTACCAGGTGTTGCGGCGATATCCTTTCCTATGCTATAGGCTTCTTTTTCAACCATCATGGGGTTCAAATAGCCTTCCCCTCGCTGTAAATCTGCGATGAATCGCTTCCAGCCAGAAAAAAGATTTTCTCCTTTTTGATCAAGCGTTTTAAAAAAGACGTCAGGATTGGTTAGCCAATAATTACTCGGTGACAACGCATTGAGAAATTGTTTTGCAAAAAAATGTATTTGTTCGTGCTTCTTGTGATCATCTCTGTCATTGCTTTCAATATAAGCAATGACATGTTTAACGTAGAGCAGATAAGATTGTTGATAGACATAAAAAATAATATTATCGTGCCACTGATTCGATCTAAATCGTTTATCATGAGAAGCTACTTCGATAAAGGGAGGAATTGCTTTATTGACCATCTTTTCGTAACAATGATGAATCAGTTGGTAATATTCTAAAGATAACCCAGCATAAGCATTGAAGAATCTTTCGGGTGTGCGACGAACAATTTCAGCTCGCCAACTCTGGATCTTATCATTAATTAATGAAAATTCAGCGAAGTTATCATAGAAGATTTGTTGGTTTTGCCACAATATTTGCATACTCTGAAAAAAAGATTGAGACATCTCCAGAGAATCTGCAAATAGTTTTACATATCCCTCATCAATTTTCATGATGCTTCTTCAAAGATCTAAAACCTGTTATCGGCATTTGATCTTTAAATAGTACTGGCTTATAAACCACTTTGACTTTTGCTTGAATCTACACCTATTTTAATTTGGGAAGAAAAGCGTGTATTGATATCATGTTCAACAAAGCACATTAATTAATAAGGAAAAAAAATGCGTGAACTCAGTCAAAGAGAACTTCAATTAATCCGAGGCGGATTAGATACCGGCGGGTATAACATTAGCTTTGTTGTCAGCAATACGGTATTAGGCGGGATCCTCGGTTTACCCGTTGCATTAGTCATGGGCAAAGAGATCTACATTGCTTACTCAGCAGGATTATTTTGTGTTTATGGACTTTCTATGTTGACGGCAAAATCGATTGATGCGCTATTATTTGAGAAACAGCCCCTATTAACTTAAGAGGCTGTTAAACAAATTACTTAACAACAGTCAATTTAGGACGACCACCACCACGTTTACCTTTACCGCCGGCACCTGATGAAGTACTTCCTTCGTCAGGTCCTTGAGGAAAATCATCTTCTTCATCATCTTTAAACACCATACCGCGGCCATTTTCTTTTGCATAGATGGCAGTTACCGCTCGCATTGGTATATAAAGATCGTAAGGTACCCCAGCAAATCGTGCGTTAAATCCCACATGATCATTAGCTAGTGATAAAGAACGCACAGCATCGGGAGAAATGTTCAAAACAATTCGCCCATTCTCCACATATTCTCGTGGCACTTCAGTTCCTGGATGCTCAGCATTTACAACGATATAAGGCGTTGCATGATTATCGACAATCCATTCATAAAATGCGCGTAATAAGTAAGGACGACTTGAGACCATTTGCTTATTCCCCTAAGGCTCGCTCAGAATCAGTTAAGCTTACCTGGAACGCTTCTCTGTCAAATAGACGCTTAGCATATTCCTGAACCGATTTTGCTTCTGGTGGCAACATAATTTGCATTGCCTTTAAACGCCATAACATTGGCGCAATAGCACAATCGACCAATGAAAATTCTTCACTGAGAAAATAAGGCATTTCTTTGAACATTGGCGAAACAGAAACAATACTTTCTCTTAGCGCTTTTCTGGTTTCTTCTAACACCGCTGGATCTTGATTTTTTTGCAGTATTTTATTCATCAATACATACCAGTCACGATTAACGCGATGTAACATCAAACGGCTACGCGCTCTCGCAACAGGATAGACTGGCATCAAGGGAGGATGGGGAAATCTCTCATCCAAATATTCCATGATGATTTCTGATTCATACAATACTAGATCGCGATCGACCAAGGTGGGAACCGTGTTGTATGGGTTGATCTCAACTAGAGCATCAACCTGTGATTCTACGTCAATTTCATAAAGGTCAAATGTGACGCCTTTTTCTGCTAACACAATTCTAGCTCGATGACTGTAAGGGTCGGTTGAGCCTGAATACAGTGTCATGACTGAGCGCTTATTTGCCACAACTGCCATGAGTCTGCTCCCAAATCAAAACAACTTTAATGAATGTCTTTCCAATATTCACGCTTCAGTAAATATGCGAACAATGTAAAAACGACTAAAAACAATAATACCCAACCACCTAAGCGTTCACGTTGTAACTTATGAGGTTCACCGACATATTCTAAAAAATTCACTAAATCTGTTACAGCTTGGTTGAATTCTTTTTCATTCATGCTGCCAGGTTTGGTGAGTTCCAGACGTTCAATGACCTTCTGCTCAAAAGGCTGCCCTTTATCATCCATCAGAGTGATGGTTTTAAAGACGGCCGTCTGTGTTCCTTGTAGTCCTTGCAGAATATTCGGCATCCCTACATCAGGGAAAACAACATTATTTACGCCCCAAGGCTTTTTGGGATCTTCATAAAAAGAACGCAAGTAGGTATAAAGCCAATCTTTACCACGTGATCTTGCGACTAGCGAGAGATCAGGTGGCGCTACGCCAAACCATTCTTGCGCTTCTTTCTTCGGCGTTGCCACTAATATAGGGTCGTTAATTTTATCGCTGGTAAAGTTAAGGTTCGCTTGAACCAACTTTTCCAAGACATTTCCTTTTTTATCAACAATGCCTATATCTTTGGCCAATTCTTTATAACGAACATATTGTAGTGAGTGACACCCACCACAATAGTTAACATAAAGGTTAGCACCACGTTGCAATGACGCTTTGTTACAAAGTTCATTGTTAACCTTGTCCAAATGCGCACCTTCGGTTGAGCCTAAGGCTAACCGCCATGGTGAAACAATTAATAAGCTGGCAATTAAAATTCCATAAATCTTATTTGCTTTCATCGCGCAGTAACCCTCTCGGGGACAGGTTTAGTTTTATCCAATTTTGTATAAATGGGCATTAATATGAAAAAGGCAAAGTATAATATTGAGAATACTTGCGCTGCTATCATGCGTGTTGGGCTGGGTGGCTTTAATCCTAAATACCCTAAAGAAATAAAGCTCACAACAAATAACGCTAGCATGAGTTTGTACAACCAACCTCGGTAGCGTATTGATCTAACAACACTGCGATCTAGCCATGGTAATAAGCATGGAATTAATACTGCAGCAAACATAGCAATCACCCCACTCAGTTTATGCGGGATAGCACGCAAAATGGCATAGTACGGTGTCATATACCAAACCGGCGCAATATGCTCAGGCGTTTTCATAGGATTGGCAGGTTCAAAGTTTGGCGCTTCTAAGAAAAAGCCACCAAAATCAGGCGCAAAGAACACAACCGCCGTAAAGATGATGAGGAATACCCCAGCACCAAATGTATCTTTCACCGTATAGTAAGGATGAAAACGAATACCATCCAGTGGGATACCTTTGTCATCTTTCTTCGCTTTGATTTCAACACCATCTGGGTTGTTAGAACCCACTTCATGTAAAGCAATGATGTGCATCCATACTAATAGTAGGAATACCATTGGCACCGCGATCACATGCAAGGAAAAGAATCGATTCAATGTTGCATCGGAAACGTTATAGTCACCTCGCATCCATTCAACCAGACCTGGCCCAACGCCTGGGATAGCTTCAAAAAGAGAGGTAATTACTTTTGCACCCCAGAATGACATTTGCCCCCAAGGTAACAAATAGCCCATAAAGGCTTCGGCCATTAAGCAAATATAAATTGCCATACCAATGAGCCAAACGAGCTCACGAGGCTTTTTATATGAACCATAAATAATGCCGCGGAACATATGAAGATAAACAACGATAAAGAAGAAAGAAGCACCCGTAGAATGTAAATAGCGAAGCAGCCACCCTTTGGGCACATCTCGCATAATATATTCAACTGAGCCAAATGCATCGACCGCAGAAGGCTTATAAAACATAGCTAGCCAAATACCTGTTAGTAATTGATTCACTAATACCAGTAGCGACAATGCACCGAAGAAGTACCAAAAATTAAAATTTTTAGGGGCGTAGTATTTACCAGCATGGTCATTCCACATTTTTGTGGCAGGAAACCGTGCATCAATCCATCCCATTAAACCAGAGCCCGAATTTGTTTCCGTTTTCATCTATGCTGCCTTTTTATCTTCACCAACAACAATGACGGTATCGCCTTCATAAAAATAAGGCGGCACAACGAGGTTCAGCGGTGCGGGTACGCCTTTGAAGACACGGCCCGCCATATCAAAACGCGAACCATGGCAAGGGCAAAAGAATCCACCCGGCCAGCTGGGATCTAAACTGCCCACTTCTGGTTTGTACATAGGCACACAACCAAGGTGTGTACATATACCGACAAGCACAAGATAGTTAGGTTTAATTGAGCGATACTCGTTTTGTGCATACTTAGGCTGCTGGCTATCTTCGTGTGATTCAGGATCACGCAATTGACCATCCAACCCCTTTAGCTTCTCAAGCATTTGCTCTGTACGATGAACCACCCATATAGGCTGTCCTCGCCATTCAACAGTTAATTGGGCACCTGGCTCAAGCTTGCTCACATCGATTTTCACCGGTGCGCCCATGGCTTGTGCCTTAGCACTTGGAAACCAAGAACATATAAAGGGTGAAGCGGCGTAGGCAACACCTACCCCTCCGATCACAGTAGTTGCGGCTGTTAAAAACCGCCGTCGACCGGTATCTACCTTGTCATCACTCATTCACTCGTCCCCCCGGACGGATATCGGTTATCGTTTAGTAATAAGAGTTGGCGGCAAATACTACCACAAATTGTGTGGGCGCTGCATGCCAAAATAACGTTCGATAGTGTACACGATTATGGAAGGTGCTAACACAGATGATGTAGAGGAAATGATAAGTTGACCTGCCAGCTAAATAAAGACTTTTTCGTTTCGCAGATCACTACGATATAATCCAAAAACTATGAATTGGGTTTTCTTTCTTCTCATTGCAACTGCCTATGGCGCAAGCGTCTGGCAACAATGGCACTGGCAAGTAAGCCAAGTGATGCCTGATTCTCCTATGCATGTTGTGACTCAACAATTACTGCATGCTGCAAACGATGCCGTTACTTTAGCCATCGGATTAATTGGTGTTTTGTGCTTATTCTTAGGGCTGATGCGTATTCTGGAAGATGGTGGTGTTTTAGCCGTCTTTGCTAAATTAATTTATCCGCTTTTAAAACCGCTCTTCCCTGAAATTCCTCCTAACCACCCTGCTTTTGGCGCCATGATCATGAATCTCTCTGCCAATATGTTAGGCATGGGAAACGCTGCAACACCGTTTGGCCTAAAAGCCATGCAAGAATTAGAAAAACTCAATCCGCATCCTGGGGTTGCAACCAATGCGATGGTGTTATTTTTAGCGATGAATACGGCAAGCATTACCTTAATACCCACAAAAATAATTGCTTTACGTGCCAGTAGTGGGTCACATGATGCTGCTGGGATTATTACGACTACTTTAATCGCAACGATTTGCTCCACTATCGTCGCTATCATCAGCGCCAAATTATTACAACGTATGGTAGGCACACCAAAGCCAACGGTGACCATCACAATGGATGAAACGACGTCTGAAAAAATGAGCACCTACCCAACTTGGGTAAGCTTTTTAGCGCTCTGCGGATTTATCAGTTTAATTCCCATCACGTTAATTTGGGGACGTCAATTTTCACCTTGGATTATTCCTACTTTGATCGTTACCATCATTAGCTACGGGATGCTTAAAGGTCTTGATATTTATGCAAGCTTTATTGAAGGAGCAAAAGGGGGTTTTGAACTTGCTGTCAAAATTATTCCGTATATTGTTGCCATGTTATTTGCGATTGCCATGCTAAGAGCAAGTGGTGCTTTAGGCATTATCACACAAGCCATTGCACCTTATACAACACCATTAGGAATACCAGCAGAAGCTTTGCCCATGGTTTTTATGCGTCCTCTCTCAGGCTCTGGGAGTCTTGGTATTTTAACCGATATTCTCAATAATCCAGCAATCGGGCCTGATAGCTACACCGGCTATTTAGTGAGCACCATGATGGGTTCAACCGAAACTACTTTTTATGTACTTGCGGTTTATTTTGGCGCAGCCCAAATACGTCGCATTCGACATGCCCTCGCAACAGGCTTAATTGTTGAATTAGCCGGCATGATAGCCAGTGTGATTGCCGTCAAAGTATTATTGTTCTCCTAATTCCACTCAATCTCCCCTCTTGTGTCTATTTGTTCAATCTGTTAGTTTGTTATCTATATAAGAATAAAAAAGTCGAGGTAGGTCATGCAACGCCTGCTATTAACTGTGTTTTTAATGAGTCTTTTCCCGGGGGCGATATATGCTGATATCACCGTATACGCTTGTCAAAAAAATGGTCAAACCATCCTGGAAGGCACTTTGAGTCCTGATTGTGACTCGGTAAAAACTTATCACTATTCAAGCACAAACAAACCTGATCAAAAGCAATCAACATCAGATTTACGACCGGGAGAAATGCAACAATTATCCGTCATGGAAAATGGACCTTATTCTGCCCAAGTGCAAACAAAGCGTTATGAAAATATTGATGAGCGAGTCGGCTGGTCACTTGCCAACAGTTATGTTGATTCAGGTCAGGATAAATGCTCCTTTTTCCGCTCATTACTCGATAATGCATTATTTTATGTTGCAGTGAAGAATGAACAGGATGTTGAAATTGGTCCTTACAAAAGCGCAGAGCTCGTAAACCAAATTAATTATGCGCAAACACAAGTGAATTACTATTGCCGGTGATCTATGAACGATCTATAGTGATTTTTTCAGCTATCCACTTTCTATTACTTGGGAGCTAACTATGTCATTCGTTAACAAATCTATTTCTGTACTCTTTACTTTATGTATCTTCTTATTTACTTCCTTAGCACAAGCCGGTGCTTCTGAGGCAGAAATTGTAAAACTGCGTACAGACTGGGCAAAAGCAAAATATGAAACACCTAAAGCACAGCAACTTGCTGCCTTTGAAAAAGTCATTAGCGAAGCTGATGATCTCAATAAAAAATATCCTGATGATGCTCATGTCATGTTATGGTATGCAACTTCTTTAAGCTCTTTTGCCCAACTGAAAGGTGGCATGGGTGTGTTACCTCGTGTCAAAAAAGCACGCGCTTTATTAGAAGATGCCTTAACCAAACAACCCAGAATTGAAAATGGCTTTGGTTATGGGGTTATCGGTGCAATGTATGCAAGGGTACCTGGTTTTCCTGTTGCCTTTGGCGATAAAAAGAAAGCGCGCGCCTTCTTACAAGCCGCTGTTAAGATCGATCCTAAAGGAAGTGATTCTAACTACTATTATGGCGATTTCTTAGCTGATATGGGTGAAACCGCTGAAGCTCGCAAACATTTAGAAATTGCGAAAAGTGCCCCTATCCGCAAAGGCTATGAAATTCAAGATAAAGGCCGTAAAGCAGAAATTGATGCATCGTTAGCAAAATTAAAATAATCAGATACCCAAACACTTCTCCTCATTCCTATTTACTGCACTTTCAGTGTAGTAAGTAGGAAATCACTCTTTATCCCATTTTCCACTTTTAAATATAAGCATTGAACTGAAAGATTCATTAAAAAATATTTTACTTATTAATATAGGATTTTTTCTTAGATTGAGTTGGCATAAATGTGTGCTTACATTTAACATTTGCGGATTGTTACTTATTTTTAAAATTTCTATTCGAACATCTTCTTATTATTACCCCATTTATATGCTTTATTTTTACATTTATCAGAAAGTTTTTACATTTTAGTTATTTAATATTAAAGTAACGAAAAATACAGAGTCTTCTCCAAAGAGGACTGGCAGCAAGCGGTTTGCTGCTTAGTTTTGCTTGCAAAACGGGCTCTTCAATTGATCATTCAATTTGGAGAGCTTGCGATGAAGCATAGTCCCCATACGCAATCTTTGCCGTCTGCAAAAAGACGCAGAATTAAACCTAAATCTTTAGAAGAATTACTCTTTGATGTTAATCAGGGTCAATATGATGAGTTTCGTACTTATCTTACCTTGCAAAAAATGTTTCATTTAGATCTGTTCAATATTCAGCTTATTGAAGCATTACATCTTAGTCGGGCATTAATTGGCACTCCCATCTCACGCCTTAGTCTTTATCAGATTGACTTTGGCAATGATAAAATCGTTGAAAAATTAAATCTACTTTTAACCAACAATCGAATTACTATGCTTATTCTGAATGATAGTCATCTTGACGCTATTGGTATTGAAAAACTAAGCCTTACTTTAAAAAATTCTAATGTGGCAACGCTGGAATTATTTTGCAACGATATCCATACTGATAATGTTGAAAAACTAGGTTTCGCCTTAAAAAATACTCATGTAACGACATTAACGCTATTTCACAATAACATTGGCCCGATTGAGGCTGAAAAATTAGTCTACGCCATAAAAAACACATCCGTTACAACACTTGATTTCAGTGACAATCTCATCGGCAATAATGGCGTTGAAAAATTAGGATTAGCCCTTAAAGATTCTCTAATCACAACGCTTGATCTGAGTGACAACGATATCGGCCCAGAAGGTGTTGAGAAATTAGCTAAAACATTAAAAAACACTCAAATAACAACGCTTAAATTGAATGGTAATAACATTGGTTCTGCAGGCGCAGAGAAATTAAGCTTAGCTTTAAAAGACACTCCAGTCATGATACTCGAACTCGGTAGTTGCAGCATTGGTATTGATGGTGTTGAAAAACTAGTCAATGCCTTAAAAGGTACTCAAGTTGCAAAAGTTGAGCTCAGTCATAATCATTTTGACTTAGATATTCTGGTGGAATTAGGATTACATGCAACTTCTATCCTTCACTGATATCGTTCACATCGATGTTTGAGCGATTTTATTATTTTATCAATTTCTTTAACATTATATTTCAAAAGATAAAGTTCTTCTCTCAATTTTGGTGCTTGCATCAATAATATACTAATTATCTCTTGAAACAGCTGTTTAAAAAGACAAAATGAGAACTTTATTTCGCGACAAAAAATTTTCCAATCTTCCATGTTGATCGATTCAAAAGTGTAATTGTTACCTATTTTCATTGCCATCATTTGTGTGTCATCCGTCGTCGCGATAACATGATATAATGGTGCCAACATCGGCTTTGCTGTTGCATAGTAGACGAGTGACATATTTTTTGCATGCGCTTGCGTATTGCCAAGCAAATAATTAAAAATAACCCTTTTAACGAGTTGCAATTTATCAATTGCTGGCACAATCGTTTTTGACAAAATAACAAAACATTCTTTTAAGCTCGGGCCATTATCCCATTCATATTTATGAGAAGAAAAATAGCCTAATGCTTGTGAAAAATCTTCTTGATGAAAATACTGCACATGATTAAAATGAATTATTCTACGGTCATAACGCTCAACTAATAATCCTAGTGCTTTTGTTAACGGATACAGTTTTGGTAAAACACATTGAATGTCTAGCGTCATCGCTAAGCGTAAACAAAAATATTGATTCATTATTTTATCAGAATCAGTTATTTTCAATAAATGTGTTGCAGGATGTCCTGTTTCTATTAAGGCAATCTTTCCATCTATAAGACAAACATCCATTTTTTTATCACTTTCTGAGTGCAACGTTATATTATGACTTTGCTGCAGTTTAATATTCTCATTACCTGGGTATATTTGCGCATGAATAAGACGGTTTTGTAGCTCATAATGTTTCTCGTTAATTCCCCAAAAAGAAATTGCGCCTATGCATTCCTTACCATAGGTTTTTAATAAACCAAATGTATCTTTAGGATGAGTACCCATTTTTTGACATAATGTTTCTAAAGCGACAATATTGTCAGGCAATATCCCTCGAAAATATTTGCGGCAATTTTTATCATCAAAGGTTTTATCTTTGAGTGGCAATGATAGTGAAAGGGCAAATTTAGCATCGATGCAATAGCTAAAGGTCATCTTGTTATTGCGATCACATTCTAGATACCCTATTAGATGATCGTAAAGATATACAGCTAATTTATTTAATAACATGCAACACCGCTTCTGGTATGACAGGCGTTATTGCTTCAAGACGGATCCCAAGCATTGCTAATACGCTAAGTGAAAGCCCCAATTCGCAACTTTGTTTACCTTTTTCTAGATCCTGGATAAACCTCACCCCACAACCACAAACAGCTGCCAATTCTTTTTGCGTCAGGTGATATTTTTTTCTGTTTATTTTAACTAAATTGCCAAATTGTTTAGCAGAGAGGACGACTTTTATCATCATTAACTCGAAACGATAGATCGGGATCATTATGATAAAGGTAGACCAGAAAACAAAAAAATGATCCCAAACGAGAATATTTTAAAATGACTCTAGTGCGTATGCACTCCCCTCCCTGGATCTACCCATAGGGCTATGGCATGATGATTTGAATTTAGGCAAGGCGGCAACTGAGTAAGCTCTGGGAGTGCAGGGCGAGCGAAGGAAGCCAACGCGGCAGGGCCTACCTCTTGAGGGTATAGATTTAAAGTGGGAAGAGTCATTATGTTTTCAGGTATTGTTAAAGCTATGGTTGCCATAGTGAATGTTTCACATAGCAAGGAATTAACTCGATATCAGCTTCAGTTACCCGCTGACATGCTTATCGGCCTTGAAACAGGCGCGAGTCTCGCCGTTAATGGCGTATGTCAAACAGTCGTGTCTATCGAAAATCAAACGGTCTCTTTTGATGCCATTCAAGAGTCACTCAAACTGACAACTATCCCTTCTTTTACGGTAGGGCAAATGGTTAATGTCGAGCGCTCTCTGAAAATGGGAGATGAAATTGGCGGCCATTTGTTATCAGGGCATATATTGGGTACTGCACGAATTAGCAACATACAATCCCCTAGCCCTGAACAACGGATTTTTGAAATCAGCTGCAACCCTACATGGATGAAATATATTTTGCACAAAGGTTACGTTGCACTCAATGGTGTCAGCCTAACGGTGGGTGAGGTCTATTCTGAGCGTGGTGCCTTCCTGATTAATCTGATCCCAGAAACCCTCAGACTCACGACCTTCGGTAGCGCCCAAGAAGGTGATTTGATTAATTTAGAAATCGACAGCCAAACGCAAGCGATTGTCGAAACGGTAGAGCGGGTTTTAGCGGCGAAAAATTTATAAAATTCCTGTCATTAATGAAATGTTAAATTAAGATAAAAATCCCCCGCTCACCTCCATCTTCGCTGCGCTACGCCGGACAAGCGTGAGCTGCCCCCTTTTATTCAAAGGGGGCAGCTCGCTTAAAAAGCGAGCGGGGGATTTTAAGGCAAAAAAAAGGGCGGTATAACCGCCCTTTTTTTCGAATATCGATATCGCTTAACGCTTGGAGTACTGTTCCACTTTACGCGCTTTACGGAAGCCAACCTTTTTACGTTCAACTTCTCTGGAGTCACGGGTAACATAACCCGCTTTACGTAAAATTTGACGGAAAGACTGCGTACCACCGGAAGTTCCTTCACTTCCAGTTGCATCTTCTTCATCATATTGAATCAAAGCACGAGTAATACCATGACGAATTGCGCCAGCTTGACCCATGGGACCGCTACCACCAACATTTACGGTAACATCAAATCGATTAGTCACACCTAAGATTTCTAATGGCTGTCTAACAATCATATGAGCCGCTTTACGACCACCGAAGTATTCTTCTAAGGTTTTGTCGTTAATGATGATATTGCCTGTGCCTTTTTTCAAATAAACACGAGCTCGACACGTTTTGCGTCGGCCAGTTCCATAATTTTGTTGTGCTGTTGCCATGCTCTACTCGATGTTGATTAACAATTAATGATATGTTCTTTAGGTTGTTGCGCTTGGTGCGGATGCTCGCTACCAGCATAAATCCACAACTTTTTAGCCATCTTTCTGCCTAACGGGCCTTTAGGCAACATATTTTTAACAGCTAATTGAATAATGCGCTCTGGATGTGTCTCACGCAATTTTTCTAAGGTAATTGACTTAATTCCGCCTGGAAATCCTGTATGACGGTGATAAGTTTTGGTCATTTCTTTCTTACCCGTTGCTTTGACTTCGGCAGCATTAATAATAATAACTGCGTCGCCTGTATCAACGTGGGGGGTAAAAATAGTCTTATTTTTACCGCGTAAAATAGAAGCCACGCATGAAGCAAGGCGGCCAATCGGTATATTTTTAGCATCGATGATTAGCCAATCACGCTTAATATCATCTTCTTTCGCGGTATAGGTTCTCATGCAACCTGTAACTCCCTGGAGGAAAACGTCTTAGTTAAAGTTGGCGAATTATACAAAACCAGTCATCTAGTGACAATGACTTTATGTAGATTCACTTGAAAAAGAAGTCCCAGGCAACTGCAAATGGGACACAATTTGGTCATTTAGGAGGTGTTTTTCAATAATTTCATCAATATCATTGTAAGTTTTATAACTATACCAAACACCATCAGGATAGATGACTAAGATAGGTCCTTCATCGCACCGCCCTAAACAACCACTTGTGCAAACCCGAAAACGCCCGGCACCATGCAACCCCAATTTCTTCAATTTTTTCTTAGCATACTCTCTTAGAGCTTCAGCATCCGCCATCGCGCAGCATTTCTTACCACTGGAACGTTGGTTGGTGCAGAAAAAGGCATGTTTCTGATAATACAAAGCAGTTACCTCAATTTTGAGCTCAGTATAACAGCCTCAACTTGACGGCGCGATTAAAAACTGCGAAAACGGAGCATGAACATAAAAGCTCAAGTCAATCGTTTAGCCAGCCAGTGCGTCAAATGCGCACTTTGTTTGCCTCATTGCCCAACCTATGAGCTAACAGAAGATGAAAACGAATCTCCACGTGGCAGAATCGCCTTATTCCAAGCCTATGCAAATGAGCAATTGCCGCTTGATGAACACGGAAAAAAGCACCTTGATCAGTGCTTAGGTTGCCGCGCATGCGAACGAGTCTGCCCTGCTCACGTTGAATATGGTCATCTTCTTACTTTGGGCAGGACAATGCTTAATGCATCTGCTGAAGCTAAGCATCTCACTCCGACGCCATTCGGCACACGCTTTTTAGCTTGGGTAGTGAAACATCCTCGCTGGCAACGAACGCTGCAATATCTACTTTGGTTGACAGAAAAATCTGGATTACGCACTCTGGGATCGCGATTAAAGCTCCCCTCTTTATTGGGTTTGTCTACACTTGATAGATTATTACCCACTATTCCTAAGCCATTAACCTGGCAATCTAGTTATGAAGCCATTGGCCCCAAACAAGGCAGTATTTTCTTATTTACCGGCTGTATGAGCAATTGGTGTGAGCAAGAAACCATTGCCGCCAGTATCTATGTATTACGGCATCTTGGCTATGAAGTACATCTGCCACCAAATCAAACCTGCTGTAGCGCGATGGCTTTACATGCTGGAGACCTTGATGGCGCGCTCTCGCTTGCCAAAGAAAACCTACAAGTCTTCTTACCCCATCTACCGCAAATGGATGCCATTGTGACAATCGCAACAGGTTGCAATGCGGTTCTCAGTGAATATGACATCAATTTTAGTTCGATTACTTCTAATGAAGATTTTGCGACTTTTTCGCATAAAGTGATTGATATCGTCAATTTTGTTCAAGCAGCAAAATGGCCTGACACGGTTGTTCCAAAATCTTTACCCGGAACGGTTTTACTGCATACGCCTTGTACTTTACGGAATGTCATTAAAACGCCTTTTGCGCCCTTGCAAATGCTCACACGCATTCCAGAATTAGTTTGCCAAGCAATTAAATCGCCATATTGTTGTGGTGCCGCAGGCACTTATATGCTTGAACATGCTGATATAGCAAAACCGCTGTTAAAACACTTACTTTCCGAGCTAGATGACATTCAAGCAAATTATATTGCAACATCTAACGTCGGATGTGCTTTGCATATTCAACAACAAATGAGAGAATCGAATTCGGCTATTCGTGTTATCCATCCGATAACATTGTTAGCACGAGCGCTAGGTTTTTAAAAAACAGACGCTAGCATTTACCAAAAAGTATGCTATCGTTATAGCGTTAAATTGTAGGTATGTGACTAAGGAGAGAACATGGCTGCACGCAAAAAATCAGCTAAAACCAAAAAAGCTTCTGTTAAGAAGGCCCCTGTAGCAAAAAAACGTAAAGCTGCTCCCAAAGCTGCTAAACGTGCTGTAAAACGCGCTACTGCTAAAAAAGCAGCAACGCATTCTGCAAAAGCGGGTGGTCCCATTTCAGTCGGTCGTAAACCCTTCACAAAATCGGAATTCGTTTCTACCATCTCTGCACAAACAGGGATTGCTAGAAAAGAAGTCGTTTCTGTGCTTGAAACGATTGCTAAAATTATCGATGCGCATTTGCAAAAGCAAGGTCCAGAAATTTTCTCTTGGCCAGGTATGTTAAAGATCAAAGTGGTTAAAAAGCCTGCTACGAAGGCTCGCCAAGGCGTGAATCCTTTCACCGGCGAAACCATGATGTTCAAAGCAAAACCAGCTAGCCGTCGCGTAAAAGTGCTTCCTTTGAAGCAACTTAAAGAAATGGCGAGCTAAGCAATATTGCTTTAAAAAAAGGTGGGGCTTCCCACCTTTTTTTTTATCTCGTCATAACAATTCGGGTGGGAACTGCACGCCAAAAGAGTCCTTGACCATAAAAACGGATCCCAAACCACGCCCCCATTCCAATACAAAATAAGACTATCATCCAAGTAATGGATTGCCATGGATGCAAGGCGATGGTCACAGCCTGATAGTAAAAAACCGCAATTGCATAAGCCAAACCGGTTGTCCAAAATACAGAGAATAAAGTCCAACCTCTTTGTACTTCACGTAACATGGCTGCCGTTGCTGAAATACAAGGGAAATAAAGTAGAACAAATAACAAATAAGCAAAGGCATTGGCTTTGCCATTAAACCGTTTTACCATCTCACCATATGCATGATGATGCATTTGTGCTTCTGGCGATTTGGCTTTAATCGGGTTTTGCCACGCATCACCTAATGCTAATAGATTCTGCCCAATGCTCATAAACGCTAAATGTAGATGCTCGCTCAGATGAAAATCTTCTGGGGCTTCTTCTTCAGCATTAATATAAAGCGAATTTAAAGTACCGATGACAACTTCTTTTGCTAAAACGCCGGTTAACAATCCTACTGCAGCTGGCCAATTATCTTCTTCAATCCCAAGCGGAGCGAATAAGGGTACAATTTGCTTTCCGACGGTTGCTAAAATAGAAGTCTGCTTTGCAGGTTCATTTAACCATCTGCCTTGATGATCAATATGGCTTAAAGCACCTAGAATAATGCAAACGGGCAAAATCAATTTACCTGCATTCAATACAAAACGTTTTAAGCGATGCCAACTCAATTTCTGAAGCGCGCGCCACTGTGGCCATTGATAAGCAGGCATTTCTAATACTAAAGGAGCAACCTCTCCTTTGAGTAAGGTTTTTTTCAAGAGTAATCCGGTTAGAATCGCCATGCTAATCCCAATGAGATAGAGCAAGAAAACAATATTTTGCCCGCCCTCTGGAAAAAATGCGGCAACAAAAACCGTAAAAATAGCGAGTCTTGCACCACAAGACATAAATGGGCTCATCATCACAGCTAAAATGCGATCACGTCGATTATCTAGCGTCCGCATTCCCATAATGGCAGGCACATTACACCCAAAGCCAATAATCATTGGTACGAAAGATTTACCGGGTAATCCCAATGTTCGCATTAATCTATCCATGACAAACGCAGCTCTTGCCATGTATCCACTATCTTCTAAGAAGGCAAGCGCAAAAAACATGGCACCAATTACGGGAATAAATGTCACAATGGTGCTAATACCTTTGCCAATCCCGGCAACTAATAAGGCCATCAACCAATGGGGTGCTCCCATGGCATTTAAAACATGCGCAGCGCCTTCAACGAATATGGCATCTGAGGTTATTTCAAAGAAATCCTGAAAAGCTCCCCCAATGTTAATCGCAAAAAAGAATAATCCATACATTACTGCCAAAAAGCAGGGTAATCCCCATAAACGATGACACAGTGTTTTATCTAAAAATCGCGTCAGTTTATGCGAGACAGGCTGCGGATTTTTAGCTTTAACTTGCGTTGCTTTATCTAACAAAATTTCAATAAAGTCATATCGCGCTTTGGCAATCAGTACATCCGCAGTATGTCCTGTTGCCATGACGGCTTGCTCTTTTGCGAAGGTGATTTGCTCCATGCCTAATGCATCTGCTGGGATTTTTTCACCTTCTAACCAACGTAATATTTGATAACGTGGTGGTGGTTGAAGTTGCGCACGCTGATATTCTTCAACAATTGCGCTTAAGGCCTTCTCAATGAATGCGGGATAATTCACTTTAGCGTGTGCTAAAAGACAATGGGGTTTAATCAATGCGGATTTTAGTGCTTGTATCCCTTGCTCAGAACGAGCAACTAATGGGATCACCTGACAGCCTAAATGTGCTGATAAGGTGTCAATGCAAATGGTTTTGTTACCCGCAAGATCCATGCGGTTTAACGCGATAACGACCGGTTTATTTTGTTCTAAACACTGTAAGGTAAGATATAAATTGCGTTCAAGGCAATGAGCATCAACCACATTCAGTATAAAAGAATATTCCCCGTTTAATAAAAACTCACTGGTAATATTCTCGTCCTCAGGTCCTTCTCCATCAAAACGGGTTAAGGTATAGGTTCCTGGTAAATCAATGATTTCAGCAAAACGTTCTTGAATGTTACAGAGTCCGGTTTTTCGCTCAACGGTTACACCAGACCAATTACCGACACGCTGTGAAGAACCTGTCAGGGTATTAAAAAGGGTTGTTTTTCCGCAATTAGGATTTCCGACAAGCGCAATGGTTGCCTGCGGTTTGATGGGTAGCGACGCACTCTTGTGACGAACCATGGATAGCCTCAACTTCTATCTGTTGGCATTCTCTTTTACGTAAACTCAGCGTATAACCACGTAATTTGACCTGGATGGGATCGCCTAACGGCGCTACACGAATAATGGTTATGATAACACCAGGCGTTAAGCCCATGGCCAATAATTTATGCCTAAATCCGGCCGATTGCTGATGAAATCTTAACACTCGCACAGGTTGGCCCATGGGAACCGTGTTCAAAGTTAGCAATTTGATTACCTTCGAGCGGTATCAGAGAAAGAATGGTTTAATATTAATGATAATTATTTGCATTTACAAGTCGAGAATGAAATCTCCCTTAGCTGAAAACAGCTAAGGGAGATAAGCGCCTACACTGACTCTACAGGAGAGAAAGAGGTAACAGCAGGTGTTGTTTTTGTAGTAACAGCCGAATAAGTTGACTGTGCTATGTAGCTAGCACCATTTGCAACGCCGGAGAAGAGATAACCAACGGCACTACCAAAAGCACCTAATACCGCTGCTGTGCCCATGATAAATGGCATAAAAGGTGACCAAAAGATCCCTGCTGCAAAACCAGAAGAATGTAAGAATGAATTCCAGAATTCACTTTGATATGAATGTTCATGTGCGCCGTCATGGCCACCATTGACTGCGGCAAGTTCATTAGATGTAAGTTCACGCATGGTATACCTCAAAACTACAAAAGTATCTAAATTTAAAACCAATCTGAAAAATCAAAATGGTAGGCTCTGACGCCTTGATATTTATCTTGTTCATCATGGTGATGATCGTGATCACAATGTTCGCCAGGCTCATGGCCTCCACTCACGAATTGCGTTTCTTCCTGTAAAAGTTCTTTCATTTTCATCTCCATGTTAGAAATCCTTCAAACAAACTGCATCCTAAAACATCTATTCACTTGAAGCAAGAAAAAATCAGGGAATATGTTCTTTTCGCAAATAATCCAGGGATTGCATTTCAGTTAGTCGACTAATTGTTCTCTGAAAATCTGTTCGGTATCGCCGACCTTGATACAAAGCCGATAAAGGGACTGTCGCTGAAAGAATTAACGTCACTTTGTGATCATAAAATTCATCAACCAATGCAATAAAGCGTCTAGCAATATCTTCATTTTCTTCTGTCAGTGTCATCACGCCACTGACGATAACCGTTTGAAACTCGCTTGCAATTTGAATGTAATCCATTGCACTACGAGGCCCTATGCACAAATCACTAAATTTAAACCACACAATATTATCAGCAAGCCATTGGGTTGGAATTTTTCGTTCTAATATCGTTAAGCTTTGACCTTGAACCACTTTCTCTGAGGCTAATTGTTGAAAATGCATCATTAATTTTTTTTCTGATAGTGCATCTGCTGGATATTGATAAAGCTGCGCATTGGATAAATATTGCATACGGTAATCTGTGCTGCCATCCATCGAAATAATCTGGGTATGCTGCTTAATCAGAGAAATGGCGGGAAGAAATTTTTCACGTTGCAAACCATTTGGATAGAGATCGTCAGGTTTAATATTACTGGTCGCAACCAAAGTGATCCCTAAGGCAAATAAATGCCGAAATAATTCGGATAAAATCATGGCATCCACAATATCATTCACATAAAACTCATCAAAACAAATAATCGAGGTCCGTGCCTTAAATGCCTTGGCAACCAGATATAAAGGCTCGCTTTTACCTTGATACTTTTTTAACATTTCATGCACATGTTGCATGAAGCGATGAAAATGATATCGCTCTTTTTGCTGAAAAGGTAACAAATGAAAAAACGCATCCATCAAAAATGTTTTACCACGCCCCACACTGCCCCATAAATAAATACCTTTTGTGGGTTCTTGCTCAAGCTTGAATAATCGATAAAAATGGTTTTTGATACGCGGCCATAATCGTTGCTTTGCCAACAATGCTTTATATAATTGGTCAAACTGTAAGACAATTTTATGCTGAAAAGGATCGCTGACTAATTTGCCTGATTGAATTTTCGCTTCGTACCAGGCTAATGGGGTCATCATGCTGGCGTAACTAAATGGTTTTCGACAGTTTCACGCAACGTAATTAAATGCCCATGAAAGAAATGGGATGTTTCAGGCATTTTAAATAATTGCATGTTTGGTTGTGCGTGGTGCGCATACCAATCATAAACTACTTGAGGTGAGATCACCTCATCTTGCTCTCCTTGAATAATCACCCACGGACAAGTAATGGCCGGTAATTCATCATAGGGTTGATGATTGACTGCAGGTGCAATGCTATATAACTGTTGGCAAGCATGTTGGGTTGCCCCCATTGCTGCAATATAAGCACCAAAAGAAAACCCTGCCAGCCATAAGGTTGGCTTATCTAATACTTTATCTACCCATTGTAGAACGGCCATTAAATCAGCCACTTCACCAATTGAATTACCGAAAGTGCCCTCACTTTGACCCACACCACGATAATTAAAGCGCACAGTTGCTAAGTCTTTTTTAGCAAAAGCCTTACTTAAGGTATGCACCACTTTATTATTCATTGTGCCTTGGTGTAGCGGATGAGGATGGCAAATCACGCCAACGCCCATTGGTTGCGTTTCTGGCAATGTGGTTAAAACTTCTAATTGGCCTGCGGGGCCATCGATAAGAAAATGGGCTTCTTTGTCAGGAAAGGTTTGAGGGTTTTTGATTAGGGTCATGTTTTTGTCATATGCAAGTTATTGTTATGAACATTCGGATAAAAATCCCCCGCTCATTTCATGAGCTGCCCCCTTTTATTCAAAGGGGGCGATTTCAAAAGAAGTTTCTGCTCGCCCCCTTTGAATAAAAGGGGGCGGCTCGCTTTTAAGCGAGCGGGGGATTTTTGACTAGGCAGCGACGCGCTTAATAGAAGCACCCAACTGCGCTAACTTTTCTTCGATGCATTCATAACCACGATCGATATGATAAATCCTGTCGACGATGGTTGTGCCTTTAGCAACGAGTCCTGCTAGCACCAAACTGGCAGAAGCGCGTAAATCGGTTGCCATGACAGGCGCAGCCATTAATTGAGGAACACCTTCAATAATGGCGGTATTACCATTTAATTGAATATTCGCCCCCATTCGACGTAATTCATGCGCATGCATAAAACGATTTTCAAAAACCGTTTCAGTCAGAACACCTCTACCTTCAGCAATGGTATTTAAAGCCATAAACTGCGCTTGCATATCGGTAGGAAATCCTGGAAAAGGTTCTGTGCAGATATCAACGGCTTTGGGACGATTACCACGCATATCAAGGCTAATCCAATCATCACCGGTTGCAATATGAGCGCCTGCTTCTTGCAATTTATCTAAAACGGATTGCAATAAAACGCCTCGTGTTGCTTTGGTAATAATTTTTCCACCCGTCATGGCAGCAGCGACTAAATAAGTGCCTGTTTCCACGCGATCTGGCAATACGGTATAAGCACCACCTGATAAACTTTCAACCCCTTCAATCACAATGGTTCTAGAACCATGACCTTCAATTTTAGCACCCAGGGTATTTAAGAAATTGGCAAGATCTTGTACTTCAGGTTCACGCGCTGCGTTATCAATGACAGTGGTTCCTTTCGCCAGAACCGCTGCCATCATTAAATTTTCGGTGCCAGTAACAGAAACGATATCAAATGTTAAATTGGCGCCTTTTAAACGACCGTTTACGCTCGCTTGAATATAGCCATTCTCAACCGTAATGTCAGCGCCCATTTTTTGTAAACCGGCAACGTGAAAATCAACTGGTCTTGGACCAATGGCACAACCACCTGGTAGTGAAACCGTTGCTTTACCATACTTTGCGAGCAATGGACCTAAAACTAAAATAGAAGCCCGCATGGTGCGTACAAGCTCATAAGGTGCATTTTGATTGTTCACTTGGCTTGCATCAATCTCGATAGTTAAGCCTTCAGAAATGGTGAGATTAACGCCCATTTGTCCCAACAGTTTCATGATGGTTGTCACATCATTCAAGTGTGGTACGTTTTTAATGGTGACTATTTCTTCGGTCAGAAGACAGCCTGCCAGAATGGGCAATACACTATTTTTCGCACCTGAAATTCTGACTTCGCCTTGCAGAGGGGTTCCTCCGCTAATTAAATGTTTATCCATGAGGTTTCCGTATTATTTTTTTTCACTTTCCCATTCAGCGGGTGTTTTGGCTTTAATGGATAAAGCGTGAATATTGCCATTGTGAATATGATCATCAAGGGTACCATAGACTGCGCGTTGCCTTGCCAGTAACCCCATGCCTTCAAACTGAGCACACACGACTATGGCTTCAAAATGTCGCCCATCGCCTGTTACTTCAACAGTTGAGTTTGGCAATTTACTTTGAATCATTTTCTGGATATCTTCTGGATGCATGGCTTTCACTTATTGCGTTACTGACCGCAAATTTTAACCGACTTAGCGTGTGAATTCTAGAAACGATTCCAGCAATTCTCAGTAAATCTCCTCATAAGAAGAGATTAAAATAAACCAATGGGGGATTATTTATTCTATTTGGGCAAGCTTGGCGTATTCAAAAGATTGCTGTTCCGCCAAAGTAAGCAAACATTGATCTCGTACAAGAACATTTTTATCTACTTTATAAGTAACAAAACTGAATCTATTGTAAGGACCCGCCACTTGTGAAAAGGCGCTTGGGCATTCATTGACAACTTCTGCTAATAATTGTGAAGCAGGGCCATCGATAATATCTTGGCTAACGGTAAAAACATAGTCTGGTAGCTTACGCTGCAATTCATCAATTAAGGTGGCGTAATTATAAGTACCGTAATAAAGGTAATCTGGTGTTGTTAGTTTTGTATGCTTATAGAACAAACCGTAAAGATACCGCGAAGGCACCCATAACAGCAGTTCTGAATCCGAATAGATAGTGTTGTACACATAATCGGTATCTTTAGCAAAATAGCGATGTAGGCTTTGACGCCCTCCCGCATATAAACTGATCCCACCTTTTACTAACCACACTTCGCGCGCAAACAGCAATGCACTGACGCAGACACTCAATCCTAATATCGCAACCAATAACTGCTTTTGTTTTAACTGATACCAGTCTAACCATCGACGCCATAAACGCCCATTGAACCATCGAGATTCAATGTGAATACCACCGGCTGCTAATAAAAAGAAAGCACCTGCTATGAGATGTTGCCCTAAACGAAGTTGATAAGCACCGAAGAGAAACCAGCAACACAGGCTAGGGAGCATAAATAGTAAGGTCAATTGGCGCAGGATTTTGTCGCGCCTGCTTGTCCACCATGCCACAAAAAAGAGTAAAAATAATAACGGCTGCTGAATAAAATATTTATTAATGGCATAACCTAACTGGCTGAAAAGATCGCGATTCGCTAAAGATAACCAGATAACACCTTTGTTTTGATGAAATTGTCGTCCCTCACCCAAAACCCAATACAAACCACCAATAAGAGAAAGAATCGCAAGCCAGCGCCATGCACGATTTTGCCACAGCAATAATGGTAGAGAAAACATGGCATATAATAAGGCCGGTTGTTTGGTATGTGCCGCAACCATGGCACACAATACACTTAATCCAACCCATAAGGTGGGACTCATTTGCATATTGGCTGGGAAATAGCCCAATAACGCTTTTTGTTGGCTTTGCCAAAACAACACCATGGAAACAATTAAAGCGCTTGTCATGACAGGATCAGCATAACCATCATCAAAGAATTGGCCGAGGTTAACGCCCCATAAGACATAAATTAAAGCCAATACATAAATGCCATTCAGTTGTCCCATGCGCATTCGCCAAACAGTGGCAATAGCGCATAACATGGTCCAAGGGAAAATGATTAAAGTGGCTTTGACAGGCAATTGCAGATCAATATTACCCACCAAGTGATAACAAAAAGCCAATAATTTAGGAAACAGTTGTGGATATGGTGCACCGGTATGAGAGAAATCGATAGTTTCTAGAAAATAATGTTGAATTGCCCAAAAATTCCAACTGTAAATTTCATCGCCTCTATCAAAACCGTGTGTCCCTAATTTGATAAAATAAGGCAACAATAAAATGGCATGCATGCCATAGACCAAAGCATCTTTTTTAGTCCACAGCCAGTTTTGCGAAACGGCTGTTTTGATTCTTGCAATACCAACAATACCAAAACCTACCGCAACGATAATGACAACAGGTGTTACTAATAAGCCCATTGCAATCAGTAAAGAAGTGACACTATAAATAATACCGACGCTGACTATAGGCGTCGCAAAAGCCGTTAAAGGCGAACAAATGAGCCGGGGAAACAGTGCCAAACCAGGCAAAAAATAGACCAACACCCATAAAAGCAAACAATAAAGTATGTACATGGTTTACTTATCTTTTAAGGGTAAAAATCCATTTAATCCGCTAACGGTTGCTAAATCAAGCATTTCTTTTGGAAGGTGCAATAACTGCATTGATGACTTCTTTGCTTTACCAATTCGTAATAATGCCATGATAAAGGCAAGACTCGCACTGTCACAATCTCTCACTTCACTTAAGTTGATTGTCACTGATTGTTCATTGGGGATAAGTGGCTCGCTGCGATCTATCGCAGCGACCACGGTGTCTTGTGTTAATGGACCTTTCACTAACAATTCATTATTGAAAAATTCGACGGTAATGTCTTTTTCACTGAAGAGGTTTTTCATTGTGCTCACGCAAATGTTGAATGAGTTTTTCTAAACCGTTTTGCTGAATTTCAGTAGCAAACTGTGACTGGAAGCCTTTTAATAAACTAACCCCTTCAATGGCAATATCATACACTTGCCAAGCGTTATTGTTATTCACAAGGCGGTAAGTCACTCGAATGGGCTCGCGTCCTGGTTCTTTTATAAGGCTGGAAACAAGTACTCGTGGTTTGCCTTGGGTACCCCCTCGTATCGGCAAATAATCAATCGTCTGGTTGTTATAAGCCCGCAAGGTACTTGCATAAGTGCGAATAAGAAGATCTTTGAATTCTTTGACAAACCGTTTCTTCTGGTCGTCGCTAGCACTTTGCCAAGCATTGCGACCAACCACCCAACGAGACATCGCAATCCAATCGATATGAGGGACTAATATCTTTTCAATGATGTCATAAATTTTTTCAGGGTGTTGTTGGAGGTCTTTATCATTTTGACGCAATGAATCTATCATTTGCTTTGTAACACGCTGCAATAAGACATCAGGCTCTTCAGCAAATAAGGTTGTGCTCACCGCAAAAAACAGAACAAAAACAAGATATAAATGACGAACCATTGAACGCATAATGTTCCCTTCGAGTTTATTTTAAGCCACTTGCTTGGCTTGATAAAAATTTGGATACCAATTCTTCTAAGACAACTGCCTTACTCGTGTTCTCTACTGGAATATGATCACCCTCTTTGTAATAGGTTTCACTAAACCCAGGGGTCAAACCAATATAATTATCGCCCAATAGACCCGAAGTTAAAATGCTGGCCGTAGTATCGTCTGGTATATTATTAACTTTATTGTCAACGAGGATTGAAACCCGCGCAACATAATCTTTAGGATCGTAGTTGATCGCAACGACGCGTCCAACGGCAACCCCGGCAATAGTAACGCGCGCCCTTGGTTTTAACCCACCAATGTTTTCAAAATCTGCGGTTATGTTATAACCTTTTTCAACATTGTAAAATTTAGTTAAACCGCTAACCTGTATCGCTAACATGCTAAATGCTAATATTCCCAGTAGGAAAAAGAAGCCAACGGCGATTTCTACCGTTCGTTTCTGCATTAGTTGAGTCCCCCAAACATAATTGCGGTTAGAATGAAATCCATCCCTAACGTCGCTAATGATGAAAATACGACTGTGCGAGTTGTTGCCTTACCAATACCTTCCGCTGTAGGCGGGCAAGTATAGCCTTGATAAACTGCAATCCATGTCACCAGTGTGCCAAAAACAACACTCTTAATGATGCCATTAACAATGTCTTCACGAAAATCAACAGCATTACGCATGTTTGCCCAAAAGGAACCCTCATCGACCCCTAGCCATTGCACGCCTACCATGTAACCGCCATAAATGGCGACGGCAGTGAAAATTAAGGTCAAAAGGGGTAATGAAATCTGCCCTGCCCAAAAGCGTGGCGCAATCACACGTCTTAAAGGGTCAACACCCAACATTTCCATGCTCGATAATTGTTCTGTCACTTTCATTAAGCCAATTTCTGCGGTAATTGCCGAACCTGCGCGGCCTGCAAACAATAAAGCCCCCACGACAGGGCCTAATTCTCTTACCATGCTAAGGGCAATTAGTTGCCCTAATGCTTGATCCGCACCAAATTTAACTAAGATAGTGTATCCCTGTAACCCTAATACCATACCAATAAAAAGGCCAGAGACGACGATGATAATCATCGACAAAACACCAATCATATAAAGCTGGGGCACTAATAGTTTTAGACTTTTAGTGAATCCTTTAGGTTTTACAAGCAAAGCATGCAATAAAAACAATGCTGTTTTACCCGCATTATCAACAAAATCAATGCCTGCTTTTCCTAAACTTTGCATGGCTTGAAGCAAGAGCTTCACCCTCCCAATAAATCTTGTTGGTAGTTTTTAGCCGGATAATGGAATGGCACCGGACCATCCGGTAGGCCACACATAAACTGATGTACCCAGCGAGAGTCGCTATTTTTAATACTTTCTGGCGACCCATGCCCAATCACTTTACCGTTTGCAATCACATAGACGTAGTCTGCAATACTACAAGTCTCTGGAACATCGTGTGAAACAATAATGCTCGTCACGCCTAAAGCATCGTTCAATAGGCGGATCAATTTCACCAAAATGCCCATCGAGATGGGATCTTGTCCTGCAAAAGGCTCATCAAACATTAAAAGATTAGGATCAAGCGCAATCGTTCGAGCAAGCGCTGCACGTCTTTGCATACCGCCAGAGAGCTCGCTTGGCATTAAATTTCTTGCTCCGCGTAGTCCAACCGCCTCTAATTTCATCAGTACGATATCATGAATAAATGATTCGGGGAGGTTTGTGTGCTCGCGCAATGGGAAAGCAACATTATCAAACACCGTTAAATCTGAAAATAATGCACCACTTTGAAACAGCATTCCCATTTGTCGGCGTGCTTGATATAACTCGGTACGCCCAAGCTCGGGAATATTGAAACCATTTGCAATAATCGACCCCGATTGTGGCAACAACTGGCCGCCAATTAATCGCAATAAGGTCGTTTTTCCGCTACCACTTGGCCCCATAATAGCGGTCACTTTTCCCGTGGGAATATCAATGCTGACGTTATCAAAAATAACGCGATTCCCCCACCCAAATGAGAGATTGCGAATCTCGACTGTATTTAGCTCACTGCCTTTCATGATGTTATATGCAGCACCTTAATCTGTATTATTTAAGATTTTAACACAACTAGAAGACCACTACCCTTTCTTAATTTTGTTAGTAAATATTCCAATTATAGAAGATAGTTTCAGAAAGCATTACCCAAACGCCAGTTGATGTTATAGTAATCTTGGGTTAATCAAAACTTTGTAAGACAGCTGATTATATAAATAAGAATGCACCATGATACTAGAAGAGACCACCACTACGGTAGAGCAATCCTTCATTGAAGAAGGACGTCGCGTCGTTTTGACAGAAGCCCAAGCCGTTTTATCCCTTTCAGAGCAAATTGACAAACGTTTTGCCAAAGCTTGCGAACTATTGCTGCAGTGCATACAAAATCAAGGACGCATTGTTATCATTGGTATGGGCAAATCAGGACTTATCGGACGAAAAATTGCTGCGACACTCGCCAGTACCGGCAGTCCTTCGATTTTTGTACATCCCGCAGAAGCAAGCCACGGTGATATGGGAATGATCACAAGCAATGATACCGTCATTGCAATCTCAAATTCGGGTGAAACAGAAGAAATTATTACCATCCTTCCCCTGATTAAACGCTTAGGCGTGCCTCTGATTGCGATGACAGGTAATACCAAATCCACTATCGCCAATTGTGCTAATGTTACGCTTAACGTACACGTCGATAAAGAAGCGTGTGCCCTCGGTCTTGCGCCAACCTCTAGCACAACGGTAACACTGGTGATGGGAGATGCGCTGGCAATTACGCTATTAGATGCCCGTGGTTTTAGCGCTGAAGATTTTGCACTTTCTCACCCAGGAGGACGTTTAGGTCGACGTTTATTACTCAAAATCGATGATATTATGCACAAAGGCAATGATATCCCTATCGTAACGCAATCGGCTTGCGTCAAAGAAGCGTTAATTGAAATGACGCGTTGTCGCTTAGGCATGACAGCAATTGTTGATGAAAATCAACAGCATATTGGCTTATTTACCGACGGCGATTTGCGCCGTGCACTTGATCACAATATTAACATTAGTACGACTCCCATCCGTGAAGTGATGACAGCCGGAGGTCGGGTTATCGAAAAAGGCTTACTCGCAGCAGAAGCACTACGTCTCATGGAAACCCATAAAATAAATGGCCTATTTGTGGTTGATAAAAATCGTCATTTAATTGGCGCATTAAACATGCATGATTTACTTCGCGCTGGCGTGTTATAAGGCATTTCGTGTTTCATCGCACTACGCTTTATCCACTCTTGTTCATCGCAGCGCTAGTTGCTGCGATGTACTTTTTTAACTTTTTTTCCCCTTCTGACATTGCCGTCAAATCCAATGAACAAAATAGTGATGTTTTAGAAGAAACCATGACAGGGGTTTCAGCCAAACGTTACGATAAAAATGGCAAACTTATTCAAGTGTTAGAAATGGGATCTTGGTCACACTTTAAAGGGCAAACCACTACGCAAATGTTGCAACCTCATTTGACGGTGTATCAGGATAACGGCTCCTGTTTAACGGTCTCCTCTGCGCAAGGAGAAGGATACCAAGCGAAAATGGGCACGCAAATTGATCAATTAAAATTGATTAATAATGTCAATGTTAAACAAATGAACCCCAAAACACAGAGTTGGTGGGAGCTTAAAACAAGTTCATTACTCTTATTTCCCAAAGATCCCAATCCCAGAGCATTAACGGATGATAAAGTGACTGTCTATGCTCCTTCTCTTACGATTGAAGCACAAGGCATGAGAGCCGATCTGCATCGTGAAACCGTTGAATTTCTACATCAGGTAAAAACATTTTATGAAACACCACATTAAACCACTCATATTCATGCTATGTCTTTGCACGTTCAATGTTTATGGCACACCAGCACCTATTAAAATCGACCCAACTTCTCCTATTCAAATTCAAGCGGATACTGCTTCTTTCGATCAAACCAAACAAGAAGCCGTGCATACGGGTAATGTGATACTCACTCAAGGGACGCATGTACTTCATGCAGATACCTTAACACTGAAAAAAGATCTGAAAGGGCAATTAAATGTGATTACCGCAATTGGTAATCCAGCTACCTTTGATGGTAAGCGACAAAACGATCCTAATCCTGTTTACGCCACCGCTAAAACCATTTATTATTATCCAGATAAGCAACTTATTGTTTTGGAAGGCTCTGCCACCATAGAACATCAACAAGATAAATTTAGAGGCCCCGTGTTAAGTTATCAGCTAGACAAACAAATCATTAACGCAACCAAACAAAGTGATGAGCGTCCTATTATCACGATTCATCCGCGTGCTTAATCCTATGAATAATATTTTATCGGTAAAAAATCTTAAAAAATCTTATAAAAAACGAGAGATCGTTAGAGATGTCTCGCTCGAAGTAAAATCTGGGGATGTGGTTGGGCTACTTGGGCCTAATGGTGCTGGCAAAACAACCTGCTTCTATATGATTGTTGGATTGGTCCCTTGTGATGGCGGACGCGTCATGCTCAATAGCGCAGACGTAACACACAGTCCAATGCATATTCGTGCACGCTCCGGGATTGGGTACCTACCCCAGGAAGCTTCTGTCTTTCGTAAATTATCGGTTAAAGATAATATTTTAGCGATTCTTGAAACTCAAACACATCTTAGCAAAACAGCTCGCTTTGAAAGACTGGACACGCTGCTCAATGAATTTCACTTAACGCATGTCAGAGATACCTTAGGTATTAGCCTATCAGGTGGTGAAAGGCGTCGCGTTGAAATTGCCAGGGCCTTGGCCTGCGATCCTAAATTTATTTTATTAGATGAGCCCTTTGCTGGCGTCGATCCTATTTCAGTTAATGATATAAAACATCAAATTGCCCTTCTTGCACAAAAAGGCATTGGGGTTTTGATTACTGATCATAATGTAAGAGAAACCCTCAATATTTGCCATCAAGCCGCGATTGTCAGCGAAGGCAAAGTAATTGCTTGTGGCCCCCCGCAAAGTATTCTCAGTAATCAGGAAGTTCGTAAAGTTTATCTTGGAGAAGCCTTTACACTGTAGCAATCTTCCTGCCAAAATCTAAAAGGAGGTGTCTACAATATAGAGAAAGTAGACACAGATCTGTTGCTGAGCAACAATGCTAGGGAGAGGTTGTATGAAACCATCATTACAACTAAAAATTGGCCATCAATTAACGATGACGCCCCAATTGCAACAGGCTATTCGACTACTGCAATTATCCGCAGTGGATCTGCAAACAGAAATACAATCAGCATTAGAAGCTAACCCAATGTTAGAGGTTCAAGAGCAAGAGCCTGCTTGCGATGCCACCACTGAAGAAACAAGCGAAACAGATGCTGCGCTTCATTTTTATGCAGAGCCTGATCCCAATGGGGAAGAATTTACCTGGGAAGTGCGTTTAGGCCACAAACGCGAAGCACGATTTCACGAATCATTAGGTAATGAGCTTGAAACCTTAAACAGCGTTCCTGTAACACTGCAAGCCCATCTGCTGTGGCAAATGGAATTAACCCCCTTTAGCGATAGTGATAGATTAATTGCAACAGCATTAATTGATTCTATTAATGAAGACGGTTTTTTAACTTGCCAGCTCGATGATATTATTGCAACCGTGCAAGACACTATCACGGTTGACACTCAAGAAATTGAAGCTGTCTTACGCCGAATTCAACAGTTTGATCCCTTAGGTGTGGGGGCACGCAACATTGGCGAATCTCTCAAAGTGCAACTAGAGCATTTACCCATTGAATTTCCGTGGCGTGATAAAGCTCGAGAATTAGTCACTCATCATCTAGAATTGCTTGGCAAACGTGATTTTGCTGCACTACGTCGCCGCTTAGGTTTATCTATGGAAGACTTGCATGAGGTGATCCACTGCATTCAAACTTTAAATCCTCGTCCAGGCACTGAAATCGGTGGCAAAACAGCAGAATATGTTATTCCTGATGTTTACACTTATAAAAAGCATGGTAAATGGATTATTGAGCTTAATCCCGAATGCATGCCAAAATTAAGAATTAATGATCATTACGCAGGTCTTATTCGACGCGCAGATTCAAGTCAAGATAATCAATATTTACGAAACCAATTACAAGAAGCACGTTGGTTTTTAAAGAGTATTGAAAATCGTAACGATACATTACTAAAAGTCGCTAGCTGCATTGTAGAACAGCAGCAAGCATTTTTTGAACTCGGTGAAGAAGCAATGAAACCGCTTATTTTACACGATGTTGCAAAAGTGCTTGAACTACATGAATCAACTATTTCGCGCGTTACTACCCAAAAATACCTTCATACCCCGCGTGGAACATTCGAGTTAAAATATTTTTTCTCAAGCCATGTTAATACAGAAAAAGGTGGCGAATGCTCAGCAACTGCAATTCGTGCTCTTATTAAAAAGCTCATTTCTGCAGAGAGTAGACAAAAGCCGCTTAGTGATAGCAAATTAGCCACATTATTAGCTGAACAAGGTATTCCGGTTGCACGAAGAACCATTGCAAAATATCGTGAAGCAATGAGCATTCCGCCTTCTAATGAACGAAAACAATTAGTTTAACATAACACAATAAGGACAAAATTATGCAAATTAACATCACTGGACATCATGTCGAAATTACACCAGCCTTACGTGATTATGTAGAAAGCAAATTACAAAAAATTGAACGTCATTTCTCCCATATAACGAACGTTTATGTAACATTAACCGTTGATAAAAAATTTCAGCAAAAAGCAGAAGCCAAAGTAAATCTAGCACGTGCTGAAATTCATGCTGAATCTGAATCTGAAAATATGTATGCCGCCATTGATTTACTGATTGATAAGCTTGATAGACAAGTCGTCAAACATAAAGAAAAAATGAATAATCATGGGGATGGAGAAGATTTAGTATAACCATATTACTCAAACCAGTTTGAATGACCCTCACTCTTAGACGACGGCAATAAGCGAACGAATCCCCAAGCGTGTACGCACAGTACATGTCTGGGGTGAGTAAATGGAAAGAGTATGCTTCACATTCACGATATTTTAACATTAGAAAGAACACACTTTGCGCTACGGGCGCAAAGTAAGAAAAAAGCGCTTGAACTGCTTAGCGAATCGCTGACCACTGATTTAATTCAAGTTAGAGCGCATGATATTTTTGATGGATTAATTATGAGAGAGCGCTTGGGAAGCACCGCAATCGGACACGGTGTTGCTATCCCTCATACGCGCCTTGCAGCCATTGATAAAACACTGGGTTGTTTCATTTCACTAAAAGAAGGTATTGATTTTGGCGCAGAAGATAACGAAAACGTTGATCTGATTTTCGCCTTAATTGTGCCCGCAGAAACGGATGAAATGCATTTAGAATTATTAGCATCTATTGCCCATGTTTTTGGACAAGAGAGTATTCGTCAAAGTTTACGTCAGGCAAAATCTCGTGAAGAGCTCTATGAAAGACTAACCCATGCTTAGTCTTCATGGCGTATTGCTGGAAATTCAAGGCAAGGGCGTATTACTTGCCGGCTCCCCAGGTATTGGTAAAAGTGAAACGGCTCTCACTTTATTAACTCGTGGGCACCGTTTCATTGCTGATGATGCGCCCTTATTCAAACGTTCTGGGCAACAATTACTGGGATTTGCTGATAAGGCGCAGCAAGGGCTATTACATACGCGAAACCTTGGTTTAATCGATGTGGTACAACTATTTGGACCTAATGTGCTGGTTGATGAAATTGCGCTCGATTTCATTATTACGTTAAACCACAATCTTCCTGACACGGAACCTAAACTCAAATTTGAGTTGGTTGACAAATTAATGGATAATCTTCCTATTCCTAGCCTGTCATTGGCTGTTGCTCACGGCCATAATCTGGCTATCCTAATAGAAACCGCAGTAAAATTAGCATTTATGCCTAAATCTGCGAGAATAGAGCGATTTTTGGCAAAATAATTTTGTCTTACTTAGAAGATAACGTTTGTCCGGCGTAGCCTTTTGGCGAAGACGGAAAGTATCAAAGCAAAGGGTAACCGCCATTCTGCGAAACCCTTTGCTTTCAGACGAGGCATCGAGCCTTGAGTAGGCGAAGATAACGCTTGTCCGGCGTAGCCTTTTGGCGAAGACGGAAAGTATCAAAGCAAAGGGTAACCGCCATTCTGCGAAACCCTTTGCTTTCAGACGAGGCATCGAGCCTTGAGCAGTCTGAGTTTACATAAGTAAATGAAGACGGCGAGTAGGCGAAGATAACGAAGTATCAAAGCAAAGGGTGAAGCAGAAAATGAGATTGGTAATTGTGAGTGGTAGATCCGGTTCTGGCAAAACGATTTCATTGCATGTTCTTGAAGATCTTGGTTTTTATTGTATTGATAATCTCCCCGTTGATATTTTGCCGGTCGTTATTGATAAGTTGGCTGAAGATCATCCTCGCATTGCAGTCAGTATTGATGCTCGCAATTTACCTCAGGATGTTAACCTACTCAAAGATGTGATTTCTGAATTACGTCGCCCCGATTGGGATTCTGACATTATTTATCTGGATGCTGATCATAAAAGCTTGTTACGGCGATTCAGCGAGACCAGACGGCGTCATCCTTTAAGCAATGATCATGTTTCTTTGCAGGAAGCCATTGAACAAGAACGAGAGTTGCTTAGCCCTTTAGCCAGTATGGCTGATCTCACCGTTGATACTAGCCAGCTATCACACCATCAGCTTTGTAGTATTATTCGTGATAGAGTCGCTAGAGAGCATTCAAATCGATTACAACTTCTCATTCAATCTTTTGGTTTTAAAAATGGCATGCCAGCCGATGCTGATTTTATTTTTGATGTCCGTTGTTTACCTAATCCCTATTGGGAACCCCATTTAAGATCCCTCTCCGGAGAAGATAGTGAAGTAGCTAAATATTTACAAAACTATCCTGAAGTAGAACAAATGGTTGAAGATATTATCCGATTCTTAGACAATTGGATCCCCCGGTTTGAAGCGGATAATCGAAGTTATCTAACTGTTGGAATTGGCTGCACCGGTGGGCAGCACCGTTCGGTCTATATCACAAAACAATTGGTAAGCCGTGCGCAAACGTTAAAAATGAATGTTCAAGTTCGACATAGAGATCTACAAAAAACATCATGAGCGTTGGCATATTATTAATTACGCATAGTGGAATTGGGTGTGCATTGCTTAATGTAGCACATGGCACTTTTGGGCAACTGCCTTTAGCCGTTTCTCACCTTTCTGTTTGCCGTAATCCAGAACCTGAAACCCTGACAGCAAAAGCTGCACACCTTATTAGAAAATTGGATTCAGGAAGCGGTGTATTAGTCTTAACCGATATGTTTGGCTCAACCCCAAGCAATATTGCCCAAGGGTTACAAAATCAAGGCTTTTGCATTCGAGTGCTTTCAGGATTAAACCTTCCGATGTTGTTCCGTATTTTAAATTACCCTCACCTACCCTTAGGCCCTTTAGCGAAAAAAGCGGTCGATGGTGGCAAAGATGGGATCTTTGAACCTCTCTTTGAACAACGTGTTTTAGCGGTTGCAAACGGACGAAGAAGTTTAAAAATACCTCGTAAAAAAACGGTTGATGTTGTTGAATAAGTAGGCACATTCGAAGTATCAATATGATCAAAAAAGAATTACAAATCATCAATAAACTAGGACTACACGCCAGGGCAGCTGCTAAATTAGTGCAAACTGCCTCACGCTATGCAAGTCTCATTGAACTGACACGCAACGGTAAAACGGTAAACGGAAAAAGCATCATGGGTGTCATGATGCTAGCAGCAAGCCAGCATTCCTTTATTGAAGTTCGTATTGAAGGCGAAGATGAAGTGGATGCTTTCAATGCGATTGAAAAACTCATTGCTAACCGTTTTGGTGAAGAACGCTAACGCAAGTTCCTATCCTTCATATACGGAAGGATCATGAATTATCCGCTTTTTCATCACAGATGGAGATTTTAATCTCGTCTCATGCTGCCACAATATGGTATTTGTTTGATTATCTTTAGACATTCCTACAACTTTAACAAACTGCCTTCATGCAAGGCAGTTTTCACATTTAATTTTTGCCCTTTTCTCACTTCTTCACTACATCGGAGTAAAGCGCTTCGCTCTTTTATTTTTTGACAATCAAATGGTTTTCAGAAATAGTGATGATTCACTTTTCATGTGAAATGAATAAAATATGATTAATCATCAATTGGTTAAATCATTTTAGGTTTTATGTTGAGTTCGCTTTATCTTAGGTAAATCTAAAGGCTCGGGTTCTTGAGCGAGTTGTGGTTTAGCCATACCCTCCCCCAGCGTAGGAGTTGAATGCGCACCAACACTGGGTCTTAATGCCGAAGGCCTTGCTTGATGATCAGCTGTTTTTTCAAGGATAGACGCTTTCACATGCTGCATAACCGCTTCACGAATAGCAATCTTACCAGCAATCTGTTGAGTCATCGGATCAGTTAATTTTAAGCTACTCACTCTTGATGCTAGATCTTTTTCAATTTGCTTTAATTGATTCAGCGTTGCATAAGGAGGAATGATAACTGCCATAATCGTTTCAGTTGCTACTTTACGAGTAACTTCATTGATATTTCTGTTATCGATATCAGTTGAAGCCATACTAACAATATCAGCAAAATTTTTTGGTTTCATGTCTTTGGGTAACTGCTTCAATGCATCAACACTTTGTCTCATTGCATCGGACCGAAATTGCTGGCTGACTTTTGCACTAGGATCACTTAAGTGTTCTAAGCAACCGGCTAAGGCAAGCGCCTCATTAGAAAAAGCGGCACCATGATCTCGTTTCCTCGAAGTTTGTACATGTGTTTCAGGCTCTGTTCTGATCGTTGTTCTTGCCTCTTCTACATGAGGTTTGGGTTCAGTGGGTGCTGTGATGCTTGGTTGTATTGATTGCAGTTCAGGTTCAGTCAGTGTTGTCGTTTCTACTTCTAACACTTGAGTTTCAGGTTCATTTTGCGTGGTCGCCCTTGTATCTACTGTTGCTACTGCATTTTCTTCACGTTCTACTTCACTAACCTCATCGTCACTACGATCGGTTGGGCTAACGTGTACCGTTCTATCATTTGTAATGATATCATCCGTCTCTGCAAAGGTTACATTCTTGGGTTTTGTGACTTCCTGATTTGAGATATCACGTGTTCGGCGTTGCGTTTCATCGCGCAAATGATTAATTAAACTCAATAAATCTTTAGTTTCTTCTTTAGGCAAAGATTTTTGTTTCTTATTACGAAGACCTCTTATTTTCCTTGGAATACTCTTTATTTTTCTTGCAAAGCCTTTTTTAACCGGTTGTTTGGGTTGAACTGTTGCTTGCGATTCCAAATGTTGTTTTATCGCAGTATAAGCAGTTATCATCCCTTGTATTTTGTCATTGACGCGATCCCCTGCTGCTTTTAAGGTGGCATCATCTGACTGCATTGCGGTTTTAATCCGACCCACAATTTCTTCAATTTGATCTTTTTTTGCAGCAAGAAACTGTTCATCATTCGGTGTTTTATTCGCACTTTGAACTTGGACGAGAGCCTTTGCGTATTCTTTCAGACTTCTTTCAAGAATGACTTCAGCAGGATCAATTTTATCATTGTCATTGTCATTACCTTGTAAAAACATTAATGTTCTTTTATTACTAATGGCAGTTACAAAAGGCTTCATACTGTCTGTAAAATTGAGATCTCTATATATTTCCAAATTACTCGCTTGGTCGTATAAATTGCTTATTTCTGTATCGTCCTTTATTTCATCTTTAAAGTATTGTTCAATCTTAGCGACAAGCAACGACTTAATTAATGCATCATTTTCTTTTATCACAGCTTCATCAAAGGGAATTTTCCTTGCATCACTTACTATTTTTAAATTGTTTTTCTCAACATTAAGAAGCCCCGTAATACTTTCATGAATTTTTTTAAGTGATTTTCTAAGTTCTATCAGTTTTGAAATATCAGGAGACTCTTTAGCATGTTCTGTTTTAAGCTCTTGCATAACTACTGAAATTTCTTGCTTAAGTACATCCATTTTTTTAACCGCTTCAGCATGCGCTGCATTGATATCGTCTGCTGTATTTTGTTTACTCTTTACTTTAGAAAAATCTGGCTCAGTTTTCCCTCTGGGAAAAAACTCCAAGGTATAATTATAATAATTACCCAGTGGTTGAACGGTAGTCGCCAAAACAGATTTTATGTTTGTTTTAGGTTGACTAGTTGTTTCACCTATTCTGTCTTGATTTTCTACAATAGCCGTTTTTATTAAATGCCCTACTATTTGCACTCTCGTGCCACTAACTTTTTTAGTTGTTTCGGAAATTTTTGGTATTTCAGCCACATTGATTAAATCTTTTATTAATACGGATGGCAAGGGGATCACTTCCATTCCAGATGCAATTCTTGCCTGCATGCTTTCTCTTAAGTTTTTACTTGAACCTTCAGGGTTAAATAATTTACTCGCTCTAGCGATAGAAGCCTGTTCATTAACATTGTTCGTTAAATATTTCAATCGCTCAACAGCAGTATTAGTCAATCCCCCTTGAATGGCTGAGGCAGAAAGATAATCTCCCCTTTTTAAACAACTTTCCATAAGATTGATATAAAATGTATAAATTGCTTGTTGATGTTCTTTGCTCGTTGCATGAATAATGTCATGAACTACTTTTGCTGATAAAAAGTTATAAGAATCGGTCATCTGATTAATAGCCAAACTTCTTTGTTTGTCATTGTCAATTTTTTTAATTTGAAGCTCTAGTGGACTAACCGCTTTAAATAAGTTTGCATGATGTGCTTGCAAATCATCTGCAAACATTGCTGCTATCGAAGCAATATTATCTTGTTGTGCAGGATCCTTTAATTTAGAATCAATAAAGTCATCAATATCAACCAGTGTCGATGTATCGGAGGTAGTAGGCTGCGGTATGCTTTTTGCTTTATTATTCTGTGCACTAATTAACAACTTTAATTCAGACGCTTGCTCAGCTGATAAATTTTTTGAAAACTGCTCTATCCCTTTTTTGTTTTTTTCGAGATATTCATGGTTAACATCTACTTTCAATAGTGCTTTTAAAAGAATCATTGCATTATGCTTATAGATGGCTTGTTCTTCTGGTGAGTTTAATTCACTGTAGGATTTTTCTAAATCAGCATAAAATTCTGGAGGTGTGAGAACATCATACATACCAATCGCCATATTGTCGTAATCGTCTGTTGTATATGATGTAGCATTCACAGCATCACCCACTGATTCACGTGGATCACGAAAACCTGACATTAATTGACTAATAAAAGTAGCTTGCTCCTTAGGCCCTTCTTGCTCTTTAAAACGTTTTACACCATGATGGTGTTCATGTATTACTTTATTTATCTCTGGAGTTCGGCTTTGTTCAGGAATTTTTTCTAATTGCGCAACAATATGTCCCATTGTTTTTAATAAAGTATCTCGCTTATTGGGATCGCTATTTTTTAATCCTTGAGTAATCTCGGATGAAAGCTGCATATCATCTTCAAACATAACACCGAGTGAGTAACAATCAGATGCAGGTGAAAATTGCGCCATTTCACCTACTTTATACTCTGGCGAGCGGGGATTCGCCACTCGCACCTCAGGAGGCATATAACGAGGATCGGTGCCTTCTGGAGCACCAGCATGCGCAATAGGATCAGGAGGGATTTTACTGAGATCAAATTGAAACGAAAAGCCAAAATCTATCGCAGCAACCACAATCTGCTGACCTTTAACATTCGCCATTAAATTTGCAGGTTTAATATCCCCATGGATAACCCCTCTAAGATGCAAATCATTAACTGCTTGACAAGATTTATAGGCTATAATCAATTTTTGTTCTTCACTCAATGCAGTTTCATCTTGCCTGCGTTTCTGGTCTTGATCGTCTTTGGTATAGAGCTGCCCCGCTGTTAATACATTAGTATATAAATGCTCAAATATTTCTTTCCCTTGCCGCAATTGCATAATGGTGTAACTCTTTTCATCCGTACTTACACCTCGATAATCTTTAGATTCCTCTAATTTTCTTGTTTCTGTTGCTTTGAGGTAGCCAATAAATTTGGTAATTTTACTTTCTGCAGTATCGTCTGCTTTTTTTCCTTTCCCTTCAATTTTTATGGCAAATGTCTGCCCTTGCTGGTTTTGTGCTATTTTAACAATACCATAGGCACCTTCTCCCAAATATTCTCCATTTGCCAACGCATAAATAACTTTATTTTCTCTTGGACGTATCATTGAACAGTTTAATGTTATCTGTTTTTCTTGCATTAACTCATCAGTTGTTGTTAGAACGGTTCCCTTTTTTATTTTTACTGCATCAGGATGTGCGCTAAAGTATTCATCCGCTGCTTTAAAATCTATCGGATTGACATTTAATAGATGTGAGCCAAATCGCTTTTCAATTTTTGCTGGTTTTTTAGTTGTTTGTATTGGTACCTGATTTTGGCCAGTCGCTGATGGCATTGTCAATGTTGAAGGATTCACAGCTGTATTTTTATTGGCAGTTCCTGTATTCAAATCGGTTGCAGATTTCGCAGCGGTGCTTTTTCGTCTTATTCTACCAAATACGTTTTTCAAAGCATTTGATCGTCTTTTTCTTAAATTTTTATCTGTTTTGTTTTTAGATTGAGCATCCGTTTTAACAGCAGCATTAGTATTGCTTGCAACCGAAATGGACGATGTTGTTTGAGAGCGATTTGAAATATCAGTAGATGATTTTGCACTTTTTTGCTTTTGTGCAAGGTCAACAACTTCATCTTTCGTTAAAGTAATAGTGGCCATCGTTGAGTATTCTGTGACTTTATAAGTTCCATTAGGCACTCTTACAATGCCATACAGATTTTCTTCACCCACTTTGGGTGCTACAAGAGTAAGAAATTCTTTTAATTTTTCAACTTTATGTGCTTCTGGATTTTCTAGAAACGCTTCTGCTGCTTGAATAACATCATCCGATAAAGCAGCTTCGGTATTATCTACAACAGCTTCTTTATTTTCCATCTCTTCAACGCTATAGCGCCCTTTGCGTCTACTTTCTATCGGCGGAGAATTTTCATCACCAATGGATGGGGCTTTCCATTTGCCAATCATTTTAATTTTTCTTACTTCTGGAGGTTTTTGCGAAAAGGTTACTTGTTTTTTAGCTGCTGATGTTTTTTCTTCTGACTTTTCTTCTGCTTCACTTTCCATCCCCTCCGCTAAGGAGGTGCTTGCTTTTACCCGAGCAAGCAGCTCATTCCCTTTCTCTCGCACTTGCGAGTTACCCAGATGAACTGCTAATTTTTGTAATATTTCAACTAAAGAAGCATATGCTTGCTCATCTGAGGCATTGGTTATCAATCCCTCAACATCTAGCTGGGCTGAATTAACATCTTCTTTAGCATCATCATCCGTTAGTGTTGCAGCAAACACGGCGAGTTCATTGCTGATTTGTTCTAGTGAAATAGTGCCACCTTCCATGCAATATCCCCTATTAAATTGTTATTTTTAAAATGCCATATACAGGTATGACAATTAAATAAATAAAGAATTCTATTCTTTTATCTAAAGTAATATGAAATTGAAAGATTTAAACGCAAAGAGGGTAAGTACGCTTTTTTAATTATTCCAGTTCTTTTTAAAAAACTCTTCAAATTTTTCAGCAGGTTGGGGTTGTGCAAAATAATAGCCTTGAATTAAGTCACAATTATGTTGTTTCAAATATTGTAATTGCGCCTTTGTTTCGACGCCTTCTGCAATTACTTTCAAGTTAATGCTATGCCCTAAATCAATAATACCCCGAGTGAGTGCATGTCCTTCTGTTGCATCTTCAATTCCTTTAATAAACGAACGATCAATTTTTAACTTATCAACTTGAAACTGCATTAAATAACTAAGCGAAGAATAACCGGTACCAAAATCATCTAATGCTAAATCGACACCTAATGATTTTAAATCTTTCATAATTTCAATTGCTAAATTCATGTCTTGTGCTAAAACACTTTCCGTTAATTCAATTTCGAGCCACTCTGGAGCTAATTGTGTTTCTTTTAAAACAAATCGTACTAAGGCTACAATATCTGTTTGAAACAGCTGTCTTGCAGAAACGTTAACAGCAACCTTTATAGGGGGGTAACCTGCGTTTTGCCAATTCTTAGCTTGTATACATGCCGCCCTTAATACCCATTCTCCAATCGGCACAATCAAATGCGTTTCTTCTGCTGCCGTCATAAAAAAGAAAGGCGAAATAAATCCTTTCTCTGGATGATTCCACCGAATCAGTGACTCACAACTTACCATCGTTTGGGTCTTCAAATTGATTTGCGGTTGATAAAAGAGTACAAACTCATTATTCTCAAGGGCTTTATGTAAGTCTGAAATGATATTTCGTTTAATTTGTAATTGATCTATCATACCACGCTGAAAAAACTCATATTGATTGCGTGTGCTACTTGTTCTATTCACAGCTAATTGCGCATTGCGTGTTAAAACATCATTTGTTTCACCATCATTGGGGTAAAAGCAGATACCCACACTTACTGTCGTAAAAATGTTTTTATCAAGGACTTGATAAGGAACGGTTGTTATTTCAATTAAGGCTTGTATGTAAGAAGCTGCTTGGGACGCATCGCGGATCTGAGGAGATATCATGCCAAATTCATTATCACTTATTCTAGCTATTGTACTTTCATTAACAGTGAACATCTGGAGTCTATTACAAAATTCCAGTAAATATGCTTCTGTTACTTCTTGACCATAGCTATTAAGAATTTCAAAGTAATCATCAAGCCGCAAAATAAAAATGGACATTTTTGCTTTAATCGATTTTGCATGATTAATTTCCATGGTCAGGTTCTGACCGAAAATAACACGATTAGGCAATTTGGTGACTGCATCCGTTGTTGTTCGCTGCTTTAATTCTTGTTCAACTGCTTTTAAAATAGTGACATTTAATCCAAAAATACTAACATACCCCCCGTGAATCGGTACAATATTCAGCAAAAATGACAACTCACCGCTTTTCATTTCAATTTCTTGTGGTTTGTTTGATTGTATTACTTGGCGAATGATCTCTCGCCATTCGGGGGGCAATTTTTCATTTAGACCAACCTTCCAAGTCATCATAATGTACTGACTTGAAGGGTTTGCATATAATAACACTCCCAACTTATTAACACGCATCACAGGATTGGGATTCGCACCAGGAAAATCTAATAATTCTTGATAAGCTCTTTCTTCCCTAACAAGACTCAATCTGATTGCATTACGTAAGCGCACAGCTATATAGAAAAACAGCGCTGTTGTTGCGGCCAATAGTAATGCGATGCTTTGCCAAATAATTACAGTCACATAGATATTCCTAAATAATAGGAAGTGGTAGTCCATATTAAGTTAATTATACTAGATACCCTGAATTAGCATGATAAATCTCTTTCAAAGCAAAGTGCATTGTCTATATAACGATGCTATACACTATATGTAGGGAACCAGGCTTTGTCAGCGAATTCAGGGAGAGAGTGATGCATTTTAAACAATTAGGCAGCTTATTATTGCTGGCATGGCCAATGTTAAGCGTGGGTAATGACGGTGAAAATTATTCAGCTGAAACCGGCTTTAAACGCAAATTACCCCTGACTCAAGCTGCTCACCAAACAACTATTGCAATAAATCGTACACAAGAAAAAGCACTTGAAAAACTGAAAGAATCAACAACCTTGGAAAATTATTCAGCAACCACTGGATTCAAGCGTTCATTGCCTGTGGCTCCAAAAATCAACCACCAACTGACTCCCATGCAAAAAACCATAACTGATTCTAAACCTTCTGCTCCTGAAAAGCGAAAGCAACGCGTTGCAAAAAAGAAAAAATACACTTTGCTGACCAAACGTCAAATACAAAAAGAAAATGCAAAAACTCAGAAAGTACAACAAGATAAAAATAATGAGCATAACAAGAATGAGCTCCATGCTAAAAATGTAAAATCTCAGAAGATACAAACAGCTAATCACGCACAATCTGGCAAAAGCATGTCATCTTTAATTGCCGAACTTTTCAAAGCAAAACCCAACACTGCAAAAAATAATGTATCAACGAAACAATCGCTAGAACATAAAGTCATCACTAATGCCAAAACAGTTGACCCAGCCATTTTTGCCAAAAAATGTGCTGATTTATATAATAAACACCAGTATACTAAAGCATTAAAAGCCTGTGAAAAAGCGGCAGAAAATCATGACCATGCGTCCCAGTTAGCATTAGCTAAAATGTATAGCATCGGTAGTGACAGTGCTGCTCCAGATTACGTCAAATCTTTACATTACGCTACTTTAGCTGCTAATCAGAATAATCCTGAAGCACAATTCTTTATGGCATTGTGTTTTGAAAATGGTATTGGTGTATCAAAAGATACAAAAGCTGCACATCGTTGGTACCAACGAGCCGTGAATAATGGTTTACCCAATGCAAAGTCAATTTCAGCAGCTTCTTCTACAGTCAACTTAGAAAAGATGTTCTGGCCTGGTGCAACTGAATACCAAAATGCATTAAAAGAATTAAAAAAAGCAGATACTCATAAGAAAGGAATTGAGTCACTTCAACTTGCTGCAGAACATGGCCACCCACTCGCAGAATATCAACTTGCCATGCAATATCTGCAAGGCAATGATATTGCCCAAGATGATGCCAAAGCCTTGCATTGGTTATCCAAGTCCGCAGAAAAAGATAATCACCAAGCACAAAGTTATCTAGCTTGGATGAGCTTTTTGGGTTTAGGAGCACAAGCCAATACCCAAGTTGCTCTTAATTGGTTTATAGCAGCCAAACAACCCCATGATGAAAATGATATTCAAGATTCCTTACAGAATAAATTAGCTCAGTTATCTTCAGTACCAGTAAGAACGCAAATTTCTGACAAAAAGCAACAAATTGCTAACTTTCAAAGAGGTATTGATTTAATTGAGATGAGTGAAAATGGTTCAGCAGAAGGCATTGCACTTGTTACTAAAGCTGCTGAGCAAAATAATATTGATGCTCAACTTTATCTGGCAAGATTATATGAACAAGGTGAAAAAGCACCTGCTAACAGCAAAATGATTTTCAAATGGTATGAACAAGCGGCTATTGCTGGAAATGCTGATGCTCAATATGCACTAGGATGGTTATACTATCATGGTCAAGGTGTTTCTAAAGATTCAGAACTTGCGGCACAATGGTTTGCCAAAGCCAATCGTTCGGGTGATACAAGAGCCAATGAAGCAATCGCATTCCTTGATTCTCAATCAGCAAAAGAAACGGCTATGACAATGCCAGCGAATTTAACGCCCGCTAAGCCAACGATTGCTAGCAGAGTAAAAGATAAAATTACCGATAACATGAAAGGTATTGTGAAAGCATTAGGGTTAAGTGGATTGAAAGGATATAGCAGACATTCATGATTGCACTTTCTGTTACAACACCTTTATTGCAGTCACATATCTTAAGTGAATTGGCTGGCCGTCATATTTATCTAAAATGTGAAATGCTCCAACCTAGCGGTTCTTTTAAAGATAGAGGCATTGGTGCATTATGTTTGCACTACTCTCAACAACACGTCTCTGGTTTTATCTCTTCCTCTGGAGGTAATGCGGGTTTAGCGGTTGCTTATGCTAGTCAAGTGCTCAATATACCCGCAAAAGTGATTGTTCCTAAAACGACACCTGACATTATGGTAAAAAAGCTCAGAGCAGAAAAAGCCTCTGTCATCGTCGAAGGTGATAACTGGGATGAAGCCGACAGCCTTGCAAAAGAAATTTCAGAAAATGAACATTACGCCTATATTCCACCTTTTAACCACCCTCTCATTTGGCAAGGGTATATGCCTATTATTGATGAAATAAAGCAACAAATGTCAAAACCGGATGCGATTATAGTTTCGGTAGGTGGCGGCGGACTTTATTCGGGGTTAGTACAAGGCTTGCATGCTCATGGTTGGGAAGATGTTGCGATAATCACCGCTGAAACCGTCGGCGCTGCATCACTTGCAACAGCGATGAAAGAAAAGAAACGTATACGCTTAGATACCATCAATACGGTCGCTACAACATTAGGTGCTAAACAAATCTGTCAACAAGCTTTTGACTTGGCAATGAAACATCCCACCTTTGCACAAACGGTGACAGACAAAGCAGCCGTCAACGCCTGCTTACAATTTGCGGATCATCATCGCTTTCTTGTCGAACCTGCTTGTGGTGCTGCTTTAAGTATTATTTATGAGCAGTATCCTATAATACAGCAATTTTCTAATATTGCTGTCATTCTTTGCGGGGGAAGTGGCGTTAATCTTGCACTGCTTAAAAAATGGCAACAACAATTTTCTTTATGATACCCTTTGATGGAATAAAATATGAACACTCATAAAAAATGGATTGGCGCTTTTTTGGTTGTTGGTGGCATTGCGGTAACAACTTGCTATTTTATCAAATCTCCTGAAAGCACTATCAATTTTATAAAGCATAATCCAACCGGTATGCAATGGATCCCAGCAGGTTCGTTCACAATGGGAGCCATTGACAATAAAAGTATGCCCAATGAGCATCCTGCCCATAAAGTAAAAGTCAGCGGCTTTTGGATGGATGAACATCCGGTAACGAATGCTGAATTTGCAAAATTTGTTGAAGCGACCGGTTATATTACAACTGCCGAACGTAAACCGGACTGGGAAGAATTAAAAAAGCAGTTACCACCTGGCACTCCAAAACCAGATGATAGTTTATTAGCGCCTGGAACCTTAGTTTTTATGCCCCCTTCTCATCCCGTTCCGCTTAATAACATTGCAGCATGGTGGCAATGGACCCCTGGTGCGAGTTGGCAACATCCCGAAGGACCTAATAGTGACTTAAAAGATAGAGAAAATCATCCGGTAGTACATGTCTCATGGGACGATGCTAATGCTTATGCTAAATGGATTGGCAAACGTTTACCCACGGAAGCAGAATGGGAATATGCAGCGCGAGGCGGATTGATAGATAAACGTTTTCCATGGGGAGATGAATTTAAGCCAAATGGTAAACACATGGCAAATACCTTCCAAGGAGATTTCCCCCATAACGCCGTGGCTGAAGATGGTTACATTAGAACCTCACCTGTCAAAACTTATCCCGCTAATGGTTATCGATTATACGATATGGTAGGAAATGTTTGGGAATGGACGCAAGACTGGTATAACACCAATCACTATCAGGAATTAGCCCAGCAATCTATTACGGTTAACCCACAAGGGGCCAAAGAAAGTTACGATCAGCATGAACCTTATGCTTTTAAACGCATTATTAAAGGTGGTTCATTCTTGTGCAATGTTAATTACTGCGAAAGCTACAGACCTAGCGCAAGACGTGGACAAACACCTGATACAGGAACGTCACATGTTGGATTTAGGTTGGCATTGTCGCCTAATCAGACATGATTAGCTGGTTTTGGAAAATTTTCATTTAGATAAAAATCCCCCGCTCGCATCTGCGAGCCGCCCCCTTTTATTCAAAGGGGGCTATTTTTAGAACTTATGCATTTACTCAATGTATCAAATTTTACCCCCTTTGAATAAAAGGGGCAGCTTGCTTTTCAAGCAAGCGGGAGATTTTTATCTTAATTCGCCTTTACCTCCCCGCCAGCATGAGATCATCTATCAACAACGAACCACTTTGGTAACTTCCACGTTTATCAACGTCATTTCCTACCGCTATCAAGTTTTTAAACATATGTTTTAAGTTGCTAGCAACCGTTAATTCATGAACCGGATATTGAATCATTCCGTTCTCTACCCAAAATCCTGCTACACCGCGCGAGTAATCACCCGTTACCAGATTGATCCCCTGGCCCATTAATTCAGTAATTAAAAGTCCTCGATCCATTTTTTTAAGTAACGCAGTCAAGTCATCATTACCTGGCTTGATGAATAAGTTATGAACACCACCTGCATTACCCGTATTTTGCATCCCTAATTTACGTGAAGAATAGGCACTCAAAATATAGCTCTTCACAATACCGTTTAACACAATATCTTTATCTTGAGTTTTAACACCATCACCATCAAACGGTGCACTACCTAAGCCGGCTAACAAATGGGGTCTCTCGTATAAATGTACAAAATCTGGGAACACTTGTTGTTCTAGTGAATCTAATAAGAACGTGGTTTTCCGAAACAAACGACCACCGGAAATAGCATTAATAAAGTGTCCTAAAATACCCGATGCTAGGGTTGCATGAAAAATAACAGGGGATCGTTGTGTAGAGAGCTTCTGCGCACTAAGGCGTTTAAGTGCTCTATCAGCAGCGTCAATACCAATCGCTTGCGCTGATTCTAATTCATCAGCTTTGCGTGATAGGGTATATTGATAATCACGTTCCATACCATTGATATCTTGCGCTATGACAGAACAAGATAAACTATGGCGACTCGTTGGATAATATCCTAAAAAGCCATCGCTATTTCCATAAACATGATAAATTTGTGAGGTGCTCACCGTTGCACCTTCACTATTCACAATGCGTTTATCATAGCCAAGTGCAGCGTGTTCGCATTCTTTTGCTAATGCAATGGCTTCTTCTACGGTAATGTCCCATGGATGATATAAATCTAAAGGTTTATGCTCTGTTGCCAAATCTTCTTTATTGGCAAGTCCTGCAAAAGGATCCGCTTCTGTCAGCTTCGCTAAGTTAATCGCGGCTTCCACGGTTTTGTGCAAAGAGTCTCTACTAATATCTGTTGTACTGGCAGCACCTTTAGCTTGCCCACAATACACCGTAACACCAATGGCTTTATCTCGATTGAATTCTAAGGTTTCAACTTCCGCTTTGCGAACACTAACGTTTAATCCAATAGAACTATGTAACCCCACTTCTGCAGATGAAGCACCTAATTTTTTAGCCATCATTAACATATCTGTCACAATTTGTTGATAATGACTTTCATCAACAAAATCTGGCAGTTTGACTGGTAAGGCTTGACTCATAATAACCTCTTAGTTTTTCGTTCCGCCAACGGTTAAATCATCAATGCGTAATGTAGGCTGACCAACACCAACTGGCACGCTTTGTCCTTCTTTACCGCAGACGCCAATTCCTTCATCTAACGCAAGATCATTACCCACCATTACAATCTTTTGCATTACATCAGGACCATTGCCAATTAAAGTGGCTCCTTTCACAGGTCTTGTCACTTTGCCATTTTCAATGAGGTAAGCCTCATTGGCAGAAAAAACAAATTTACCTGAAGTAATATCAACTGAACCACCACCAAAATTAACGGCATAAAGTCCCTTCTCTACCGAGGCGATAATTTCTTCAGGAACATGTGTTCCAGGTAGCATAAAGGTATTCGTCATTCGCGGCATTGGGATATGAGAATAAGATTGGCGTCGACCATTACCGGTTGATGCAACACCCATTAATTTTGCATTTAATTTATCTTGTAGATAACCTTTTAAAATACCATTCTCAATTAATACCGTGCGCTGTGTTGGGGTTCCCTCATCATCTACGGTTAAAGAACCTCGTCTTTCAAGCAAAGTTCCATCATCGACAATCGTACATAAAGGCGAAGCGACTCTTTCACCAATTCGACCGCTAAAAGTTGAACTGCCTTTACGATTAAAATCACCCTCTAAACCATGCCCAACAGCTTCATGCAACAAGACACCAGGCCAACCAGGCCCTAAGACAACTGTCATGGCACCCGCAGGTGCTTCGATAGCATCTAAATTAACAAGTGCTTTGCGAACCGCTTCTTTGGCATAACCAAATGCACGTTCATTTTCAGTAAAATAAGCATAGGTTGTTCTACCACCGCCACCGCTTGAACCTGTTTCACGACGATCTTTACTTTGTGCAATGACTGTGACATTCAATTGTACCAAAGGTCTGACATCTGCTTGAAAGGTGCCATCACTACCTACAATTAAAATGGTTTCAAAAACACCACTTAAACTGACAATCACTTGGCTAACGCGAGGGTCGCATTTTCTCGCATAGCTATCAATTTCGCGTAGCAATGCAATTTTATTTTCTGTTGCTAATTCTTCTAAGGGATTCACGCTAGTGTATAGTGGTGTGATTATACGTTTTCTTTCCCAAGCTTGTATTGCTTGCTGTTTACCACTTGCTGCAATACATCGTGCCGCTTCAACCGCTTGCTCTAATGCTGGCAATATGATGTCATCAGAGTAAGCAAAACCCGTTTTTTCACCGCTAATGGCGCGCACGCCAACGCCTTGATCGAGATTAAAGCTACCTTCTTTTACAATGCCATCTTCCAACATGAAAGATTCTTGTCTCACACTTTGAAAATATAAATCACCGCTATCAATTCGATGACCTAATAATTGTCCCAATGCACGTTCTAAATCGCTTTCTGATAGTCCACTCGAAGTGAGTAATTGTGCACGTGCAAGTTCTATTGCATTCATGGTTTCACCTTATCATTTAGGTTGGCCAACTCTTTCATTAAAAATGAGCGACAATGAGTTAATGCTGGAAACTTTTCACGGATATTATTCATTTTTGTCATATCTATCTGTGCCATTACGGTTCCCTCTTTATCGTCTAAGCTTGCTAATATGTCTCCCCAAGGGCTAATAATCATGGTATGGCCATAAGTACCATGACCGCTTAAACGAATGCCAACTTGGTCAGGGGCGATGATATAACAAAGATTTTCAATCGCCCTTGCTCTTATTAATATTTCCCAGTGTACTTTTCCTGTATTAATGGTAAATGCCGATGGCAACACAATAATTTGTGCCCCATTAAGTGCCATTAAACGAAACAGTTCAGGGAAGCGTAAATCATAACAAATAGCAATGCCTACTTTACCAAAAGGCGTTTCTAGCACTGTCATGCTGTTCCCGGCTTTTATACGTTCGGACTCAAAATAAGATTCGCCACTTTCGACTGTTACATCAAATAAATGAATTTTATTATAGCGCGCAACACACTCGCCTTGATCATTCCACACTAAACAACTGGAATAGACTTTATGTTCATCATCACTTAATAATGGCAATGTGCCACCGACTATCCAAATTTTATTTTTTTTTGCCGTCAGTGCTAAGGTTTTTTGTATGGGACCTTCTAAATAGTTTTCAGCCATTAGCAATTTTTCAGCGGGTGTCAGCACTAATGATATAAACTCTTCTGGCAACACTGCCATTTTAGCGCCGTTTAAAGCTGCCTTTTCAATTTCTGCACAGGCTTTGGCTAAGTTATGTTGAATATCATTGGTAGAGGCTATTTGTATTGCAGCAATCAATGTCATTTTTACCCCCTATTTGATAAAGAAACGATCGGGACCTCTTTGACTTGTGGTGCTTGCCAGGAACCTAAAATTTGATATCGAAAACGATTAATCTCTTGAATTTTTTGCCCAAACATTTTATCAACAACCCATACCGCAGCGCCAATTGCAGGATTTCCTGCTGCGATAGCGGCTGCAACCGGTAAGCTACCAGTTACATCTGGCATAACAACCATTTCACCACTTAAACCTTGGCTTAATAAATCAGCTTGGCCAAATGCTTCAATTTTTGCAGAGGGACCATTTAACGTAATTTTATTCGTACTCACTTTCCCTTTACCAAATTGAAATTTGCCATTGAGTTCATCAAAAGCAAAACCACTTTTAGTCACATCTGAAAAATCTAATTTTAAACGGCGCTTCACATTATCAAGATTCAACAAACTCAAAATCCGACCGATACCCGGATTAACGCCTTGAACATAACCTTGATTTAACGACAAAGATGCTTGCCCATCAAGAGAAGCATAATCAATTTTGGCAGGGCTTCCTTCCCATGCTAAAGCAAACTCAACGGTACCACTTGCCCCTTTGAGGGTTCCTTCTTTTCCTAATGCTTGTAAAGCTGCTCCAATATTTTCTGTGGTAACTTTCCCTTTTGCAGTCACTTTCTTATCAATCAGGTAAGTCCATTCACCGTTTAACTCAATTGAAGTATCTTTAATATTGGCTTTTACTTTGTTGAATTGATAACCACTCTCAAAAGGTACTAAACGAGCTTGTATTTGAGTAAACATTTTTTTATCGATACCTAATTCGGCAATTTTGATATCGATAGATTGCTTCATTTGGGTATGTTCTTGATTATCCCAAAAACTAGCTATTTCACTATTACCCGTTAATTTTAATTTCTGTAAATCAATTTGAATATCTTTATTATCATCTTGAGGTAAGATCATGGAGCCCTTTAATGAAGGACCATCAAAGACAATATTCCAATGTTGTAAGGTATTTTCCCATTGGGCTTCAATGCTTGCTTTTGCAAATTCTTCACCAAACAGTTTTAATTGCTCAATTTTAAGTTCAACTAAAGGTTCTAATGTTGATTTATCGGCAGATGCTCCCATGCCTGATTGTTTTATAAAATCTTGCCATTTTCCAACATCAAGTTCTGACAAATCACCATCAATCAATAAAACATTATCTTCACGGTACTTTGCTAATCGCTTCTCACCGACATGAATATGGCCGCCTAGGGAACGCCACTTTCCATCTTGATGCAATAGGCTATAAGCTAAATTTAGGTTATCACCATATTTGAAAGCGATACGAACTAAATCATTAGGATCAAAATGAATTTTACATTCACTGATTTTTGTCTCACTAGCCTCTTTCGCTAAAGGCGTTGGCGCATCGACGACTAACCCAGCCAAGGTTGAATTCACCGTTAGGTTTACTTGCTTTGCATTAGCAACGGTTGTTACCACAAGCTCAGCTTGATAATCCGTATCCCCACTCATGTGCTTAAAGTCAGGCGCTTTTAACCAATTTAACAATCTATCGGAGACCATCTTTCCTGAAGCGTGGATACGCAATTCAGGTTCTTCTGCTTGCAACTTACTTTCAATATGAAAATCTGCGGGAGAATCCAATAAGTATCCTGTTAAGGTATCCGCTTTGACACTATTCTCAGTGAAAGAAATTTCGCCAGCTACTTTTGGGATTTCAATATTCCAGCTTGGAACTCCAATCTGTGCTTGGGTCAGGGCTATTACCCCTCTTACCTTAACGGTGTCAGTAGATTGATCGCTAAGGGGAACATCAAGCCCAAGTGCTAAATCCATCGGTCCCTTTAATGCTAAGGGTGCCAATTCTTTACCCAATGTTTCTTTAATTGGACTTTTTTGAATCACTTGTAAACCATTCTCTAGCGTACTTTTAATTTTGGTATCAATTCGTAGTGCCGGTAAAGGGCTTAATAAATCAGGGATCACCGCATCGGCTTTTAATAATTCTCCGCCTTCAAACCATGCGTGTTCAGCACCTATATAAAGAGCGCGATTTCGAAACAACAAACTTGCTTTTAAATCATTTAAAGCAGGCCAGCCTTGCGTGTAATCTAATGTCGTGTGATTTAATTGGCAGAAAATCTCAAAAATGCCTTCTTGGTTATCAAAAGGAAATTTCGCTAAGTCACCACGCAATACCATGGTTGTTTTCTCAGCTTCACCACCAACAATAGCTTGGTTTAACCATTCTAATAAGTCGATATCCATGGTCTTAGGTAAGAAGGCCAGTACTTCTTCTGTTGGTAATGCGCCCACTTCCCATTGCATTTCAACTTGAGGTGATTCTTTCAAGCCATTTGCAAAAGTAGCGACTACTTGCCCTGCAATGGATGTCTCACCTAAATTGGCGGCAATCTCATTTGCAGATATTTTAAGTTGCTGATTCTCTTGCTGCCAATGTACTGTTGCACTCAAATGAGACAACGGTAGAACTTGTGAAAACCATTTGTTGTAATGAATGTTAAACCGCTCACTATCAAGTAACAATGAGCCTTTATCTTGAGTATAAACAAGCGCCCCACTCATCCCAGTAATGCCACCCATCGTTGGTTTAAAAATACCAATATCATGAAAAACCATTTCAATATCGACGGGTTTAATCTGTTCATTGCTTGTTTCAAGCTTCACATTAAGATAGTCCAGTTCCCCTTTAGTTTCATAATGCTCAAATTTTTTCGTAAACAAATTGGTCAATTCATGCAAGGGCTTCAATGGCAAATGCTTTGCCTGCAAATGCCAACAAGTTGAGGTGTCACAGGTTTTATTCTTAATAGCAAAACTAATATCACTGATATCATTACAAAAACCGTCTTTCCCTAATACTGCCCATTTTGCATCTTGTCGTTTAATCTGAAAAATGCCACCCAGCTTGTCATAAGCAAACGATTTACCTTGAGTTGTCTTTGCTTTCAAATCAGCTAATTTGACATCGGCAACTATTTGCATATCTTCGAGATCATGCATCGTTAGCCAAGCTTTCACATCGGTTTGTGCATTAATATTGTAGGGAATTATTTTTTCTAATTCTCCGCCCACCCAATGTACATAAGCTTTTAACGGCGCGTGTGTCAGTAATGATTTATCAAGTGAGAAATCAATCTTCGCACCCTGTTCGCCTTGCAAATGAGCATGTGCATGAATTTTCACGTGGGTCGTTAAATCTGCTTTGACCGCAACATCCTGTAACAGGAATTGCTTATCTTGTTGAAGGATTTCTAATTGAGCATTCACAATCTGTAAATGTTCAAGTGGGATTTTTTTGCTATTCGTATTTTTCAAGTCAAGGCTGATTTCAGGTAAATTGATTAAGCTGATTTTATTGTGATCTCGATAATCGATCCCTAATTTTGCACCATCAATATTAAGTTGAGATAACTGTAACCGTCCTAGCAATAAATGTTTCATGCTTAAGGAAAGTTTGAGCTTATTAATATGAATAGATTGCTTAACCGACACATTGGTTAAGGTTGCAACAGGATGCAATCCCTCCCATGACAACTTAATTGTTTGCGCGACAACAGGGCAAGCTAATTGGCTTCGCAATAACTGATTAAATTCATCTATATTGGGAGAATACAGTGGCAATAGCGTTCGTAGCATGGTTAATAGCACAGCCGTACCAATGCTTAACCAACCTAATAACCGATAGAACTTATAAAACCGAACCATTTTAAATGTTGATGAGAGACTTATCGAACGAATACTCACGGGTGTACGCTTGGTACTTGACTTAGGTAGTCGAGCGCGCAAAAGGCTTCGAGTAACTCTCACATTAACACCACGTCGAATAGTTCCTGAGTATAGAGACTTTCAACTTGAAAGGTGATTGATTTACCAATTTCTAATTCTAACTGCGCAACACTCGCAGACTCTTCATCTAACATTCTATCGACCACTTCCTGTGAGGCGAGCACTAAATAGCTTTTTGCATCATAAGCTCTTGCTGCGCGTAATACTTCACGAAAAATTTCATTACAAACGGTTTCTGTCGTTTTGATCGTACCTCTACCTGCACAAACTGAACAGGTTTCACATAACACATGCTCTAAACTTTCACGTGTTCTCTTACGCGTCATTTCAACTAAACCAAGACTAGATACCGCACTAATATTGTTTTTGGTGTGATCCCGCGCTAGTGCTTTTTCAAGCGCACGCAAAACTTGACGCTTATGTTCTTCATCCGTCATATCAATGAAATCAATAATAATGATTCCGCCTAAGTTGCGAACCCGTAATTGTCTAGCAATAGCGGTTGCTGCTTCCAAATTGGTCTTAAATATCGTTTCTTCTAGATTACGGCTGCCGACAAAAGCACCAGTATTCACATCAATTGTTGTCATGGCTTCTGTTTGATCAATAATCAAATGGCCACCTGATTTTAATTGTACTTTGCGATGCAGTGATTTCTGGATTTCTTCTTCGATACCATATAAATCAAATAAGGGTCGCTCGCCGGTATAAAATTCTACTTTACCCGTCATGGTGGGTACAAAATCATCAATGAATGATTTAGCACGCTCAAAGCAATTTAAATCGTCAATGCGCACTCTTTCGGTTTGCGTTGTAATGTAATCTCGTAGTGCTCTTAAAAATAAGGGTAAATCTTCATGAATGATGGTGCCACTTGGTGCATCTTTCATTTTACGCTGAATAGATTCCCATAATTTGGCGAGATAAATCTGATTAGATTTCAGTTCAGGTTCTAAAGCACCTTCAGCTGCCGTGCGCACAATAATACCGCCTTCGGTGTTTTCAGGCAGAATCTGTTCAATACATTCTTTCAGTCGTTCTCGTTCTTGTTCGTCTTCAATACGCTGTGACACACCAATATGGTTCATTTCAGGCATAAAAACTAAATAGCGCGAAGGAAGTGAAATTCGAGTTGTTAAGCGTGCGCCTTTGGTTCCAATCGGATCTTTAATGACTTGAACTGCGATGGTTTGCCCTTCTCGTAAAAGTTCTGTAATGGATTCGTGTGATGTTTCATTCGAGCCAACAGGCTGTAGATATTCTTCATTTTCTGAAACCATATCTGAAATGTGTAAGAACGCAGCACGCTCTAAGCCCATTTCAACAAAAGCCGCTTGCATTCCTGGTAGTACACGAGCAACAGTGCCCATATAAATATTACCGACTAAACCACGTCTGTTAGTTCGCTCAACCAATATTTCTTGTAATACCCCATTCTCAACGATGGCAACTCGTGTTTCACGAGGACTTACATTGATGAGAATTTCTTCAGACACGGGCATAGCCTCCCTAAGCGGTGTTTTCACATCATTATACGGGAGTAAAAAATATTTAGGGGAAATATTTCAAAATCGCTCTCAAGCGATCAGGTTAAAAAGCAATATATCGTGTATTAGAGCCGACGCATTGAATAAGCGGGCACACTTAAAAAACGAGTGAGTAACTGAGAAAAAAAGAAAAATACTGGCCATATCAGACAACTTGTTACTGAGCCCATCCAATACAATAACGTTTGTGGGTTTTGCCCATCCAAGGCATGGAACCAAAGATTGAGGATTTGTCCTAAGCAAACCAGCCAAAACACTTTTCCAATTTGCTGCCAAAAGGGTCGCATCAGAAATTTGGGACGCAAAATCATTGTTATATAGCTAACTGAGGCCATAATCAACGCTTGTTGTCCTAATTGTGTTCCTTGCAAAGCGTCCAGCAATAAGCCCATACACCAAGCGACAATAGGATTAAATAATTGAGGCTGACTTAATTGGCAGAAAATGACAAACATCAACACCCATAATGGTCGATACCATTCTGCCGCTTGGATCAATGGCAACGATGTCAAAACACCACATAGGTAAAACCCAACAATGAAAAACAACCACCACTTGATAACACGTCCCATCTATTCTTCCTCAGTATCGTATTCAGGACCGGGTTCTTGTTCAGGATCAAAAGCAGCTGTTGGCTTAACAACTTCTTTCACCGGTGTTGTGGGCGCCAATGCGATTGCTTGTGTCTTTGGAACATCAGCTTTGGCAAGTTCTGACTTGGTTTTCGAGATTGATAAAGGCGTAGGTAACGTCGATGTTTTTGGTAACATTTCAACTGCAGCAACGGATTGCAAAGGCGTAGTTGGCGTTTTTAAAGCAACCGCAACCGTTGAGTCATCTGAAGGAACATAATCTCGTTTTACAAATAAAACATGTCGTAACTGCCCTAATTTTGCGCTTGGACGAACGCCAATTAAGGTAAAACGTGTACTGGGATCATGTTGGATAGAGGTAATAACACCAACAGGAAAGCCGGCAGGAAATTTTCCACCCAATCCCGAGGTTACTAACTGATCGCCTTCCATAAAATCTGCTGTTCGCGGAACATAATTTAAGCGTAATTCTGAACCCATACCGCTACCGGTTGCGATAGCACGTTCACCACTTCGCACCGATTGTACCGGCACACCAAAGCCTTTATCCGTTAACAATAAAACGCGTGATGTTTTATCGGTTAACGTTAAAACAACGCCGACTAAACCTTCTGAATCAATAACAGGTTGTCCCACTTCAATGGCATCTTGTTTACCTTTATTCAGTACAATTTGCTGGCTGAAGGGATCGGCATCAACGTGAATTAATCTGGCTTCAGAGAAAGAATCTTTTTCTTTACCGACCGTTTGCAGCAATTTGCGCAATTCTTGATTTTCCGCTTCTAATGCTTGAAGTTTTTGCACTTGTGCTTGTAGGTGAATCTGTTCTTGTTGCAAATTGCCATTTTCAGCAAGCAGTTTAATTCGTTCGCCGAAAAATAGGCGCAGATGCTCAAAGGCGTGAACAGGCATATCAACCGTATAGTGGATTGGTGAAACCGTGCGCACTAAAAATTGTTCTGTACTAGATAAACAGTTTTCCCAGCGATTTGCTGCAACCAGCATACTGATAGAGGCAACAAGGGGCGCTACAATGTACCACCCGCTCGGACGCACTTGTTTGAATGTGAGTTGAATAACGTTCTCTCCCTGAGAATTATTCAGTAGTTAACAAACCGACTCGTTTATCTTCTTGCATTTCCAGTGCTTTACCACCACCACGCGCAACGCAGGTTAATGGGTCTTCAGCAACGGCAACAGGCAAGCCAATTTCTTCCATGAGTAAACGATCAAGATGCTTCAACAAAGCACCGCCACCGGTTAATACCAAACCACGTTCAGCAATATCCCCTGAAAGTTCGGGTGGGGCTTGTTCTAAAGCAACTCTAACGGCACTAACAACAGCAGATAAAGGTTCTTGGAGCGCTTCTAAAATCTCGTTGCTATTTAAGGTGAAGCCTCTTGGCACCCCTTCTGCAACATTACGACCACGCACTTCAATTTCTAATACTTCATTCGCAGGATAAGCGGTACCAATTTCTTGTTTAATACGTTCAGCGGTTGTTTCACCTATTAAACAACCATAATTACGGCGAACATAGTTAATAATCGCTTCATCAAAACGATCACCACCAATACGTACTGACGCTGAATACACAATACCGTTGAGAGAAATGATAGCCACTTCGGTTGTGCCACCACCAATATCAACCACCATAGAACCACTTGCTTCATGCACAGGCAATCCCGCACCTAAAGCAGCTGCCATGGGTTCTTCAATTAAATAAACTTCTCGAGCACCCGCTCCTAACGCAGATTCGCGAATAGCGCGTCTTTCAACTTGGGTAGAACCGCAAGGAACGCAAACTAACACTCTTGGACTAGGTCTTAATAAACGGGATGGCAGAATTTTGTGAATAAAGTGCTGTAACATCACTTCAGTCATATGAAAATCAGCAATGACGCCTTCTTTCAAAGGACGAACGGCCGTCATATTTTCAGGGGTACGCCCTAACATGCGTTTCGCTTCTATACCAACCGCCGCCACCTGCTTCTGCGCATTTGGCCCGCGTTCTTGGCGGATTGCCACCACGGAAGGTTCGTTTAAAACAATCCCTTGGCCTCGCACATAGATGAGGGTGTTTGCTGTGCCGAGATCGATAGAGATATCACTTGAGAAAATGCCACGAATTGATTTAAGCATCGGTTATGTTCCTAGCAGCCACTACATTAGTTATAACAACGTCTATCATTTTGGGCAAGGCAATACGTTCCCATTTTGATTTATGGTACATTGGCGGCCTTACCTAATTAATATTATTAGTAGTTTGACTTAATATTCAAATCAGAATAAGGGAGTCATTATGCCTTTAGAAAGAGACGAAGTCGAAAAAATTGCTCACTTAGCCCGTCTTACCTTGGCTGAAGAGCAAATTCCATTTTATGCTAGCAATATTTCAAAAATATTGGATTTAGTTGCTCACATTAATGAGGCACAAACAGATGATATTGTGCCCATGGCCCACCCTCTCGAAGAATTAACACAGCGCATGCGACAAGATGTCGTGACCGAAACAAACGAACGCGAACGCTTTCTTGCCATCGCTCCTGAAACCGAAGCGGGATTGTATTTGGTACCCAAAGTCATTGATGCGGAATAAACACGAGCCTTAAAACCACAGGTAGGTAGTATGCATAATCTCAGCATAGCAAAGTTAAGTGAAGAACTTTCAAAAAAGTCGTTTTCCAGTGTTGAATTAACTCAACACTTTTTAAAACGAATTGCCGAATTTGATAAAACCTTAAATAGCTTTATCACGGTGACCGAGGAAACCGCTTTAGCGCAGGCTAAAGCAGCAGATGCCGCTCGCGCGGCAGGCAACGCTGGCCGTTTAACAGGGATCCCCATTGCGCAAAAGGATATCTTTTGTACCCAAGGGATCAAAACTAGCTGTGGTTCAAAAATGCTCGATAATTTTATTGCGCCCTACGATGCGACCGTCGTGAGCAAAATGTCGACCTCAGGTCTTGTCATGCTTGGCAAAACCAATATGGATGAGTTTGCAATGGGCTCTTCCAACGAAAATAGTTTTTATGGCCCTGTGCGTAATCCTTGGGATCTTGAAACGGTTCCCGGCGGTTCTTCTGGTGGATCTGCTGCAGCGGTTGCAGCTCGTTTAACCCCAGGCTCAACTGGCACCGATACCGGTGGTTCGATTCGCCAACCTGCTGCTTTATGTGGCATCAGTGGTTTAAAGCCCACTTATGGTCGTGTTTCACGCTATGGCATGATTGCCTTTGCATCAAGCCTCGATCAAGGCGGACCTTTTGCACAAACGGCTGAAGATCTGGCTTTATTACTCAACTCCATGGCAGGTTTTGATGAGCGTGATTCAACCTGTGTGAATGTGCCAGTCCCTGATTACACGGCACTATTAAATGAATCCCTCCAAGGCAAAAAAATTGGTTTGCCCAAGGAATATTTTGAGCAAGGCCTTGATAAAGACGTTGAAGCTCGTGTGCAGGATGCGATTAAAGTATTTGAAAAACTCGGTGCAAAAATAGTACCCGTTTCATTACCCACAAGCCCCCTTGCCATTGCTGTGTATTACGTCGTTGCTTCTGCCGAATGCTCTTCTAACTTATCCCGTTTTGATGGGGTCCGTTATGGCTATCGTTGTAAAAATCCTCGCGATCTTGAAGATCTCTATAAACGTTCAAGAGGCGAAGCTTTTGGCGATGAAGTAAAACGACGTATTATGGTTGGTACCTATGCCCTTTCCTCAGGGTATTACGATGCTTATTATTTAAAAGCACAAAAAGTCCGTAAACTCATTAGCAATGATTTTAAACGTGCTTTTGCAGAAGCTGATTTTCTACTTGGGCCTACATCACCTACACCCGCTTTTAAAATTGGCGAAAAAATGGCTGATCCGGTCAGTATGTATCTTTCTGATATTTATACGATTGCAACCAACTTAGCAGGATTACCAGGGTTAAGTATTCCTTGTGGATTCGTTAATAATTTACCTGTTGGTATTCAATTAATGGGTAAACAATTTGATGAAAGCACCCTGTTGAATGCAGCGCATCTTTATCAACAAGAAACAGATTGGCACCAAAGCGCACCCAAACAATTTGCTTAAAGAGGATTATGAATCATGCAATGGGAAGTCGTTATTGGACTTGAAGTCCATGCCCAACTCAAAACAAAATCGAAAATATTCTCGGGTGCATCCACCGCATTTGGTGCAGCTCCCAATACCCAGGCCTGCGCAATTGATTTAGGCATGCCAGGTGTACTCCCTGTGCTTAACCAAGATGCAGTGAAAATGGCAGTACGCTTTGGTTTAGCAACCAACAGCCAAGTTGCCAAACGCTCAGTATTTGCGAGGAAAAATTATTTTTACCCCGATTTACCCAAGGGTTATCAAATTAGTCAATATGAATTACCGATAGTCCATCAAGGGCATCTCGATATTCAAATCAATGGGCAAACCAAACGTATCGGTATTACCAGAGCGCACTTAGAAGAAGATGCGGGTAAGTCTTTACACGAAGAATTCCAAGGCCTTTCTGGTATCGATCTAAACCGAGCTGGCACCCCTTTATTAGAAATTGTATCAGAACCTGATTTACGCTCCGCAGAAGAAGCCGTTGCCTACCTTAAGTTGTTGCATGCACTGGTTGTGCATTTAGATATTTGTGATGGCAACATGCAGGAAGGATCATTCCGTTGTGATGCTAACGTTTCTATCCGTCCTAAAGGATCAACTGAATTTGGCACACGCACGGAAACGAAAAATATCAATTCTTTCCGTTACGTTGAACAAGCAATTAACTGCGAGATTGAACGACAAATTAGCGTTCTAGAAAGTGGCGGCAAAATTCATCAGCAAACCTTGTTATTTGATCCTGTCAAACAACAAAGCCGCGTTATGCGCGATAAAGAAGAAGCAAATGATTATCGCTATTTTCCTGATCCCGATTTATTGCCAGTGGAATTAGATGATCAATTTATTGCCAAGGTCAAAAGCGAATTACCCGAATTACCGCAAGAAAAACGTGAACGCTTTATTAAAGATTATAAACTCAGCGAATATGATGCTGGCGTTTTGACTGCCGATAAGGCGTTAGCAAGCTACTTCGAATCAGTTGTTGACAGCATTGGCAAAAAAGATCCAAAACTTGCTGCTAACTGGGTTATGGGTGATTTATCTGCTGCTTTAAATAAAGCAGACATTGACATCATTAACAGCCCCGTTACTGCAACTGATTTAGGGCAACTCTTAATGCGCATTCTCGATAATACAATTTCTGGCAAAATCGCCAAAACGGTATTTGAAGCAATGTGGAATAAAGAGGGAACGGCTGATAGCATCATCGAAAAGAAAGGATTAAAGCAAGTTTCTGATACCGGCGCAATTGAAAAAATTATCGACGAAGTCATGGCAAACAATGCAGGACAAGTTGAACAATATCGCCAGGGTAATGAACGTGTGTTTGGTTTCTTTGTTGGCCAAGTCATGAAGTTAAGCCAAGGCAAAGCAAATCCTGCGCAAGTGAATGAATTGTTGAAAAAGAAATTATCTTAATAAGAATAAAAACCAAGGATGTGTCTTGTAACTGAGCCACATCCTTCTCTTATATAGTTGTATTATTTAAAATGGAATAATATTATGATCAGGTCTTTTCGAACTTCGTAATAATGTCACAATTTCATCATGGCCTTCATCTTGTGCAATCTCTTGCGCAGTTTTACCCTGTTTATTGACTAGAGAAATATCAGCACCCGCTTTTAACAATAATTTAACCACTTCCAATTTTCCCGCACTGGCGGCTGCTATTAACGCCGTGGTGCCATCTACTTCTACAAAAGCATTAATCTCTTGGGTATGAGCTAATAATGCTTTTGTCATTTCAATATTCCCATAAAAAGCTGCATACATTAATGGCGTGAGACCATCACCATCTTTTATATCAACGGAAACTCCGTTTTTTATTAACGTATTGATTAAATCGACATCTCCGTTGTTAACAGCATTAAAAAATAGCGCTGTTCGTTTACTATTAGGAACGGCTTTTACTAACAATGGTGCCATTCTTTTTACTGATGCTTTATCAATATGTTCAAAAACCGTCTTTTTATTATTATCTTCTGCTTCAAGGTTAATATCTTTTTTAATTAATTTTTTGACAACACGATGATAACCTTTTTCTACGGCGTTCATTAAAGGCGTTTGCCCAACGTTGTCGGGCTCATCTAACTTAATGCCCTCTAAATTACTAAGAAGACCAACAATTTCAAAACAACCATTTTTTGCAGCATGATTCAATGGCGTTTGGCCTATATTATCTTTTTGATTAATATCTGCACCTAAAGCAATCAATTTTTTGACAGCTTCTATATGATTACATCTTATCGCTTGAATAAGCGGCGTTTCTCCAAAATTATCAGCATGATTGATATCGGCCCCACTTTCTACCAAATATCTAATGCTTTCAACATCATTTAAACATCCAGCCCAGGTTAATGCACTAAATCCCATCGCATCGTTCTGATTAATCCCTTTTCTATTCTCTATGAGGTTTATATTTAGTTGTTTTTGATCTTTGTTTAGCACAGCATAATGTAATGGAGAAAAAAGCATTGCACTATTATGCAAGGGAGGTGGTGTGAACCCGCTTTTCTCATCTAATGTTATTTTGTCACTAAATTGATAAACCCCCATTCTCACTTCAAATGTGCCATCAGGCTGTATCATATTAAGTTCACGAAATTTTAAATTAACAATTGTTTTTACCAATTCTTCTGCAGAATTAAAAACCTGTATTTTTCCTCTGGCATTTGAATCAAAATACTTAAATTTCTCATTGGGCATCACCGTGACGCTAACGCTATGACCAGCACCACCTAAATCAACAAAGGAACCTGGTTTTTGTGAAAAATAGTGAAACATCTCAATCAGTTGTTTTTGATTGAGATAATGCATAGGAAAATACAGTAAGCTATTTAATTGGCGGGTATCATTTTTACCTTTCACTAATTCATATTGTTTTTGGCGCCATTTTTGTTTATACCCCAAATCCAATTCATTGACTGCAATGGAATCGTGATGAAACACAATCAGATCATTAATAGTTTGCTCAAATATTTCTTGAGCATTGCGATATTTCTCTTTTAAAGGCGCGGGGATCTCCATTTTTTGCAAAGATTCAATTTCACCATCCCAACTTTCAATAAATTCAAGCAATTGATAAAAAATTTCTTCTTGACCCGTATCTTCATAAAGTTGATACAAAAATGACCACCCATTACAAGCCCCATTATCATCAATTAATTCATCACTCATTCTTCCATGCAAGCTAAGATAATTTCGTAATTTTTCATTAATAACACTTTGCGAAACGTCAACTAATGGCTTGCCATAATTGGGTCTTTCTGCAAAATCAACGTTAAGCGACGGAAATAAATCTTCTAGCTGATATTCTGCAATAATATCCAGAGCACTACGTCCATAGATATCTTTATCTTCAAGATGTTCCTTAAATTCTGGGTGTTTCAGTAATATAATTGCAGAAATAGTGGCATCATATTCAAGCGCAACTTGTAATGCCGTTTGACCTTCACTATTAGTGGCTGAAGGATTATTCATATTTTTTAGCAAATATTGTATTAACGATATTGCACCTGTTTGGCAGGCATAATGAAGAGGCGTGTTACCATTATTGGCAGCTTTATTGACATCTGCTCCCTCTGCAACTATTTTCTCTAATAAATGCTGTTCGCCCTTGAACGCAAGATAATGCACAGCAGTCTTTCCTGTAGGATCCACTACATTTAAATTGCCACCTGGAAAGATCTTGGTAAACAAATCCTCAGGTAATATCTCTTTTAATTGCTCGATATCTACTTCAGTTACCATCGCCCTACTTTACCTTGCCTATTTTTTATCTTATTAGAACAAAAATAAGCATAAAAAGTTCGAGAATAGGGCAGATACACCTATTTAAGCCCTAACCCCTTGGCTTTTTGTTCTTTTGGTTTCATCAGCGCCTTGTGAGGATTGAACTTGGGTATGCATAACTTGGTCAATATCACGAGCTGCATCAGTCAGCACGTAAATCGATTGCTCTAGATATTGTTCTTTATTGAGATATTCATGTACGTTACGCATTATATGAGGGATGGCTTCAAACAGATCCTTGGAAAATAGCGCTTCTATGGTTATAAAATAATTATCCAATAGAGCAAATAATTTTTCTTCACTTTCTTTTGGTGAAAGCTTAATTGGCTCTCTTGAAGTATTCACAATATCTGGATTATTCTCTTGTATTGTTTTCACCTCTTTGGCAAAAGTCGTCTTCATAAAGTTAATTTCTCTAATGGTGGTATCCCTAGGTCTACGATCTTTTGCCACAGTTAAAGCCGATTGCATTAAATCTAATGCAAGTTTATAGCTTTGAATAGAACAAAATCGTTCCTTTGCAAACACCTGAAAGAATGTTCCGCCGCCATTGCGATGAATTCTTGCCAAGCCTAAGGCAATCAAACTCACCATTGTTTGCGAAAAATAACGATTTTTAACCAACTCTTTTATTGCATTATAAAATACATTTTGAGCATAATAGTTTTTAATATTTTGCGATGCGGCAGTCGAATATCCAGCAGTTAATTCACAATAATGTTTTGCTTCCATGATCGCTTGCTTGCGATGCGCTTCGCGATGGTCATTTTCTAATGCGTGCTTAGACAAATAATAATGTGCTTTAAATTTATAAAATTGCAATTGAATTTTATCGTCTATCGCAATATCACCTGCAAATTGCTGCAAGGGAAATTTTTTATCAAGCTTAATCATCTCACAGCAAGATCGTATCAAATTTTCTTTAGGTGAATCTAATTTTTCATCAATAGCTTTAGCTCTAGTTTCTAAAATTCTCATCATACCTAAATAAGAAGGTAACAATTCAGCTTGGGTGATCCCCTCTTTTGAGCGTAAAGAATGAAATCTCTCTCCAAGTGTTTTTAATTCATCTTTAGCCGTTGCCTTAGGTACTAACTGATTAGCCGAAAATAACAATGTTTTGGGAGACTTGTCTCGTTCGGGAACGATAGGGGTAACCACCTCGGAAATAGCGGGTTCAACCGCTAAGCTCTTAGTTATCTCTGATATCTGAGCATTAGGTAAAATCTCTTTACTTTTATCCGTATCGGTTGTAAGAACCTCATGCACCTGCAGATCAGAAGTTGTATGTGCTGATTCCGCTTTTGGCAAATTTAATGCATTTGCTTTTTGATAATATTTTTTCGCCTTTTCAATGTTGCAAGGAACGCCCAAACCTTTTTCATAAAAATAACCCATGGCATATGAGGCTTGCGTTAATTTATCCACTTTTTTATACAAAAGAAAAGCTTGAATAGGATATCCTAATTTCTCGTACAGCAACCCTATTAATAATTGATGAAAATCATTATTATGTATTTTCTGTGAATGTGAACGAATGGCATTTTGAATGATGGCATCGATTTGTGCCGCTCTTTCTATTGTGGGAAGCTCAAATTGTTCATCAGATGATGTTTTCGCTTCAGGGGGTGAGTCTTCATCATTTATTTCACCCTCTTCTGTATTCGCTTCTTTAATCTGCTCTTTAACCTCAGCATAACAGCTATGAGCTTTTTCAAGCTTTTTCTTCGCTCCACCAATGCCATGTTCATAAAAATAGCCACAGCTATAGCGTGAAAAGGGATGAGTACTTGATTGGTAACATAAAAAAGCCTGCGCCAGAAATCCTTCTTTTTCAAACATCATTCCACTGATAGTCAAATAAAAATGGGATAAGGTATTTTCTTCGGAATCAAATACTTTTTGAGAATACTCATCTAAAATTGTTGCCAAATATTGGGAAATCACTTTATTACGTTTTTGACTAGGCATCACTTTTCATCTCAAGCTAAACAACTATCACCAGATAGTAAGAAATGAAATTAATATAAACCATGATAAGTTGGTATACGGTATTTATTACCAGATAAACGGCATCATGTAAGGGATGGTTAGTTTTTACTTGCGCTGTATAATTCAGTCAATTTTATAAGTTTACACGCACACCGGCAATAGAAGTAGTCGCATTAACTAGACTACCTGAATTTAATGTAAAAAATGCAGCATTATTCGCTGAATTTATATTGATATTACTATTAGACAATGATGCTACCATAATAATGAAATATAAGAGAGGGAAATTAAATAGAAGCTGCAGAACACTCAAAAATCTTTTTTAAAAATTTGGATGTCCTTTCAATGAAAATTAAGGCGATTAATTCGTCGGTACGGTATCGATTACAGCATACGCTACTTTTAAACCAAATAACGCAGCGATAGGAGCCGTCACAATGCCAGCATACGTTCCCAACGCTAAACCACCGAGGGTATAATTTATTCCCATGCCTGCTACCATACTCATACCAAGGTGAGCACCAATAAGAGGAGCAACCAATAGGCTTGTAAACATGGTTAATTCACAAAGTCCATCACGATTACAAATATCCCGCTCACAGACATCACTGCCACCTGCAACGAATTCGCTTTCAAAACGGGTTAATTCTCTCATGTTTGATACTTCTATATTAAATGGAAAAAACGGTGATAGCGCTGATAGGACACCCAAAAAAACTTTTTAATCTTTTTGGATGTCCATTTAATTATGCTAATACGTCGTGTACAACGAAAGCCATTTCTAAACCAATTCGTGTAGCAAGTGGTAAAGCAGCAATTGCAGCATAAGCACCCAATACAGCGCCACCAATCGTATAACCTAAGCCCATGCCGGCTACTGCAGTCATCCCTAGTTCAACACCCAGAAAAGGAGCAACAATCAAGCTTGTATCAACCACCGATTCACGTAGCGCAGCTCGTTCGCAACTATTACAACCACCAGAAATTAATTCATTTTCATAACTTGTTAAAGCTCTCATGTTTCACCTTTTTGCGCTCAATTGAGTAGATAAATGATAAAACGGATATTAGCCACAGTTAGTTTGAAAGTAAACAATAAAACACACAAATAAGTTATTTGATTATCAAACACAAGAGATTCTCCCAACTTGTTCAGCAGATGTCAGGATGTTAACGTTTGCCCTCAATAATCAAGTTAAATAAATTTCGAATATTTTAGGAAACATTCTATGTCTAAAAAAACATCCGAACAAAGCAGCAGCACTCTAGTTTATCGCAGCCTTTTTACCATCTCAGGTGCTGTGTCTGCTGGTGCATTCGCATTCTATGGTTTAGGTTTAGCACTCTTACCTGTTGTTGGAGTAACTTTACTTGCTGGCGCAGCTAGCTATTTTGCTGCTCGGATTTATTCATTATTTAATCGGGTTGATGCTATTGCGCAACGATTAGATGAAAAAACGTTGACACAAATGGAACAAGCCTTGACGAAAACAAATAAAAGAATGAAAAATTTCGCAAGAGTACCAGCTATGATCAACAGTTTGGAAGGACATCAGGCGGATATTGCCGAAACGCTTAGAACCTATACTGAGCACAGTATCACTGCAACTCAAAATGCACTTGGTGGAATGCAAGCATTGGGTGCAATGGCTGCAAATGAATTAGCTGAGAATATTCAACAACAGTCTGCAGGTGGTCATCAAATACCTTCCTTAGCCGAACTTAGAAATTTTTACAACGAAACTGTTGATTCAGAAGATGACAGCAGCGAAGAAGAAAATAGCCATGTTCAAGTTGCGCAACCTGCACCTGCGGTATTGCATAAAGCTCCTGCTCGACAAGCAAAAGGCAACGATAAAAAACAAGATAAAAAAGCAGAGGCTGCTACAAGAAAAAACCCTGCTCGCACAGCTAAAAGGAAGTAACATAAACGGGCCTTATGGCCCGTTTTTTATTTGGGGGCAAAGCCTAATGTTATACGTGGGATATTTGCTAGATCATTCAATATTTTAATATCAGCATACCCCTGTTTTGCTAATAATACAGCGATGTCTTGGCTTTGTGTCGCGCCATGTTCAAATGCCAGTAAACCGCCTGGTATAAGGTAAGGTAAAGCATTGGCAATAATGGTTTCATAAGCTTCAAGCCCTGTGTTCCCTGAAACTAAAGCCGATTGGGGTTCATGTAACAGATCTTCTTTTAAATGGGGATCACTATCACTTAAATAAGGTGGATTGCTGATAATCGCAGCAACTGGTGGCAAAGAAAGTCCAGCAAACCAATTGGCATGTACCCACTGAATATTAGGCAAATTCAATTGCATGCTATTGCTTTTAGCAACCTTCAATGCTTCAAACGAAATATCGGTTGCAATAATTTGCCAATGCGGCCTTTCAGAGGCTAATGCGCACGCAATCGCACCACTGCCTGTTCCTAATTCAAGAACAGTTAATGCATCTTGTGGCAGATATTGTAAAAAGGTTTCAACTAATAATTCTGTTTCCGGGCGAGGAACTAATACATGTTGGTTCACATAAAATGGCAACGACCAAAATTCTTTTTCTTCCAGTAGATAAGCAATGGGTTCATGCTGACAACGCCGTTGCACCAACTTATGAAAAACAATCACTTGCTCATCACTTACTTGTTTATCTGGCCAAGCAATGAGCTGGATGCGCTCGCATGCTAATGCTTTGGCCAAGAGTAATTGCGCTTCTAAATGGGGATTATCCGTTCCCTGTAATAATTCGTATCCATGCTTTAATAGTTGAGCAATGGTTTGCATTATTGTTCAAGTGTCGCCAATTGTTCAGCTTGATATTCTTGACGCAGCGCTTCAATTAATTCACTCACTTTACCTTCAACAATTTCATCCAACTTGTAAAGCGTGAGATTAATACGATGATCAGTCACGCGACCTTGTGGGAAGTTATAAGTACGAATACGCTCTGAACGATCGCCTGTGCCTACCAAACTTTTGCGTGTTGACGCTTGTTCCACTCTTTGTGCTTCTTTTTGCATATTCAAAATTTTGGATTGCAGCAATGACATGGCTTTCGCGCGATTTTTATGTTGCGAACGTTCGTCTTGGCATTCAACTACAATACCGGTTGGAAGATGGGTGATGCGCACGGCTGAGTCGGTTTTATTGACGTGCTGACCACCTGCACCCGAAGCACGATACGTGTCAATGCGTAATTCAGCCGGGTTGATGGTGACATTCTCGATTTCTTCCGCCTCAGGCAACACGGCAACCGTACAAGTTGAAGTATGAATTCGCCCTTGTGCTTCGGTTTCAGGCACACGTTGTACCCGATGTGCTCCTGATTCAAATTTCATATGGGAGTAAACATCTTGCCCAATAATACGCGCGATCACTTCTTTGTAACCACCATGTTCACCAAAGCTTTCACTAATAATTTCAACTCGCCAACGCTTTTGTTCCGCATAACGGCTATACATTCTAAATAGATTGCCAGCGAAAATCGCAGCTTCATCACCGCCTGCGCCCCCACGAATTTCTAAAAAGACGTTTTTATCGTCATCCGGATCTTTGGGTATCAAAAAGAGTTGCAGTTCTTTCTCAATTTCTTCAATCTTAACAGCAACCTCTTTTAGCTCTTCTTCAGCCATCTCACGCATCTCTGCATCATCTTCACTGAGTAACGCTTTGGCAGATACTTGCTGGTCTAATAAGGTTTGATAACTTTTAAAAGTCACAACCAAGGGTTCAAGATCAGCATATTCTTTCGATAATTCACGAAATTTATTTTGATTTTGAATCGTAGATTGTTCGGTTAACATCATGCCTACTTCTTCATGACGCTCAACCAGTCCTGCTAATTTCATTTGAATAGATGGTTTCATTACTTAATCACTTAAATCGAATAATTCTTTGACTACCGTTATTTTTTCTTCTGATTGTTCAAGACTTGCTTGGCGCAACTGCACTGTCGGTTGATGGAGTAATTTTTGGGTTAACTGATGTGCAAATTGAGTTAACACTTTTTCAGGTGCTTCCCCTCTTCGCAAACGATTGATTGCCGCCGACAATGCATGATTTTTAATATCTTGTGCTTTAAGACGCAATTGCCGCACGGTGGCTAATTGCGCCTGCGCTGACATCCATTCCATATATGCACCCGATGCATGCTCAATCAATACTTCAGCATCTTTCGCCGCATTTTGCCTGGTTTTCAGATTTTCATTCACATAGCCTTGTAAATCATCAACCGTATATAAATAAATATCTTCACTATGCGCTAAATCAGGCTCAATATTTCGCGGAACGCCTAAGTCAACCATAAATAATGGCCGACGTTTGGTAAAAGCTTGTTCTACATGTGTTTTAGTCACAACCGGTTTAGGGCTCGCAATGGAGCTGATAACAATATCGGCCTGCTGCAAACACCATCCTAATTCATTCAGTCCCACGGCCATCGCACCATAACGTTCAGCCAATGCTTTTGCATGGCTTACCGTGCGATTTGCAATAATGATTCGTTTTACCTGCTTTGCTAATAAATGTTGCAAAGTCAGTTCAATATTCTCACCTGCCCCAATTAAAACAACGGTTGCTTGGCTTAAATCACAAAAAATTTGCTTAGCCAAGGTGGTTGCAGCATAAGCAATCGATACCGGATGGGACGCAATCCCGGTTTGGGTACGAATTTTTTTAGCAACTGAAAAACTGGTTTGGAATAATCGTGATAAAGTTCTGCCAACCACACCAGATTGCGAAGCGGTTTGATAAGCTATTTTGAGTTGGCCTAAAATTTGTGGCTCTCCAATTACCATCGAATCTAAACCACAAGCCAAACGCATCACATGCCTTACCGCATGCTCTTCGGTATACATATAAAGGTAAGGCGTCATATCAAATTGGGGTGTCAAATAGTTTTTCCACCAGGACTGTAATTGTCTAAAGGAAGTATTCGCTTGATTTTGCGTACTGAAATAAAACTCAGTTCGATTGCAAGTCGAAAGAAGAGCAACTTCTTCAAGCGCTATCTCTCCATAAAGGGCTGCCAACACACCAGGAATATTTTCCTGGGTGAACGCCAGCTTCTCCCGAACATCAATGGGTGCTGTTTTATGACTGATCCCTAACGTTAATAACACGGCTTGGTCACTTAAATTACTGAATTAATTATCTCTTACGATTTGTTATTCGCTGCCGATGTTGTGATTAAGAAGGAAATTAGTTAATCACGTTACAAAATCATAAAAGTAAGGATACTTTATGAAGCAGGCAGCTACACTCTTTTTACCGCTTCTGTTTATAGTCCCTGAACTCCACCTCGCGAGTGCCCAGCCCCAACAACAATTGGCTGCCACCGAGCAAAGTGCTCTTATCATACAAGAAAAGACGAAGACCTCTAAGACCCAACTCCCTGCTGAGAGCTTATTTCAACTCATGGCTGCCGAAATGGCCTTGGATAGAGAGCATCCCGACGTTGCGTTGGCAAATTATATCGCTGCTGCCAAAGAAACCCAAGATGCAGCGGTCGCAGCAAGAGCAACCCAAATTGCACTAACCGTTTCCTCATTAGAGGTGGCCATAGAGCCTGCCGTTATCTGGGCAAAAGCGGCTCCTGAAAACTTAGAAGCCCAAATCACCACTGCTGCCTTATATTTACGATTAGATCAGGTTGCAAATGCAATCCCCTATTTACGCCAAGCTGAGGTGCAAAATCCAGAGGAAGCGCTGCAATATTACCTGCTGCTTTACCGTCAACTCCAAAAAAAGGAAGACAATACGCGAGTTATTCAAGCGCTACAACAGTTAACTGAAGTCGAAAAGACCATTCCTAGCGCTTACTTAGCACTTGGTGAAATCTATCTTTATAATGGCGAAGACAAAAAATCGTTAGCGCTCAGTGAAAGTGCATTTAAAATGAATCCACAAGCGACTAATGCGATACAACTTTATACAGAAGCGCTTTTACGTAATAACGGCAAAGAAGCTGCCAAACAGTTTATCGATAAACAAGCCAGCGAATATCCCGATAATTCAATCCTCAAACAATACTATGCCCAATTCTTACTCGATAACGGCTTTGAAAAAGAAGCGCAAGAACAAGTTTCACAGATTGTCAGTAATCCCAAATTGACCAGTGATGAATTGCTACAATTTGCCAGAATCAGTATTCAAGCAGGCTGGTATGATTTAGCGGAAAAAATTCTTAAAAGAAGTAGTGATATCCCAGAAAGTAAAGATATTTCTTATTACTTTTTGGCCAGAGTGTCGGAAATGAAAAATAACACCAATCAAGCAATTGATCAATTTCAACAAGTGCTGACTGGGCCATTTCATGTCTTATCACAAATTCGAGCAAGCGTTTTACTGACTGACAATAAACGTTATGATGAAGCATTAACCGTTTTATCTAGAACCCAACCTAACGATGATAGTGATAGAAAACAAATTTTGATTGCCAAAATCGACGTATTAAACAAATCTAAACGTTTTAAAGAATCATTAGGTTTGATTAATGACAATTTACAGCTTGCGCATGATGACATCGACCTCCTCTATGCCAGAAGCTTAGTGGCCGATCAATTGGAACAGCTGGATATGGCCGAAACCGATCTCAAAACCATTTTGAGCATTCAACCTAATCATGTTGATGCATTAAATGCTTTAGGATTCATGTTAGCGAATAAAACCAACCGCTATGATGAAGCAGAAAAATATTTATCTTATGCCCTAAAAATTGCACCTAATAACGCTTCTGTTTTAGATAGCGTTGGTTGGTTATATTATAAAATGGGTAAATATCCACAATCTTTAGAAACCCTTAAAAAAGCGGCTAAAATCATGCCTGATGCAGAAATTGCCGCTCACTTAGGTGAAGTGATGTGGAAAATGAAAGATTTTGAAGGCGCTAAACAAGTCTGGAATGAAGCGCTAGAACAACATCCTAAGCACGAAAATGTTATCGATACCATGAAACGCGTGATGAAAAAATAATTCCGTCTTCTATGAATCCAGGATCCCTCGGACAAACCGGGAAGTAGAAAGGAACAGATTTCAACGCTACTTACCGCAGTTTATCCGCAACGCCCCGTCTCAATGGCGTTGTCAGGGGGTAAAATATCTTTAATCGTTTTGGTATACTCTCTCAATATTCCCCCAAATACCAAGGACGATACGATTTATGCCTTTAGATCCCACCCTTGAACGTTTAGTGAACATGGTTTATCGCAGTGGATTTGGCAAACTCCACCAATATACACCCGAACAAATCATGGAAATTTTGCGCTTACCCCATTTAAGGATTGCGCCTGTTGCAGCCAGCGATTTTCAAATCAGAGACGATCTATCCGTACGTTGTTATACGCCGGCACAAATCGATGATACCACCTCACTCCCTGCCGTTATTTTCTTATCCGCAACGGGTTACATCATTAATCATATGGCCTCTTGCAATGAGTATTGTAGTTTACTTGCAAACAAACTTGGAATGAAAATTCTTTATATTTCCCATCGGCTTGCACCTTTATGTCAATTTCCGGAATTCTTATACGAATGCTTGGATGCCATCAAATGGATCCACCTTGAGGCTAACACTTTAGGTATTGATGCAAACAAAATTGCGATTTGGGGAGAAAGCTCCGGTGGAAATATTGCCGCTTCTCTCACCCATTTATTACGTGATGAAGGCTTAGATATTGTGCGTCATCAAACCCTGATTTATCCGATGGTCGATCTCTCACATGATTATCCGTCTAAAAAGGACTTTGCACACGGTTATTTGTTAGATATCACTTTTATTGATTATCTAGAAGAAATGGTTTTCAGTGCAGGTAAATACCGCCAAGATGGTCTGGCATCTCCCTTAGTAAACCCCAATTTTAATCAGCTCCCCACAGCAACTATCATCACCGCAGAATGCGATCCCTTACGAGATGAAGGTGAAGCCTATGGCCAAAAATTACAAGCGCATCAAACGGTCGTGAAAGCTAAACGCTTTCCTGGCATGATTCATGGTTTTTTACGTTTTTATAATAAATTACCATTAGCTAATGAGGCGTTTGATTTCGCGTGCGATCAATTAAAAGCAGCTTTTATACCCACACACGAAGCCAACAACACCGAGATTCATCTGTGAAGGGTATCAAGTGAAAAATGCAAAGTGCTTTTACAGCACTTTGCAAAATTTGGGGTGTCGTACAGCTAATTAGAAATTGTAGACTAATGAAGCTCTTGCTGATTGTTCATGACGATTACCAGCATTTAACACAGCAGTCGTACCATCAGCAGCAACAGCAGTTACAGAATCGTGGTTATGCTTTCTGCTATGGTAATCCCACTCACCTCTTAACGAGAGATTGTTGCAGAACATGCCCAGAGGGAATTCAAGACCAACACCACCAACAAAACCCCATTTACTTTTACCGCTATCACCACTTAATACATTTCCAGCAGCATCAGTAAAGGTGAAGTCAAAGTCTTTATGTGCATAATCTGCACCTAAACGAATGTAGGGCATAAAATAACGGGACATTTCATAACCGATACGTGCGGTTAGGCCCCAAACAGCATCATTGCTACGTGAAAGCGTACCTGAAACAGGGCCACCTAAAAGAACTGAAGTAGTAGAAGCATGATTATCATGATCACCACGCCAGTCAACGTTGAGTTCCGCACCGAATAACCAGCTATTGCAACGTGCTTGGTAACCACCTAAAAAGCCCCAAATAAAATGGCTATCGTTGTCGGTAGAGAACGTGCCGCTTTCAACGGTTACTCCATCGGTAACGGTAAAACCAACATCGTCATTGTTGTGCCAAGCGCCACCGGCAGACACACCTAATAACCAGTTGCCTTCCCATGCTTGCGCAGCAGTGGATGCTAATAATGCGGTTGCGACTAGTAAGCCTAAAGAAGATTTTGTTCTATCCATGATTCATCCTCGTCTTATGGGTTACATAACTTATAACTCCTAAAATAAATTTCGTCAATGTCAAAAAATTGACGAAATGCGAGGATGATAAAAATTAGGAATGAAATTTCATAAAAAGCGTGAATTATTCAACCATTTGTTATCAGGATAGTAAGCAAAAATTAATGAGCCTTCTTTAATCGTTTGGATAATAGGACCTGCCACGCTATAACTCAACGCAGGACAGCCCCAACTACGGCCAATGCGCCCCATGCTCTTAATCATGCCTTCATTCACATAACCTGCGGGATGCATCACAATCGCACGACTTGCAGCATTGCCATTAAAACCTTTTTCCAAACCATGCAATGTGAGAGAAGTACCATGTTTACCTTGATAGGTTGAACCGGTTAAAAATAACCCTAAACTCGACTTATGGCTGCCATGTGCATCAGAAAAATGTTTGGCATGATTATCACCCGTCGCTGAACCATGCGCTACGTGGGCATTGTAAACCACTTTATTGCGCGTCATATCAAGCACCCATAAACGACGTGACGTAGAAGGTAAGGAATAATCGATAACAGTTAAAAATTGTTTACGTGGGATCCCCATCGTATGCGCTTTGCGATGTGCTTTTAGCGCCAAATTTAATACTTTTGGATTAATGCCTTGAAATGAACTGGTTTTTGAAACGGGGTTTTGCAGATCTTGCGCTTTGACTGAAGAGGATTTTGTTTTTTCTTTCGCTTGCGCAGCGGGAATTAATTGGAACGGCTTGAATTTAAATGAACGCGTTGCAGATAAGGACTTGGTAACACTCTCACTAATTTTGACGTCATCACTTGCTTGCACAGAAGATACTGCTGCCACCAGTGGCTGACTTAAGAGTATACCTATTAATAAATACGCACCAATATTAGTCAAACATCTTACTTTATTTCTGTAATTGGCGCCCATCATTAACTGCACTCCTCAATAAAATTCAGGTGTGCAACTATAACAGCAATTGTTTGAAAAAAACATGTTGATATTCATGTTATTCTGAAAAATTCAGGGCGTTTGCACGAATGTCAAAATCGGTTTTTTTGCCTAACAAAAGAAAACCCTTCAATTAGGCTTCGCATTTTGAAGCGCAACTGCTATATACTCATCACATTTTAAGAAGTGCATTGGATATATCTTGCAAAGGATCAAACAAAATGAATCGATTTAACGTGCTTGCGCTTTTACTACTGTTGCTTGCAGGCTGCGCTTCAAACCCGGAAAAAAATTCACAAGCGGTTCCTTCATCTCCAGCACTCGAAAAACAATGGCAAAGTAACGAGAAACAATTAGATGCCATCAATCAATGGCAAGCTGAAGGTCGCTTAGCCGTGACGCAAGGTAGCAAAGGGGGTAATGCTTCTTTTGTCTGGCAACAACAAGGTGATTTTTATCAAATTAAAATCTTTGGTCCTTTTGGTGCTAAAAGTGCTTACATTATTGGTAGCCCTCACCATGTAGAACTCAAAGAAGCCAATGGCAATGTTTCAACGGCAAGAACCCCAGAAGCTTTATTGCATAAAGTTGCGGGTTGGCATGTGCCTTTGAGTGGTTTGCGTTATTGGATGCGCGGTATGCCGGTCACCAATGTTAAAGTGAATAGCAAACAATTTAATGACAAAGGTTTATTAGCTTCGTTAGAACAAGAAGGCTGGCACGTTGAATATCAAGAATATCATCGATCAGCGTTTGCACCATTACCCAGCAAAATTTTGTTAACGAATGGTAAAGTGAAAGTGAAAATGATTATTAATAATTGGAAGCAACTGTAAAGATAAAATCCCCGCTTCCTGCTTCGCTAATCCGCCTTCGCTCCCGGTTTCGCGAATGCTACGCCGAGCCAAGAAAGCTTCGGCGTGATTCAGCTATGCAGGACAAGCGCAAACAGGGTTAGACAATCTGGAATTAACATGAAAACAATCCGTTTACCCTCCCCTGCTAAGGTTAATCATTTTTTACATATCACAGGCCAGCGCAGTGATGGTTATCATTTGTTACAAACTTGTTTTCAATTTGTAGACTATGGCGATGAGCTTGAATTCATTTTACATGACGATAAGCAAATCATTCTCAAGCCTGACAATATGCTCGGCATTACCAATGAATCGAATTTAATTTATCGGGTTGCCAACGCTTTGCAAACCGAGGCTAATGTTGCACAAGGCATCACTATCACCGTTCATAAACGATTACCCTTAGGTGCTGGCCTGGGGGGTGGCAGCTCTAATGCAGCAACAACGCTATTAGCCTTAAACGAATTATGGGATCTGAATTGGTCTGTGGATGAGTTGATGGCATTGGGATTACGCTTTGGCGCTGACATTCCGATTTTCATCAAAGGCGTTGCTTCACTGGCAGAAGGGATTGGCGAGCAGCTCACCCCCATCACCTTAAGTGAAAGTTGGTTAGCAATCATTACTCCGCCTTGCCAAGTCATCAGTGCAAAAATGTATGCAGATTCTGAATTGACAAGAAACACGCAAGCCTTCAGAATAGAGCACCTCGCTAAGGGAGAGTTTAAAAACAACTTTAGTGAGTTAAGAAATGATTTTGAACCACTCGTGCGCCGTCGTTATCCAGAAGTTGATGACGCAATGAAGTGGTTGTCTAACTTCGGAGAGCCCCGGCTAAGTGGTTCAGGTGCAAGTGTCTTCGCTTGTTTCGATACGAAACAAAAAGCGAATGAGGTAATCCAAGCATTACCAACTCATCTGACCGGTTTTGTTGCCCAAGGGGTAAATCACTCTCCCGCTGTTGAAGCAGTGAAAAGAGTTAGGCTTCAATACGAAAGAGCATAATTGGGGTGTCGCCAAGTGGTAAGGCACGAGGTTTTGATCCTCGCATACCTAGGTTCGAATCCTAGCACCCCAGCCAATTTATCCAACCAATGAAATAGCAGGGCTCCATCGTGACCGATATGATGATTTTTAGTGGGAATGCCAATCGTCAGCTTGCCACCAGTGTTGCAGAACATCTTGATGTCACCCTAGGAAATGCCACGTTGGGCCGATTCAGCGATGGTGAAATTAATATTGAAATTTTAGAAAATGTTCGCGGTAAAGACGTTTTCATTCTTCAATCAACCTGTGCGCCAACCAATGATCATCTCATGGAATTGCTGTTATTAACCGATGCCTTAAGACGCGCTAGCGCCTTACGTATCACGGCAGTCGTTCCCTATTTTGGTTATGCACGACAAGACCGACGTGTTCGTTCTGCTCGTGTGCCTATTTCTGCAAAAGTGGTTGCTGATATGATGGCCGCTGTTGGAATTGATAGATTACTCACCGTCGATTTACATGCCGACCAAATCCAAGGCTTCTTTAACATGCCGGTCGATAACGTTTATGGTTCTTCCATTATGCTTGCCGATATTTTAAAGAAAAAATATGAGAACCCGGTTATCGTCTCACCCGATGTTGGTGGTGTTGTGCGGGCTCGCGCTATTGCTAAACGTGTTGATGATGCACACCTTGCCATTATCGATAAACGTCGTCCACAGCCCAATGAAGCACGCGTGATGAACATTATCGGTGATGTTTCCAACCGCACCTGTATCTTGGTGGATGATATCGTTGATACAGCAGGAACACTTTGTATGGCTGCTGCTGCATTAAAGGAAGAAGGCGCAACCAAAGTCGTTGCGTATTGCACCCACCCTGTTTTATCTGGGAATGCCATTTCCAATCTTGAAAATTCAACTATCGATGAACTCGTCGTCACCGATACCATCACTTTAAGCGAAGCAGCAGCAAACTGCCGTAAAATTCGCCAACTGAGCATTGATGCCATGCTTTCTGAAGCCATTCGTCGCGTCAGCAACGAAGAGTCCATTAGCTCCATGTTTTCAGTTTTATAACTGACATCAAAATAAAATCCTTTTAAATTTAAGCGAATTCCCCAGCATGCACGCTCGTACATGACTGGGGTAAGCGAAAGCCCCCACAATCAATAGCTCTCATAAATCCAAAATGGCAAGCGTATGCCTGTCTTGGGGCGTGAAAATGGTATATACTCGCGCACTTAATCAGCTTTATTGGTCGCGATAGAGCTATTTATTTTCTTAAACCGGAGTCCTGTCATGGCAAAATTTGCTTTTGAAATCGAATATCAGCCACGTGAAGCGCATGGGAAAGGTGCGAGCCGCCGTCTGCGCAACGAAAATCTTGTTTTAGGCGTCGTTTATGGTGGTGATGACAAACCAGAATCTATTGCACTAAATCATTTTCATGTAACCAAAGCACTCGAAAATGAAGCGGTCTATTCCCATATTTTGACCTTAACGAGTAATGGCAAAAAACAACGCGTTGTATTAAAAGACATTCAACGTCACCCCTATAAATCACGTGTTCTTCATATGGATTTTCTTCGCATTAGCGAGAACAAGCCAATCATTATGCATGTGCCATTACACTTCTTAGGTGAAAATGAAGCGCCTGGCGTTACCTTGGGTGGCGGTACTTGGACCCATCATATGGTTGAGTTAGAAGTAAAATGCTTACCACGTGATCTGCCTGAGTTTATTGAAGTCGATTTATCTAATGCTGAACTCAATACCATTGTGCATTTATCACAAATCAAACTTCCTAAAGGCGTTGAATTAACCAGCGTTGTTCATAGCCATGAAGATGATTTACCGGTTGTCAGCCTTGCTAAATCCAAGCGTCCAGAAGAAGATGAAACTGAATCTGAGACACCAACCACTGAAGTAGAACCAAAAGGCAAAGAAGCCAAAGCAGGTTAAGCGTTACTGAAAATGATTTATCATGTCTGAAAGTAATAGCGCTTCAAGGGGGATCCAACTCATCGTTGGGTTGGGTAACCCCGGTCAGCAATATGCCAACACCCGTCATAATGTCGGGTTTTGGCTCGCTGAGCGTTTATGCGAGCAATCGCGCGCGCAGCTCCAACCCGAAAATAAATTTAAAGGTCACGTTGCTCAAATACAAAGTGGCAATCAAACTTGTCGCGTTATATTACCCATGACCTATATGAACCGAAGTGGCGAAGCCGTTCTGGCGATTGCACAGTTTTACAAAATCCTTCCTGCTGAAATTTTAGTGGTGCATGACGAATTGGATCTCCCGGTTGGTAGTGCTCGTTTAAAATTTGATGGTGGCCATGGCGGTCATAACGGTCTGCGTGATATTGACGCCCGATTAAATACCAAAGGTTTTTATCGTTTACGGTTAGGTATTGGGCATCCTGGTAATAAGCACGATGTCACCAATTATGTGCTTAATCGCCCTTCCAAAAGTGAAGAACAAACTATCAATACCGCTATCGAACATGCATTAACCGTGTTACCCGATGTTTTAAAAGGCAATATCGATAAAGCCATGAATGTGCTACATACCGTGGCAAAATAATTTTCTAATAGTGGAGTCCATATGGGATTTAAATGTGGCATCGTCGGCCTGCCTAACGTCGGCAAATCTACCCTATTTAATGCTTTAACCAAAGCAGGCATTGCTGCGGCAAACTATCCTTTTTGCACTATCGAGCCGAATGTTGGCGTTGTGCCTGTTCCTGATCTGCGTTTAGATGCCCTGGCGGCGATTGTGAAACCACAAAAAATCCTCCCCACGACGATGGAATTTGTTGATATTGCAGGTCTTGTCAAAGGTGCATCTAAAGGGGAAGGCTTAGGTAATAAATTTTTACAAAACATTCGCGAAACCGATGCGATTGCGCACGTGGTGCGTTGTTTTGATAATGATGATGTCACCCATGTTGCGGGCAAAATTTCACCCAAGGATGATATTGAAACGATTAATACTGAGCTTGTGTTGAGCGATCTGGATGCTATCGATAGAGCGACATTACGTGTACAAAAAGTGGCTCGTGCTGGCGATAAAGCAGCCAAAGTGCAACTCGAGATTTTAGAAGGTTTGCAAGCGCATTTAAATAAAGGGCTGCCCGCACGCACTTTTAAAATTGAAGATGAACACCTACCCTTTCTTCAAAGCTTACACTTAATTACCATCAAGCCAACGATGTTTATTGCCAACGTCGATGAGCATGGCTTTGAGAATAATCCCTACCTGAAAATGGTTGAAGAAATTGCTAAAGAAGAAGGTGGTTCTATTGTTGCGGTTTGCTGTGCAATGGAAGCTGAAATTGCCGATCTGGATGATAACGATAAAATCGAATTTTTGGCTGAAATGAATTTGGCTGAACCTGGTTTAAATCGGGTGATCCGTTCTGGCCATGAATTGTTGCATTTACAAACCTACTTTACTGCAGGGGTACAAGAAGTACGTGCTTGGACCATTCCTGTGGGCGCAACTGCTCCGCAAGCGGCGGGTAAGATCCATTCTGACTTTGAAAAAGGCTTTATTCGCGCAGAAGTGATCTCTTATGACGACTTTATTCAATATAAAGGTGAGCAAGGCGCAAAGGATGCGGGTAAATGGCGCTTAGAAGGGAAAGAATATATCGTTAAAGACGGCGATGTGATGCATTTTAGGTTTAATGTTTAACAAAATGAAACCAAATTAAGATAAAAATCCCCCGCTCGCGGCTTCGCCTATGCGAGCTGCCCCCTTTTATTCAAAGGGGGCAATTCCAATCCCAAAGTTATCTTTTGTATGAGCTGATACCTACTTCTTATTCGCCCCCTTTGAATAAAAGGGGGCAGCTCGCTCTTCAAGCGAGCGGGGGATTTTTACCCTAAATCCAAATATACTGCATATCCCCGCTTCTCTTATTTCCTGACAATCTCAACAAATTGCTCGATAAGCGGTTGCCAAACACTTGAATAAATTGTAGGATGCCTAACTTATTAATTGAGTTAGATGAATTTTATATGCCGTACAATCAATACCATACCTACACGAATTTATCGCAAGGGAATATTTATAATCAATTAACTTCATACCTTGGTCAGATTTCTGTGCATGAGGGCGCAATGCGTATCAATCCCCTCAATGCCAATGGTGATTGTAACGGATGGTCATTTTTATTTGCTTATTATAACGGCATCAACAAACCCCACCAATTTAAAGAAATTCAAAGCTACATCTCGAAGTGGAATGGCAATATCTACTCATTATATGGCCAGCATGGGATGTCAGAAGCGCTACAGAAAAAATATGGTAATGGTATAAAATTATTTGAACATACCATTAATGATTTATCCTGGTTTGCTCATTTAAAAGCAAAAGATGTAACTAATCATAAATATACGCAAGATGACCGAATTCAGCACTTTGAACTGGTCAGCGATAATAAGCATACCCTGACCAATGTATTCGCTTTCTTGAAAAAAGCCGGAACAGACATTAATGCCCAAGAACTCCCAGATATGTTACGTATCGCACATCAATGGAAAAACTCATGGGTTGATTTAGGGGTTTATTCTTCCATCGGTGGCCATGCTCTGGCTGTTTATATTACCGCAGAAGGCAAATACGCCTATTATGATTGTAATGAATATAATGGCTCCTTTGAAACCGAATCTGCAGAATGGGTAAGCCACAAGATCCTGAGCTCGATTGGATATGATACCCAATTGAAGGATTTTTCACTCTACCAATTTCATTCCAATGAAAAATCGGTGGAAAATGAACCGAACCAAGCTTCTCCAGAAGCGCTGGATGTGAGCTTATATTCCATGAATAAATTCATTAATATGTCATTGCAAGCTCAGCAATTCGATCCTGTGCATAAAATACTTTCGCTTGACGATGATAATGCTCGTACACTGGTTGAAATATTTGGCAACAGTTATTTGCATAAAGCGGTAAAGCACGGACACGTTGAATTAACCCAACTGTTACTTGAGAAAAGTGTTGATGCCAATGCCGTTGAAAATACCGCTGATCAAACCCCATTGATGGTTGCCGCTGAGATAGGTAATTTAAAAATCGCTTCATTATTGTTGCAATATGGCGCAAATATCAACATCACCAATGCAGCAGGTTATGATGCAAAAGCCATTGCTTCTCGACATGGGCAATATGACATTGTCAATTTATTAACAAATGATTCAGATTCTGCATCAACGCCTGATACGTTATCATTCAGTGATTTATTTTCATGGGATGTGGCGAATACCATTCATAAGATTGCAAACCAATTTAGTCGTGAACAACCTGCATTAAGCAAAGCGACCACATTGAAAATAGAAGATGTACTGGAGTCAAAAACGATAGAGATCCCTGGCTTAGAATCATCACCTAATATAGTAAGTCATTCTGATGTGACACCAATGAATATGATGCCGGTAGCGTTACAACTTAACGATACAGTTAACCTGGTTGCCCACGCCGACATATTCTAAGCGATCGAAACTGATATTATTGGCAAAGGCAATACCACGCCCATGATTATGCGTGCTACGACTGGGGTCAAACTCTAAAAAGCGCGCATAATCAAATCCTTCGCCTTCATCTTTAACATTCAAAATAATTTCATCTTTTTTCTTAATAAAATGAATCGTCACTTGTTTGTTTTTATTTTCTTCTGAAACCAAGCGTCGTTCTACTTCTTGTTTCCATTGCGATTTTAAATTTAATTCTGTCTTTTCTTCGTAAGTTATATTCAAATTACCATGCTCGATTGCATTGACTAAAATCTCTGAAATACCTAATGCCACTTTCTCAGGATAAGGAAAAAGTTGTGCAAGACTGACACTCATTTTACTGGCTTGTTCTAAGTTATTGATCGTAAATGAAGCATTTTCAATACAATCATACAAGACTCTAGAATGTTCCAATGCAATTGACAGCTCACGTTGGTGATTAAAAAAGTCTAGCGCACCTCTGATGATGGCATTAAAAACACTTGATAGATAAGGTTTTGTTAGATAATGGTAAATTCCCAATCTAAAGCCTTCTACCAGTTTAGATTTATCATTCGATGCTGTTTGCATCACAATCGGAATATGTGAAAAACGGGGATCGGCTTTTACTTTGGTGACAAGCTCCAAGCCTGACATTCCAGGCATCATCTGATCGAGAATGATAATATCTATTTCTTTACAATAGCTGATAAGCTCTTTTAATCCTTCTTCAGCACTCTTGCATTTTATGAATTGATATTCAGGAAAATTGCCCATCCTCAGAAATCCCTCAATGATTTCCAAGTTATTTACATCATCATCTATTATCAGCATTTTTCTAGTCATTAGATTTACTCGTTTCAACTTAGCTTTAATACGTAACAGACTACTGTAATAATAACCATCGGACGGCTCGTTCTTTTTACTTATATTGAATAGTATATACTGCCGCTTAAAGTTACGACATCTTAAATAAACATCAATAAATAACAAATATCCTGTATAATTCAGCATATTAAACCATTTTCAAGGGGCGGAGGTTGGACAATAATTAATTAAGCCTTTGAGGTAAGGTTATAATAAAGGTTGAACCTCTCCCAAGCTCACTCTTGACATTAACAGCCCCTCCTAATAATTTACAGAGTTTATCTGTTAAATAAAGACCAAGCCCTGTTCCTCCCAAATTTCTGGCAACTTTAGAATCGGTTTGAGAAAATATTTTGAAAAGATTGGGAAATTGCTCAGGTGGGATACCGATCCCGGTATCAATGATTGAAAAAGAAACAAATGCTTCATCATTAATTTTCTGGTTCTCAATTAATAATTGAACCGTACCTTCTTTCGTAAATTTATTGGCATTGCTGAGCAAGTTGATTAAACATTGTTTTAATTTAATCAGATCAGTATGAATCACAGGAATGTCACCCATGATTTTAACAGAAAATGAATTTTTATTTTGCGCGAATAATGGCCCTAAAATACTTTCAACTTCTTTAACCAATTGCATGACGGCAACGTTTTCTAAATAGACATCCATTTTTCCTGATTCAATTTTTGACAAATCTAATATGTCATTCACCAATGTTAATAAATGTGCACCTGAATTATTTATTTTCACTAGTTTCTCAACGTATTTCTGTAATCCTTCCGTTTTCGCTTCTTCGAGCAAGATTTCGCTATAGCCTAAAATCGCATTGAGAGGCGTTCGTAACTCATGGCTCATATTAGCAACAAATTCTGATTTGAAATTATTAGCCTTTTCTGCCTCTAATTTTGATTTCTTTAATTGCTCGACCAAATCGCTAATCGAAGACAGGCTTTCTTGCAAATTGACATTCGATATTCTTAAGTCTTGAACTAATTTAGCATTGGTGTAATGTAACTTTAACGATTTCTTGAGAAGGTAATTACCTCGTACCGCAATGACAATTAAAAAGAACACATAGGTGAATACCGTGCAAGCTAAGACAAGATAACTAATACCCTCTTGTGCTAAAAACCAAAAACTGGTTGGTAGCGCAACCAGCATTGCAAAACTAATACTTGAAAATAAATTAGCCTGCAAAGATTGAATGGCTCCTACTGAAATCCCCGCTAAAATGATAACAATCATCATCTGTGCCATTAAGCTTTGTTCAGGCATCAGTAAAAAACCTGCGCTTCCCCAGATGGCTCCAGACAAGACGCTGACGATTGAAAATAACTTACGATGAAGATTGATTTTTTTAGGAGAAGCCAAATAGGCCCATACTTGTAATAAACGGGCAACTGAAATAGCCATCAGCGCAATATACCACGCTCCAAGATAAGCTAATGGCACCCCGGTTTGTTTTAAGCCAAAATACACAAGGGTTGCACAAATCATCCCGACTGGAATACTAACCAGTACACTCGTGTGAGCAATCCTGACTAAAGCATTAGAAATGCTTTCTTGGATTTTGCCCTCCGTATTCGGGAATGAGTCGATTCCTGATTCCACAGGTCACCCTACAATATTTACAGGTTTATTTTTCTTAAAATGCCAATAGGTTATCGGCCATTTTCCTATATTGTAGAGATGATTCACCTTCGGTGGTGATGGCAATTGCATTTAAAAATCGAGGAACCATGCAATAAAAACTAGCAGTTAACAACAGTTCAATCATATCGACATGGGAAAAATATTGCGCGGCATTTGCATAAATATCGTCTGTCATATGATTGTTGACGATAGCTTCAGTGAGTTTTAAAGCGGCTTTTTCGATATCATTAAACAAAGTAGATTGTTGCCAATTTTCAAGCTCAGCTATTTCATTTTCTGTAACACCAGCTTTTTTTGCCATGATAGAATGTTGCGCCAATTCATAGGCTGAGTGGGCCATTTGCGCTGTTCGTAAAATCATTAACTCTCTTAATCGACGAGGTGTTTTGCCGTCTCGTAAGGTATAAGCAAAATCAATCCAGCTCTCAAGCAACCGCGGGTTGTGCGAAAGCGCACGATAAAGATTTAACGGCTTCCCCCCTAATGCTTTAATATGCGCATCAAGTGGCTCTGGTATTTCAATTAAAGGTAATCGACTCATCATGTTCCTTGGTTAAAACGCTAAAACGAATATCTCTCAATCGGCAAAGATTTAATATCATCTTGTATGCCTTTATCAATTTGCTGGGTTGCTGCTGGCGATGATTGATTTGGCAGCATTTTTCGCTGCGAATACTCAACTGACATTATCCCTTTATCATAATTTAATAACTGATATCGCCAGACATTTTGCTGAAACGTAATGGGATCCCCTATTTTTCCTACGGGATTCATAGTATCAAAAAACTGTAGTATATTTTTTTTATCGCCATTAATCATTTCAATTTTTGCAGCATCGCTAAATTGTGTTTGCGCAAATTGGGTGGGATCTTTTTCATCCATAAAATAATGAACCGCCACTCTCGATGTCCAATTACTCTGTGTTTCACCATTTTGAATGTAAACAGAATATTTGTGATTGCCCATCACATTTTCATCGACTTTTTGATAAATTTTACCCTCAAGTGTAATTTCACTGGGCACCCCAGCAAGAGTAACCAGCGTATGACACAATAAACCGATAAAAAATAATTTTTTATATCCTGACATAAAAAGCTCCACTTAACGGTCAATATAAGTCATTTGTTTTTCAGGATAGCGAGGCCCTGCAGTTTTGGGTAAGGTATCATCGAGCTGTTGCATTTCTTGCGCTGTTAAATGAATTGTTAAGGCACCGAGATTTTCTTCGAGATATTTTTCTTGTTTGGTACCTGGGATGGCGACCAAATCTTCTCCTTTGTGTAAAATCCAGGCTAGCGCAATTTGCGCAGGAGTCGCATTTTTGGCTTTCGCTAATTGATGTATAACCGAAACGACCTGCATATTGTCATCGTAATTTTTGCCTTGATAACGGGGATCGGTTTTACGATAATCTCCTTGCGGATATTCTTCCGCTCTTTTCGCGTTCCCTGTTAGAAAACCTCTACCCAGTGGTGAAAAAGGAACTAAACCGATTCCTAGTTCACGTAGTAAAGGAATGATGCCTTCTTCTAAGTTACGTTCCCAGATTGAATATTCACTTTGTAGGGCTGATAATGGATAAATATGATGTGCTCTACGAATATTGTCTTCACCCGCTTCCGATAAGCCGATAAACCGTACTTTGCCTTCATTCACTAACAACCCCATGGTTCCCACTACCTCTTCTATTGGGACGGCCGGATCAATGCGATGTTGATAGAGTAGATCGATATGATCGGTCTGCAGGCGGCGTAATGAGCCTTCTACTGCTTGACGAATATGGGTTGGATGACTATTCAAGCCTGCCATTTTGCCGTCTTCAATATGAAATCCAAATTTGGTTGCAATGATCACGTTATGGCGATAACCCTTGAGCGCATTTCCCAGTAATTCTTCATTACGGTAAGGGCCGTAGACTTCTGCGGTATCAAAAAAGGTTAAACCCAACTCAATCGCACGATGGAGGGTTTTAATCGACTGTGGATCATTTGGCGTCCCATAGGATTGGCTCATTCCCATACAACCTAAGCCTAAGGCTGAAACAGTCAATCCTTGTTTTCCTAATTTGCGCATCTGCATGATATATTCCATTCATAAAAAAGTGCTAATTCAATGTAGTGTGATTTAATAAAGAAAGCTACTCTATTACAGGGTAAGCAATTATGCTGACTGGGAAGGATCTTATGCAAGCCATTATTGATGCCATTTTTCCTCATTATCGTCAAATTCGACAAACGATTCATGCGCATCCTGAATTACGCTATGAAGAAACCCAAACCGCCAAGCTGATTGCTGATGAACTTACAAATCTCGGACTCCCTATCCAATCAGGCATTGGCAAAACCGGAGTGGTCGCTATTTTAGATTCAGGTAAACCCGGCAAGACATTAGGTTTGCGAGCCGATATGGATGCTTTACCGATTATGGAAGAAACCGCCTTACCCTATCAGTCTAAAAATGTGGGCGTGATGCATGCTTGTGGCCATGATGGTCATGTTGCCACTCTGCTCGCTGCAGCTAACGTTTTATGCCAACTCAAAGATCAACTCACTGGCAAAATAAAATTTATTTTTCAGCCCGCTGAAGAAGGGGGTGCCGGTGCCAAAGCTATGATAGAAGAAGGCGTGTTAGAAAATCCCAAAGTCGATGCAATTTTTGGCTTACATAATCACCCTGGATCTCCTTTGGGCATGATGCTAACCAAACCGGGTTGTGCCATGTATGGTAATCTTGAATTTACTTTACATGTTCATGGTAAAGGCGGTCATGCAGCACAACCTGAGTTAACCATTAATCCCCTCATTGCCGCTGCGGATGTGATATTAGCATTAAGACAGCTGCACGATGACTTAGCAATTGGGATAGAGCCCACCATCATCACCATGACCCAATGTAAAAGTGGCTTCACCACGAATGTGGTACCCAATTTTACGTATTTACAAGGCACCGTTCGTGCGCCATCAAGAGAAAAATTTGAAATTGCTAAGGCAGGGATTAAACAAATTTTAAGCTTGCTAGAAAAGAAACATCAAGTTACGATTGAACAACAATTTGATGAAATTTACCCTCCTACTATTAATACTTCTGCTGAAGCTGATTTTGCATTAAAGCAAGCGGCTATCTGCTTAGGCGCAGAGAATGTCATGCTAAAACCTAGCTCTGCCCGTGCTGCAGAAGATTTTTCGTATTTCTTAAACGAAATTCCTGGATGTTACTTCTTTATAGGTAATGGCGAAAAAAGCGAATGCTGTCATAATTCAAAATATGATTTTAATGACGAAATCATTAAACAAGGCGCCAAAGTCTTTACGCAAATTGCGTTAGGTTTTTTAGCGCCGAACTATCAGCTTATTCCATGATTAAGGTCTTGGTTATGTTATGATATCGTTATCATTCTCTGGGGCATTGTGGCAATGAACGATACGTGCGCCTCAAGGACGTAGCACAACTTTTGCAACCACAACCTCTTCTGTTTGATTAGTTTCTACATTCCATGCCTGTGATTGTTGTGAAATCGCAACAGCAATGTCAGAAGGAGCTAACTTAGCAATATGTTGAATCGCTTGCAAACGCTTTAGATGCACTTCATTTTTTTTATCTAAAGCAAGTAAGCTTATAACTTTCTTTAACACGCTAGGTTTTTTAGAGCAAATTCCGATTAAATCTATTTGTGTTATCTTATTGCAAAATGCACTTGTCATTAATAGATGCTCAACAACCAAAGGATTATTGCTATATCCTAACTTTCTCAGATCATGACTAGTTAATCGATTGTAAAGCTTCTCTGTTTTCAAAATGGTCATCGCAATTTCTTGATGACACCCCAGGTTTGCCATGGTAGAACTGCTCAATTGGTCACAAAGAGTTTCTGTTTTTAAAATGACCATCGCAACTTTAGGATGGACAATACCGATTCTATAAAGTTCTTGAATGTTCAATTTACTTAACCATTCGGGCGTGTCACAAACATACTCTGCCACGTTTCTATGCAGGATACACATGTCAACAAAATCACCATACAAAGTAAAACCATTAAAAAATAATTTTTCACGGAGGACTGAGCATTTTACTATTTGCATAGCAACTTCAGAATGAAATTTTCCAAGCGTAAGTAAATCAAAATCATCCACTAAATTATAACGACATATATGTTCCAAGTTAAGAACAAACTCTTCAGGAGTCTTAAAATCAACTTGTATTGGAAATATTTTTTTCTCATTGCAAATATCTATCAAAACATCAAGATGTAAAAATGCTATGTCTCGCATATTTTGTGTATCACATTTTTTGTCATTGAGTATCTGCCTAGCGATAGTTGAATTGCTTTTTGCAAGGCTTAATAACTGTGTAGTACTTAAAGGTATTTTTTTATCAAGTATTAATTGCGCCACTTGAGGATGCTGACAACCAAGCGTTATCGCAAGATCCATATTCTTTTCATCGAAATATTTTGGATTTTTTAAAACATACATTGCGACATCATGATGATATTGTGTTAGCAAAGCTTTTTCATATAAGCTTAGATCACTGAATATCTCCATTTGCAGTATATAAATAGCAAACTCTTTATAGCAACTGATAAGTTCAAGTAATTTTCTTCTCGATAAATAGGGAAGCAACGTTTCATCTCTGAGAATATCTATAACTACCTCAGGTGATATTAGACAATCTTGAAGGAGCTTTTGAAATGAGCTGTTTTCGTATAAATCGCTTTCACTAATGACTTTATGCCATTGCTTTGAAACGATCATCATATTATTTTTGCCGTAAAATCTGTAGTGAGGGCAGTAATGCAATATCTTTTTAACAATTACTGGATCTGCTAATGCTTCCTCAAATAGATGGTGAGCTGTTGTAGTGACGACCTCAGAAGAATGAATTTTTTGACGTTTGCTTTTTCGTTTTAAAGGGGCAGCACCTTGTTTCATTATTTACCTCCATCATCAAATTAAAAATTTAGTGACTGGGAAAATAAATAATGCGTCATCACTAAATAAATTTAGTGATGAACCCGCTTAGTCTGTTAATACTAGGTAAAAAATTACCAGTTCTCTAATGTTCCTTTAGGAGAAGACTCATCAAAATATTAAGCAATCTTAATTTTTTTCAAAATAAAAAACAAGTCATTTGACTATATTTTAATGAGATTGTTCTAATAACTAGTTTTAACTCAATTAAAAACCCAGTTTTTGCATTTATAGGTAGAATCACTTCCTCTAATAACTTTATGCCACAGCTTTGAAATGGTCATCAGATTATTTTTGCCATGAATAACATACAAAGGACAAAAAGTTGCAATAGTCGCTACATCTGGTAGTGATAATACGTGCTCAATAGGTTAATAGGCCGACTCTACAACAATTTCTGAAGAGCGAATTTTGAGGCGTTTGCTTACTCGTTATGTTGCGAAGAACATCTATCTAGGCCTTGATTTCATATTTAACCTCTGAGTTCAATATTCATATAGCAAGAGTTGCATTTACTACACTATCTACCGTATTTTTCTCTACATTCCACAATTTAGCCAATCTAGAAACATCAAAGGCTATATCAACAGGAGGTAATTGAGAAATGTACTCATTTACTACTCGCAAACGTTCCAAATGAAATGCTTCAATTTCTTTATGCAAATGAGATGAATAAAGAATTTTTCTAACTACTCTTGGATTTGCACGGCATATTTTTTCTAAATTTTCGATTGTCAGTTTATTATAAAGTACGCTTGTTAATAGGATGTGTTCAATAACAGCCGAGTTCCCACTACATCCTATGCATTCTAATTCAGAACTTGTTAGTTGAGTGAAGTAATCTTCCGTCTTTAAAATAGCCAACCCAATTTTCGGATGTTTGTAGGCTATAAATTTTATAAAAAACATAGAAATTTTCTTTAGTAACTCAGGTTGATTGAAAAGATATTCAATTGCTTCAAAATGGAAATTACACACAGAAAATAGATTGTTACCATTAAGTTTTTTATAGATTTTTTCAGTGGTGAGAATATGCATTGCCACACTTTTATGGTACCTGCCAAATGCAATAATTACATCTGGATTAATATTCTCTAAGAGAGTGGGAGTTTTAAGAATATTTATAGCAATTTCAGCGTGATGGCAGCCTAAATATATCAAATGTTGCCAATTCAACCATCCACCCTCAAATAAATTTATTAAGTTTTGAATAAAATCTGCCGGGGTATTTATCTCAAAGCGTTTTAAAAATTCAAAAGCTTTTTTGTCTTTACAGCTCTCTACCAGGACATCAAGATATTTAAATGCAACGTCTCTTACAATCCCAACAGCATATAATCTATTAAAATTATCAGAATGATTGAGCATCTGCCTAACAATATCTGGATGACTTTTTTCATTAATGGCTAAGTCTAATATATTTGGTTGGGTATTAAATAAATAATCTGCAATCTTTGGATGGTTGTGGCCCAGGCTCGACACACCCACATCACTAAATTCCTTTCTATATTTTTCATTTTTTAAAATAAACAGCCCTACTTCATGATGATGGCTTGCTAGCCGAAATAAGTCATATTGACATAAACCACTCATGATTTCATTTTCTAATAAATGTAAAGCAAATTCTTTATGGCAACCAATGAGTTCAAGGAGTCTTTCTTTTGTCAAATAAGGTAGCAACTTTTCATCTCGGAGAATGTAAATAACTCCTTCTGGTGATTTCAAACAGTCTTTAATAAGATTTCTAAATGAGACATTATCATAAAAATCGCTTTCACTAATGACTTTATGCCACAGCTTTGAAACAGTCATTAGGTTATTTTTGCCACGAACACTATATAAAGGGCAAAAACTTGCAATAATCGCTACTATTTCTGGAAGTGACAATGCATATTCAACCGGTGAGTAAGATACAAAAGTAGCGCCTTGTAAACTCACTTTGGGACGTTTGCTCATTCGTTTTTTTGGGAGAGGACGTAGATTACGTATCATGATTAACCTCTTCTTAAACTTACAGAATCATTATGATTGTTATCTTCATCTAACTCATTCGTTAGCACATTCCATAATTGTGCTTGTTTACAGACTTGCTGCTGTATCGCTGAGGGAGTAAAGTTACGAATTTTATATTTTAAGCATTCCAAGCTTATTAGCTGAGTATCATCTATCCTTTTACGAAATTCATCTGTGTCAAGGATATTTTTAACTACAAAAGAATGTTTGTTGGCCAAAGCAAACATGTCATCAGTCATCATTTTTGCACAAATTTCAGGTGTCGATAATATATATTTAGCAACCGTTGGATTTTCATAACCTAACTTTATAATGTCTTTACTTTCAAGTAATTTACAAAGCTCTTCTGTCTTTAAGATATGCATAGCCATTTCATGACTTTTTGAAGCAATACTGACAATTATTTCATGACTCAAGAGATTAAATAATTCTGGCGTATTAAAAATATATTTAGCTACAGTGATATGACGAGCAAAAGTAGCCAAGACAGAATCAAAAGAATTATAGGAATGTAAGATTCTTGTCTCAAGAATATACATAGCAGCTTTAGCATGCACTTCTCCTAAATGAATAATGGATGATTTGCCAACTTTTTTACGAAGACTAGGTGTCATCATAATTTTCATTCTCACTTCTTCATTGTAAAGGGCTATCTCGCTTAATACATTTCTGCTCAATCTCAGAGCGCAGTCTTCTAATTTGCAGACAAATTCTTCTGGTGTATTTATATTTAATTCTTTAAGAAATTCAAAACCCTTTTGTTTTTTGCCAATTTCAATCAGGACTTCAAGATATTGAAATAGGACTACGGGATAATAGTGGCCTGGTTTGGTGCACTTTCCATAACCAAATGGTTCATTAAGGATACGTATAGCAATATTAGGATTAATTTCTGAAAACAGCCTTAAAGAAGCTCTTTTGATAAGCTCTGGTGTATTCAGTATATGTTCAGCAATAATAGGATCCTGTTTCCCAAGCCTCATTAGAAGACCAGTAAATGTAGCATTCCCTTCATATGTTTTGAGTTTTTCTAAAATACACATTACAACTTCGCTGTGATAATTTGCCAAAATGGCAACATCTTTTTGCTCACTATTGCTTATATCTATATTCTGCAAAAAATGAATTGCAAACGCTTTATGACAACTGATGATTTTAAATAATTTTTCTGTTGTTAAATATGGCTGCAAGCTTTTATCTTTTAAAATATGAATGACACCTTCAGGATATTTTACACAATCTTCAATCAGTTTTTTAAAGGAGAAGTCATCAATTAAATCGTTTTCCTTGAGGACCTTATGCCACAATTTAGAAACAGTCATAATATTGTTTTGACCAAGAATACCACTGTGAGGATAGTGATATAAAATATTGGCAATAATTTCTGGGATCGTTAATGCATGTTCCACAGGTGAATAAGTTGCTTCAGAAGCATTCTCAGTGGAGTCAATTTTTCGTATTTTTCTTGCTCTTTCTTTTAACAGGGAGAGTCGGTGTGTTCCTTGTTTCATTATTCACCTCTATCGTTAATTAAAAATTTAGTGATAGAGAAAATTAAATTGCATCATCACTAAATGTTGTGTTTAGCGATGAACCCGTTTAGTCTATTAATACTAGGTGAATAAAGGTTACCAGTTCTCCAGTGTGCCTTTAGGAGAAGACTCATCAAAATATTAAGCAATGTTAACTTTTTTCAAAATAACAAACAAGTCAATTGACTTTATTTTAATGGGTTTGTTCGAATGGTTAGTTTTAATTTAATTAAAAGCCTAGTATTCATGGCATAAAGGATCAAAGCGTTCATTAAATGATTGCAAGCATTTTAACTGTTCATTTTCCATTTTTTCATACAACACAATTGAACTAAAGATTTTCCTTAAGACTTCTATCTCTGATAACCATAATGCAATCGTACAAGCATCAGTCTTTGAAAAAATTCATTGTATTCATTTTACGCTCTGAGCCTAAATACATTATTTACCTCTATCATCAATCAAACCTGCCGAAGCTAATTTCACCTTACAAGCAATCAACGATTTGCTTTGGTGAAGAGAATGTAAGGCTAAAACCCAGATCTGCCCGTGCTGCGAAAGATTTTTCGTATTTCTTAAACGAAATTCCTGGATGTTACTTCTTTATAGCCAATGGCGAAAAAAGCGAATGCTGTCATAATTCAAAATTTGATTTTAATGACAAAATCATTAAACAAGGCGCCAAAGTCTTTAGGCAAATTGCGTTATGTTTTTTAGCGGCCTCGACTTAGTAATCACGGCCTTGGTCTTGTTACGATATTGCTAGCTATATCATTCAGTGTATTGAACTGCAAATTGGATTGATACCATTTAGCTTCACTTGCAATACAATTTAATTTCTGTACAGCTGCATGTATTGCCGAATCATTACCGAGTCGTTCGCATAACACCGGGGTATTCAAAATATGCATGGCAACCCTATAATGTTGCTGAGCAAGCTCTTCTAATTGATTGCTATCAAGCTGTTCGCAAAGTGCTTCAGTCTTTAAAATATGCATAGCAACATCAACACAGAATTCACCCAACATTTCTAAATTCTCTCCATTCAACTGTTGGCAAAGTGTATCTGACATTAAAACATGCATAGCAACCGCTGAATGATTTGGACCAAGATTTGCTAAGTCATATCCATCTAACTGTCGGCAAAGTTCTTCTGAGTTTAAAATGTGCATAGCTATATTAGAATGATTTTGACCCAACATTGCTAAATGATTACCATCTAATTTTGGGCAAAGATCTTTTGTTTCCAAAATGTGCATAGCTATATCAGAAAGGTTTTCACCTAGCGTTGCTAAATCATATCCATCTAACTGCCCGCACAGCTCTTCTGATTTTAAAATCAGCATAGCTATATTAGAATGATTTTGACCTAAAGTTCCTAAATCATGTCCATTTAGTCTTTGACAAAGAACTTCTGACTCCAAAATAGTTTTAGCGATATCAAAATGATTTTGACCCAGGATTGCTAAATCGTGACCATTTAGTTTTTGGCAAAGAACTTCTGATTCAAAAACAGTCTTAGCAATATCAGAATAATTTTGACCAAGGACTGCTAAATTATGGCCAACTAATTTTTGACAAAGAACCTCTGATTCCAAAATAGTCTTGGCAACATCAGAATGATTTTGACCCAGCAGTGCTAAACTTTCTCCAACTAATTTTTGACAAAGAACCTCTGTCTGCAAAATATACATGGCAACACTTGAATGATTTTTACTCAGTCTTGCTAAAGCATACCCATCTAATTTTTGGCAAAATGCATCTGATTTTAAAATGTACATTGCAACGTCATAATAATTTTTACCCAGCAGTAGTAAATCTTGGAAACTTTGCCGTTTGCTAAACTCTTCGTTTTTTAGCAAATGAAGGGAAAAATCTTGGTGACAGCTACTTAATTCAAGTTGTTTTTTGATATCTAAATAAGGTAATAGCTCCACATCTGTTAAAATGGCGAGAACACCTTCTGGAGAACGCTTACAATCATCTATGATTTTTTGAAAAGTATCCGAATGATAAAAATCATCTGCTTTGAGAGTTTGATACCATTGTTTGCAAACGGTGGTTACTTTATTTTCACCCAATAATCGATAACGCGGAACAAAGCTTAAAATATGTGAAACCAGTTCAGGAATGGAAAAAACCAGCGATGGCTCAGCTGGTTCATACGTAATTTCAGTGGATTGAGTGCGATCCTGAGAGAAATTTAATCTTCGACGTTTGGTTTGTGGGCTTTGTTGTTTTTGGGGACCTTGTTTCATGACTAATCTCTTTCAATCATTAAATGTCAAATTTAGTGATTGAAAGGAAAAACAAATTCATCACTAAATATTATCTTTAGTGATGACCCCGTTTAGTCTCTTAAAACTAAGTAATGAAAATGCTTACCAGTTCCCGCACGGTCCTTCTGGAGAAGACTCATCAAAATGTTAATGCAATATAACTATTTTTTAATTCATCATCAAGTCAATTGATAGACTTGTTCTAATAACTAGGTAAAATTCAATCAAAAACCCAGCTATCTGCTTATTCCATGATCAAGAGTGAAAGTCGTACTTTTTGTACCATGGTCATGCGTCAGCGCATGATTCAACAAAGCAATCATCGAAGAAATAACGCAATAAAACCAGTACACGAAGATAAGTCCAAAGCAATCATTCTACGCCACTAAGTCAAATTATCAGAGGAAATAGAAGTGGTGATAAGACATTCGCTCTAATAAAAAAACTGCGGCAACAGTGAATAGTGTATACCGATGCCGCAGTGTAGGAGGAATGCAAAAATCTTAAATCTTAATTCCGAACAGCTTTATCGAGGTGTTTGTCATCACTAAAACAAACGCCTCTTTTTACCATTACAACCGTAACTTGCTCATTTGTTTTTCAAGTTGGGTTTCATATTCTGGAGTCCCAGAAATGATTTCATCTGAAAGCATTTGAATAGCAGATTGCAAAGCTAGCTTATCTTTTTTTGATACTTTTGAATTTTTAGAAGCTTCACTCATACTATTTAACGCTAACGTAAAAGCCGCTTTAGGCTGTAGTAGTTGTGTTTTTAAAGAAGGATTCTTACGCTTCTTCTTTTCTGAAATATAATGCTCTACTCCTGCTTGGGTTTCTGCTGGTGTATGAAAATCTCCTCTTAGAAAAGAGGCGACTAATAACGCGCCCGATAGCTTTCGCAGCTCTTCTTCTTTAGTGAGTAACTTCCCGCTTCTATTATAACCGAGTACTCCTTCTATCGCTGATAAAGCTAATGGTGCCGTACCAGAGGTATGAGCGCGTACATCAATATTGCTTTTTAAAGCAGCCGCCGGCCATGATAAAGCATGATCATTGTGCTTTTGAAATACTCTCGCTGGTAATTTTTGAGCAGGTAGCACTACCTCTTCATCTATCCCATCTAAATCAGAGGCTTCTGACACGTCTTCTGCTTCAATATCAATATCATCATCAAGTGAGATTGGCGAGCGAGCCACATCATCAAATCCTCTGTTTACATAGGCTTCACCAATAGGCGGCATAATAACATCTCCATTGGTAAATCTTATCTTCTGAATAAGCTCATTCATCTGCTTTTGAGCCGGTGTCGCATTCTGCATTGGATCGTTGGGGTTCGTTGGTGGCAAGCTCCAATTAGCATGAATCATGCGGTATCCAATAGCAGTCGCAACGGTTTCTAATCCGGTAATCAATCGACTGGGAGACATTTTTCGAGGATCTTTGTTTAAGAACGCTTTAAAGGTTTGCGCATTCTTGAAACCACCCCGCGCCATATCTCTAGAACCACCCAATAACCATTCAATTCCTTCATCTGGCTCATTGACAAAAGTACTTTTCATCTCTTGATGTAAATCGCATAGCATTTCCAGCACCTTTTCATCAGGGTGTCGCATAACTGCACGTGATATCGATTTAACTGTTTGGTTAATTTTATTAGGTTGAATAGACACATTTTCATCTGATCTTCGAAGTTTATCACTTATTTTTTCTTTACCTACATTAAGTAAAATTTCTTCAGCTTCTTTACCTTGTTCAGAAAAGTCAAAATGAAGTTGTGGCATGATATGAACCTTATTTGACACTTTGTTCAAATTTGCCATATTCTTATAAGTGGTACCATAACTGCGACCAAATGTATTTGGTGACACTCTTCTACCTATATTTTGATACATAAAACTTAACATCTCACGACTCCTAACAAAAACTCGTTATATTTTTCAATGAAAAAAGAATAGCGTAATTTCTGTCAGGAAAAACTATAATAAAGTTACAGCCCCGAAGCTATTCGTCGGGGATAAATGGATACCGCGCATCTCAGGTTCTCTCAGAGGTACCGCAGCAAGTCGTTATCAATTGATTCTCTTTCTCTTTTTTACTTCGGCATTCACCTCATTACTTTTTGTAGCTTCATCAACAATCAATTCGATAAGTTGTTGTTTATCGTTTTCATGCACTAAACCGACAGGATCACCATAAATTTCAAAATCATCGTGAAAACGATGATAATTGGTAAAGGGATCAAAACAAGCTAATGCAACAAAGCAGGCGCTAAACGCGCGATCCTTGACTGATAGCTCAACAATATGCGTACTTGTCAGTTTGCAATGAAGTTCTGTCTTTTCAAGAAGACAGGAAGCGACTTCATTATGATACTTCGTTAAAATCACCAATAAATCGCCACTCAGTCTATTTGCTATCGCTTGATTGTTCAGCAAACGCATTGCCAATTTCGCATTGCAACTGCAGATCTCTAGTACTTGTGCAAAATCGATTAAGGATAATAGAACCTTATCTTTTAAAATAAATTGAATGGTTTCAAGTGAGTTCTGACAATCTTCTAGAATGCTCTGAAAAACTGCTGGTTTACTAAAATCTTCTTTTCTCAGTGGTTTAGACCATTGCTTACAAACCGCTGCTAGTTTATTTTCACCCATTGAACGATAAAGTGGAAGATAATTAAAAATGGTCTCACGAAGTTCTTGTATTGCCAATACGGTTGCTACTACGGCCTCATCATTAGCATTCAGTTTTGGTTTTTTACAAGCTTGCTCTGTAGCAACTCTCTGTTTCGGGCCTGGTTTCATTGTCATCTCCGTTTGTTAAGGTCATATTCCCACCGCTGATAACTCATCAGAATGTCAGGAATAATCCTAGCTTTTTCTAGCCTAGCCATCAAGTTAGTTAATTTGCGCTTTATTGATTTCTTCGAACAATTAGATTTTATTTTATTAGAAATCTAGTTTTAATGAACGCTTGATGTTTTGTCTTTGCAAGCAACAGACGCAGGAAGTAGATGAAAGAAGTGATGTCGTTTTCATCTTGTTTCTAAGCTTGTGTATTGATCATTCTATTTGCCACCGGAGCTTTCATCAGCGTTTCTTTAATGCTTTCTCATTTTCCTAAAAATACCTGTCACACAGTAAGACTTAGTTCTAACAGAATAGCGCCAGTTTACATTTAACCCAGAAAAAATCAGCACATTCGAACATGGCTTAATAAAAATCTCGCTTGACTTCATTTTTCTAAAAAGTATGATTGCGTTTTTTCAGAAATAGAGTTTTTCCCATGATTTCAGGTTTTAGTGCCCGCCATAATCCACCCCTTTCACATGACATTCAATTACTCAAAAGCGATCTTTCTCTCAGAGACTACAAACAAGCCGCCAGCAGAATAAAAGAAATGAAAAACCCTCATGATGCCAAAGCGGTTTATGAGGCTGTTTTTGCAAAGAATATTCCCACTTGTTGGTTAGGTCTTCTGCAAAACCCAGTATTAAGTGATGAACTTTCATCGGAAAATCTACAAAACTTATTAAACAAAGCAGATACCGTGCTGAAGCGCTCGCCGCAACATATTGCGCTTTGTCGCGTTGGCCTTGTCATTGCCAAAAATGCTAATTTATGCCGCAAAATTAATTATGCCAGTTTAGTTCCCTATACTTCCCGTAATCCCCATTTGGCATTCTATATTTGTGTCAATCCGGATTTTTTAAGCCATCTTGACCCTCAAACCATTAATGATTTGATTAAAATTTGCCCAACTCGAATAAAAAGTATTTTAAATAATTTGCTGTTTATTTTGCAGACCAAAGATAATGAAAATGCTCAAAAGCGAGATTGGGCAAAGCATGTTTTAGAATACCTTATTTTACACTCTGTATTTGTTCGAATGACAATCCAAAGTGACCCGGAAGAATATGCGCTTTTCATTCGAGAACTTAAGCATCGTTTTCTGCATAATCGACCGTTTGCAAAAGAAGTTTTAAAATCATTGAAGCTTTGTACTCTTTTGCAAGTTCCCACCAATGATGCCCATAAACATCCTTTTTTAACTGGCCGGGATTTTTTAGAAATTGGTCAGCATTATATGGGCACGGTGAATTTTACGCTGGCTTCAGATTATTTTCTTTTTGCATTAGAGCTGGAAGAATATTATGCCAATTTATCGCTGGTTACGTTAGTTCAAGATGACGATCCTCAAGAAGCCTGGGAATGGTTACAACACGCCATAAAACGGTTACCCAAAGGTGATCCGCAATTAAAGAAGGCCCTACAAGATTTTTATGATTTCGTTCGTGAAGCGCAGCATTTTGAATTAGCTGATAAAGTATTATCTCATTTACCTGTAGAAGATGACTTAGACGACTTGATTGGAAAATTGACCGTTGAGGATGAACCACCTTCTTTAGCGGCATTGGATGAAACACTCTCTGGCTTTCTACCAGCCTATTCTTCGACGTGTGAGCAACCTGCCAAGGCATCTGCATCGACTTCGACTGCTCCCCCTTCTTTTGCCTCGCAGATTTTGAAGAAAAGCCGGCCTTATCTTTACGAGTAGCATCAAGCGCAAGCTAACAAGTTAATTATATTGTTAGCTTGCAAACATCCATATAATGATGCATTTCAACCTTCTCTTGACATCTGGCAGTCTAATCGCCAAAATGCGCGTCTACTTCGTGGCTATGTAGCTCAGCTGGTTAGAGCGCGGCACTCATAATGCTGAGGTCGGTGGTTCGAGTCCACCCATAGCCACCATAAAAATCAAAGACTTACGAAACATCTAATAAACAACTCTCATTTCGGAAGCCCACTGGAAGCCCAGATAGACTTTGGTTCTTTCTTAATTCAGGCCGAGTTGCAATTTATGAGCAGCATTTTAAAGTCATCAAAAAGGCTTTTTTCAATTTGGAGCACAGGGTAACTCCATCTCAAGAGGCAACCTAGGCACTCTGATTGTTTAGAGGCCAAAGCAATAAGTGGGTCCGTGTAAATAATTAAACTCTCACCCTCTTGAATTAGCATTGGCCCTGAGGGAAGCAAACATTGAGAGATATCTGCCAAGCAATCAATAATAATCCCTTTGTCTTGCCAGAGTACATTTTTGAACCAAACATAATTCTCTGAATATCTCACCGCTCACTTCCTTGTCGACTTAATTCGAAAAATTTATTGTCACATTAACTTAATAATCCCATTAATGATATAAATATGTCAATTTATGAGATATTAATTATATTTGTGAGTTACAATTAATAATAATTTGGTAAATTTAGATTTTTATTGATACTATTGAAAACTATCATCTCAATTTTGACGTGAGTTAACTAAGAATGAAAGATGCACTTAAAAGAACTCCGAAGGAGAAAGCAAAACAAGAAGTTTCTTTCAGTAGCATTATTGCGAAAAACTTACAGCATCTTTCGATCAGATCGGGATTGAGTGAAGCAGAAATTGCAAGAAGGATAGATTGTCCTCCTCAAACATTGAATAGAATATTCCGTGGCCAAACAAGTGATCCTAAAATTTCCATCGTAAGTAGGTTATCCCAGTTGTTTGAAGTACCTATTTCCCACCTTTTAAGTAATGATCTGACAAATGATTATGGAAATTATAGGGTGTTACCACTATTAGAATGGGAAGAGTTGCCAGATATCACGCATTTTAATTCTTTAGTGTCAGATAAGGCAAAACGAAGCTGGCAGCCTGTTTCTATTGAGGTATCTGAAAATGCTTTTTTGTTAGCCTCAAAAAAATCAATGTATTCCCGGTTTCCTCAAGGAACCTTTTTTGTTATAGATCCTAATGCTCAGCCCCAAGATGGTGATATTGTAATTGTCCATTTTAGACAAAATAATATTTTTTCAGCTAGAGAATTAATTATTGATGCCCCTGAATGGAAATTCAATAACCTGATCGATGATACCAGTTCTCTTTGCTATCAGATTTCTGAACATGTGATTATTGGCGTTGTCTTAGAAAAGCGCTATTTCCAGAGTAGGTAAACATATTTAAATCTAACGGCACATAAAAAACTGTTTTAATAAATTTGAATTGTATTGCCTTCGCCCAGAACTGATTCCAATTTGAAAAATATCGTGATAATCAATTCGAAGAATATCTTTTTCATTCGAAAATAAATCATGAATGCTATAGTTAACTACTTTTTTGTTGAGGAAATCATAAAACATAAATTCGCCTGATCTGTTTTCACTTTCCAATACTAATGTTGCATTTGTTCGATCTGTTCTAATATTCTCTAAATGAACCTTTTCAAGCACACCTAAGCCATACTCAGCTTAAGAATAAGAACAACCAACATAATCCATTTTCGATTAAAAGTAATACACCTTTTTATTAGGTTGCTATGCCCTAATAAAGTAGATCTACAAAAAAGTGACAACAAGAATCATTGGAATTAACAACAAATATTGATTACCATCACCATCATACAATTTCATCAAAAAAGTAAGTGATACTAGAATGATAAATTATGCACACCTCACTAAATTACCCATTATTGCGTTATCGATGGCAGCCAAGGAAGGAGATTATCAAAGTGTTGTAAAGATGCTTGAAGATCCTCTTCTTGATCCTTCAGGTGATCAAAACATGCCTATCTACAGTGCAGCGTCACACGGGCATCTTGATATTGTTGAATTATTATTAACTGATCCTAGAGTGGATCCTCAGGGAGCTTTGTCAATTGCATCAGAGAAAGGGCATGCAAAGGTAGTTGAACGTTTACTAAAAGATCCTAGAACCGAGCCATCAGCGAATGACAATTTGCTTCTACGTGAAGTGATTCAAACCGGACGTTTTTTAGAGATCATCAAGCTTTTGTTAAATCACCCTAGCGTAGAACAAGCTGTTTATAGTGATAGAATTAGCGATTTAGTAGAAAAATGTCATCAGTCTGATATATGGAGATTTTTGACAGGGTATCGAAAAATGAATGAGCTTTTCCTCAGCGCCGTGCGAGGTGATAATGAAGTTTTTAATTATTGGTCATCCAAAACGCTGCATCATAACCCGATTCCAGCTTGGGCAGGAATTGAGGAATATCATCAAAGAGCAAAACAATTACTTGCCCATCCTTTGGTAACAGTGCAGGCACAAAATAAAGCCGCATTTAACTTCGCTATTGAATTTAAATATGACGATCTCGTTGAACTCATGACAATACATCCGACATGCAATATTTCTATAAAAAAGAAAGCTATTGAAGCTGCAGCCTTTACTGGCAATATTCAAAGGGTTAAAAATTTAAGCCTTAATATAACTGGGACTACTCAAGATGAAATAATAAAAAATACGCAGATCATTGAAGAAGCAAAGCGCAAAATACAGCAAGCGATCAAAAATATTGCTGACGGCGACATCATCATTCCAGAGTCCTCTAACGCAGTGTTGTATTCTTATTCATCGATTGGTTTAAAAAAAGAGAATGAGGTTAGTAAAGAATTCGAAACAGCGAATGAAAAGCTAGATATTGCAGCTAATAATAAGAATAAGCTTCAATTCAATTCGTAAGATAGAGAAAATGGGGTCAGATACCGACCCCTAATTATTTTTAGGGTCAAGCATGGCTCATGAATATCTTTTATGTAAAATTTATAAAATGGGTAAGGAACTTATTGAACGGCGAGTCTATTTAACTTTGGCTTAGGATTGAATCTTGTCACCCTGTTGGATGCCAAGAATTGAGATATTGGCAGTGACAACTTTTAACTAATTCAGTTTACGTTTTTTGAGCGGTTGAACAGGCTCCTTTTGTTGGTCATCTTCACGCTTTCTTTTTCTCTACTCTTGCACGTCCGATTTAAGGTAAAAAACTCAACATTAATTAGCATAAACCACTAATAATTCATCCCACTGAGTCATATATGAAGGAGAAATATTTTCTTGATGCGATTTCCAAGCCTTTCTATACCCACAAACAGCAAACTGGACAGTCTGCTTGCCGTATTTCCCATTAATTTTATCTAAGGCATTCATCAAATTATGATTATTCATAACCTTATCATCAATAAAAATATCAGGTTGAGTTACCCTTCCGTGTATTAAATCTAAAAGCATGACTCCTGCTTTTTTGTATCGATATTTCTCTCTAAATATTTTTTGTAGCCCCTCGACGGCATATTTTAAAATAACCATGGCGTTATCAGTTTCAATCGGAAATTTTAAACTGATAGAATTTGAATATTGCGAATCGGTTTTGTTAAAGTGGTTAGTTCTAATAAAAACCATTATTCCTGTAGCTAAGGAATTTTGGCTTCGTAATTTTTCAGCTGCTCTGGTAGCAAAGTTGGCAACTGCTTCTCTTATATCGCTATATAAAGTTACTGGTGACCCAAAGGATCGAGATACCATAATATTTTTACGTGGAGCCATTTCTTCAAGAGCGATACAACTGATTCCTTGCAGCTCTAATACGGTTCTTGCCAATATAACACTAAATTTTTTCTTTATTTCATAATGATTACATGCAGATAAATCGTAAGCTGTTTTAATGCCAATATCTTTCAACCGATAGGACCATTGCCTTCCTACGCCCCAAATTTCATCAACAGGAATTAGTTTTAAAAGAGGTTGCACTAAAATCGCATTTTTAATTTCGAAAACACCTTCTGCTGTAGGACTGCTTTTAGCAAAATGATTAGCCAGTTTAGCCAACGTTTTAGTTGGCCCTATCCCAATCGAAACAGGCATTTTTAATCCAAGTAAAATGCTTTTTCTAATTAATTTTCCATATTCAGTCAAATCCCAATTTGAAAATCCTGACAGCCCTAAGAAAATTTCATCAATTGAATATATTTCAAAATCCGGTGAATAACTTTGTAATAACTTCATTACTCTATTCGAAATATCTCCATATAAAGCATAATTCGATGAATAAACGAAAATTTTATGTTTCTTTACCAGATCTTTACATTGATAAAGAGGATGTCCCATCCTAATACCTAATGCTTTTGCCTCATTAGAACGTGCAATTACACAGCCGTCATTATTGGATAAAACAATAACGGGTTTGCCATCAATTCGAGGATTGAATACTCTCTCACACGAAACATAAAAGTTATTACAATCTATTAAGGCAAACATTACACACCTAATTTTTGATTAATGCACAGTTATCAAAAATATAGATCGGATTTCTGCAAGGATCAAGCATGTTAGCTATGATCCTAAATAATGATTTTTCTCGCTATTTTTATCAAATAATTATTTGATTTCTAATAATGCAATTTGTAGGATGTGCGGTTTGCCAAATTAGTAATGCATAAGGGCGGGGTGAATCTTGATAAATTGGAAAAGAGGAGTATTAAGAGTATGGAAACTTTTATCTCTAGTATGGTTTTGTTCATTTGCTATGGCGGCATTTGGAGCATCTAATCCAGATGATTTAATTTTAGCTCTTGGGCTTGGAATTATTCTTCCCGGTCTTATGTATATTCCTTGTCGATTGCTGATTTGGATCCTAAATGGTTTTGCAGAAGAAAGGCTACGCAACAATACCTAAATAGATTTGAGTTGAAGCCGTTATGAAATAAAAAATTATTGCCTGCTTTAAGACAATATTATACCCAACATAATTTTTTTTCATTCGAATACACCGTCTCATTAGTAAATGGATTCGAGCTCGCATTAAATCTAACAAGATTGTTACTAAATAAATTCATTTTTATATTGCAATTAATTGACACAATATTTTTGATTTGAAACAAAATAGAGCGGTTTGTTTAGCTTGTTCTATCAGATAGGACTTGGTTGCTGCACCTGATTGTGACAGGTTCTGGATAATATCTTTCGCACTTTGTATTGCGCTATTTGCTTTCTCAATATCCCATTCTGTAAAGCTTGCAAAGTCTTCATGGATTTTATTAGCATGGACATGCGATGTGCTGCCCATGCTTTTGAAGCGAGATGAGAATTCTTGTTCGGCTTGGCGGATGGATTCGGTAAAATCTGACGTGTCAGCTCTTAGTACGAGGGTAACGGCAGACTGATTCATCGTTTTAGAACGAACAATATCCTGATAATTCAATCAATATGGCAATTCCCTTTTCGAATAATGTCCCAAATAAAGGAGCATTCTCATGAAATATCAAACTATTTAATAGTGGAACTAAAGAAATCATTTTCTTACTTTAAAAGGTGGGAGCATCTGGTGCAATAAAGCCCTCAGCTTGACTACTCCAAAGTTTATAGAAATGGCCGTTTGTATTTTGAAGCAGTGTCTCTAAGGAACCATCTTCTACAATTTTCCCATCAACAAATACCAATATTCTATCCATATCCTTTAATGTCGATAATCTATGCGCAATTGCAATAGTTGTTTTATTAATCATCAATTCATGCAAACTTTCCTTTATGTAATCTTCAGTTATTGAGTCTAAAGCTGAAGTAGCTTCATCCAATAACAAAATAGGAGCCTGTTTGAGGAATGCACGTGCAATTGAAATTCTTTGCTTTTGTCCACCTGACAACTTCACTCCGCGCTCACCTACTAAACATTCATATTGATTGGGTAGCTCAGAAATGAATTCGTGGCATTTCGCTTTTTTGGCAGCTTCAATAACTTCTTCATCTGTAGCGTCGGATCTACCAAAACGTATATTTTCCATTATGGTTCGATGAAATAATTCTGGATCTTGTGGAATAGTTGCTATTTGCTTTCTTAAGGAACGAAGTGCAACTTTTTGAATATCTTGATCATCAATCAAGATGTTACCACCTTGGGGCTCTATTAAGCGTAATATTAATTTAATAAAGGTTGATTTGCCGCCTCCTGAATAGCCGACTAATCCAACATTTTGACCAGGATGAATAGTGACATTTAGACTATTGAATAGAAGTTGATTATCAATATATTGAAAATTCACATTTTCAAATTTTATTTCACCATGCTTGATCCTAATTGGAGATGATCCTGGAGCATCCTTAATCTCATGTGGTAATCTAACAAAGCTTAAAGCTTGATTACAAGTTCCAATTAATTTAGAAAATTGTTGCAGATCACTTCCCACCCTAAAAACGCCATCAAGAAAAGTAAGCGATATCATCATCACAAGTGCAAAATCACCAGGGCTAACTGTGCCATTTACACGGCCATAGATAAGAGACAATATCATTGTACCAATTAAAATGGTAACACCGGTTCCTTGTCCAAAATTGATTTTTAAATTTCTCCATTGCAATCTGCGATCATTGGCAACTACTTGCTGGATCTCTTTATCAATATATGAAATCTCTTGAGGAAGATTGGCATATAATTTTACCGCCATAACGTTAGAGATGGAATCAATCATGGTCCCATCTACCTTCGCTCCTGTCTCAGAAAGTTCTCTTGAGATTTTTTCTGAACCTTTTGCAGCTAAATACGATAGGCTCATAAACGAAAGTGCCCATACAAAAAGAAAAATGCCAAAAATGGGTTGCACTACAGCAAATAAAGTAATGCTCGCGATTAGAATTGAAAATATTCTGGGAATAAATAACTCGAATAGCATTCTAATAACTGATTCTACGTTGTCAGACATGTTAGAAATTTTCTTTATTAAACTTCCCGCAAAATGATTTTGAAAAAAAGTATGTGAATGGTGCATTAAATAAGAAAACATATCTTTACTGATAGATGATTTAATCTCTGGATATAAAAGTAATTGCAGGTAGGAATTAAACCGATAAAATATGTTTAAAACCATTGGTATAGATATATAAATTATTACTGGTATCAATAGGGCATTGTATAATTGGTCGTTTTCAGGATAACGAGCTACTGCATCTATGATTACTTTTAATAAGTAAGGACTAAGTGACATCTCAATTGCACCCAGTAGTCCACAAAACAGAAAAAACAATAAATATGATTTTTTATTTTTTAAATAATGCCATATGAAAGAAAATAGTTTCCCAGGCAAATTTTGATTAATTTGTAGTTGTGGATCCATACAGCTTTCCTGAAAAACTGGAACATAATTAGTTTCTAAATGTATCATATCGACTGAATTAAAATAAGGTTTAAATAAACAACCTGAATAATTTGCCATACACATCATACGCTCAAGCTGAGAATATCTCGTTCAATTATGTCAATGTGGCCATGTTTATTTGTACTGAGTTATCCCAACTAAATTTTTTCGTCATTGCTGTAACCTTCACGGCGATGAGGATGCTTTGTTTTAAAATTTATCGTGACGATTAGCTCGTGTAGGTATCACAAAAAAGACTATATTTGTTCGAATATAATAAAAACAATTGTCTTTGTCTTCGACCCCCTTCTTCCCGTCGGGAAATCCTTTATGTCATTTAATTTGACATCTATAGTTTGTGTTATTTTAACATCACATAAGGCATCTATTATGAAACGTGGGGCAGAGACAGAACTAGGAAATAATCCTAAAAAAATGAGATATGATCTAAATGAGCTTCAGCGGCAATTAGATGAGCTAGCATCAACATTAAATAATATTACTGATCAAAATCGAACTGAAATATTGGAAAAAATTAATAACTTTGTATCTACCACACCTATTGAACAACTTGATGTAAACAATTTACTTGTCATTATTGCTAAGAATGCAAAAAAAGTATTTGTAGATGATCAGTCTGCCGCTTTAGCTATCGAAATGCTTACAAAGGCCTTGTCAGAAAACATAGAAAAAATTGATTGGAATATACCGTCGTTTAACGTTGACTCTAATGATAATATGCCCTTGTTTACAATGATGGTCTATATCCTAGGTAATGCATTGAGATGGAGTAATAAGGTTTCAGAAAACGATCTAAAATTTTTAACAAATTTACTTAATGAATTTATAACTAACTCAAACCTTAAAATTAATTGGTTTGAAAAAGTAGGTCCCCAAAATACGAATATCAGAATGCCTATATGGCATTTATTAGTAATGTTATCAACAGAGCTAAATCATGAATTTTTACAGAACTTTATCTATGGCCAATATCATACAATGATTGCCATGTCGGAAATTCCACATCTATTAAAAAATCCAATAAGAGAATTATGCAAAGAAAAGCATGCTAATATTGCAAATCGTGCATTAGCGAGCAAATTGTATCTTCTCAATAAAAAGTTTGCAAACAGTGGTGATAACGCATCCGTGGATATCTTAACAAATGAGATTGATTTAATAGTCAAGAATATTTCTGCTAAACTATGGCATTTTAATAACACATGTCAAGGTCTACCAGAAGACATTGTAAAAGTCCTCAATTGTAATATCATCATCAGCGAATTAAGTGAGTTCTTGATTGATGGAACCCAAGAACAGCAACAAGCATTTGCTTGGTATCTCCTCACTTCAGGGCGCTTCATTTACAAACCAACGCAAGCTGAAATTGATCAAGGGAATGCTGATGCAGCTTTGTTACAAAGCACCTTAGATAAGAAATCCTATGATTTTACAGCTAAATTAGCGACAAGTGATTATCAGGATATGCGACCTATGTCAGAACTGCCTTTATTCTCAAATCCCAATTTTAACCATACAATTCATAAGAGAATTTCAAAAGCCTTAGGCGATTTAAAAAATGAACATAAATTACCTAACTTTTTAAATAGTTATCAAAGACATAAAATTACCAATGCCATTGCTAATATGAATAGTGATTTTAAATTAGATGACATTAAGAAGACGATTAATTTGGCGATGAAGTAATTTAACAATTAGGAGGGAGGAATCTGATTTCTCCCTCAATCCTCTATTAATTATACCCTGTATAAGAGATTTTCCTGAGAGATTGATATTCCGTTGTAATCGTATCTCGGCCTATTTGCTTAATCTGTTCAGCTTGAAGACCTGACCAAAAGTCAGGAGAAAATTTGCAGAAATCTCTAATGACAAATCCTGGTATCGTTAAACACATATTTCATTTTAAAGATTTGATGCAGTACTAAATTGTAACAATACCATTATAATCAATAATACGAGTACTGGAGTAACGATAACGATAAATGGCAAAAGAACATAAAATAGAAATTTTAACCACGAGCGCTTTTCAGTTACATGTAGATTTTTTTTAGGGAAAGCGATTTTTGACGCTTTATATAATCCAAATATCATTGCTAATGGAAATATGGCTAATATACTCCAAGCCAAAATGGTAGTAGTGTTAATAGTCGTCGTCGGTGCAGAAAAACCTAGCGCCAAAGGATAAACAAAAATCATTATGAAAGCATATATACATACAAAAAAGATATACAGAAAACGCATGCTATAGTTCCTTATTAATTGGCCGGATTAGATATCCGATGGACTCAATTAAGTCAAGGTTATTTCCACTAATCTTTACAAATTGGACATAGGCAAGACAGGAAAGTTTCGTGAATTGCCTCGGTTGTGCGGCAAAAGATCATGTCCGGTTCCCACCTATAGTGCAAGTGCTCTTTGTTCATCAAGCCGCGGTTGGGAATTTATTGGTGCTAAGGCGACCTACTTTGAGCTAAGGGTACATCATAAATAGCGATTTTTACCACTTACACACTCAAAAAACTCAGTTATGATACTTTCAATTTTTTGTCATCATCATACTGAGAGATATATGCTTACATCCAGAATTCCTGAAGCAACAGCGGAATTAACTCCCCGCCTTGAGGCCCTACCCCTATCTACTGCGCGTGAGGCTCTCATTAACAATCCCGACAAACCAGCTGCGTGGTATAGGTTGGCTTTAGCCTATGAAGAATTAAAGGATAAAAAATACCATCGAAATTTATTCATCTGTGCGCAAGAGCAAGACAGACTAAACCCTAAGATAAGTTCCATGCTAGGTTATTGTTATTTTACTGGTATTGGAATACCTAGAGACTGGCCAAAAGCTTATGCATGCTTTTCAGCCAATGCAAAAGCCGGTGATGGGTATGCTGTATTGGCAGTGATACTCTGTAAAACATTAGGAGTGGGTACAGCACCTGATTATAAAGAAGCTTTCGATCTTGCTTTGCGGCTCGTAAGAAACGCTGAAGAACTGAAAAAATTAAAATACGAAGACTTAATAAAACTTTATAACTTCTTAAGAAATTATTATGGATTTGGGTTGGGGACAAATGAAAACTTTTTATTATCAAATTATTTTTTACTTTGTATTATACAACTCAAGGGACATAAAGAACTCCCCCCCTTGCCCGATGAATTGAAACAAGATCAACCGCTGAAGGAGCCATCTCAGGCTAATATAGAGAATTTTGTAGGTTCATTCTTCTCACTCTATAATGTTACTTTAGATCAACTGAGAACTAGAGATGTAGAAGGTATAACATTCTTAAATCGATTGTTGATGCATTCAAGCCATTCAAAGGTCATCATGAAAACACTTTGGCTTCGATTTGCAGAAAAATTTTGTGCAGATGATTTTAATAATCTAAAACATATCAAGCTGTCTGAGCAAATTTCGTGTGAAACGCTAATTGCCATGATAGTGAAATGTAAAGACAAAATTGATATTGACATCAGCATAATTGAATTAATCAGAAGCAAAGTTGAATTAATCAGAAGCAATTCGATTGAAGGTCAATGCTGTGCACTTAATATTCAATATCTTATTAGAGATATCATAAAGTTAAATTTATATCTACTGCAGGTCAAATTAAGCGATGTGATTAAGCCTTTTAGTGCTTCACCCAATGTATTCCATTTCCTGTTGAATAATCTCTTGTATACTCATGGGGAAATCGATTCAGAACACCTTTTTTTGGCATTGTTGAATAAATTTAGTGCTGATTTAGACGCAAAATTCTTTACGACCGGCGAAGCTGGTTGCACAATTCTCACTAACTTAAGTTCACTATCTCGTAAAGGTCACCAGACCGCCGTGAGAAATATTTTATTCCAAACTAAAGGGAAAATTACTGCTAACGCTTTGAGGATGTTAGGTTTTACTCGTCAAGCAAGATTATTGTCTGATTTTAGACCACTTGTGGATGCACGCAATGAATTTTTTAAAACGCTTGGACTGATTTCGAAACAAAAAGCTAACCGGGCTGAGACAAACGTGGTTCTGAGGCTAGTTAAACTTGCAGACGAAGCACATACACTAGGATATTCAAACGCGCATTATGATTTAGGGGAGTATTTTGAATCTCAAGGTTGCTTAGCAGAAGCTTCAACAGCTTATTCTAAAATGACACCCGCTGGTAAAAAGTATCAAGCAGCAATGCTGCGTGGTTTTGAGATTGAACATAGTCATGCGCTTAACGGGCTAGAAATTTCCAAACTTCAGCATATTAAGAAAGCCATGTTTTTTCTGATAAATTGTGATCAAGAACAACAAAATAGTCATATGTTTATTATGTTTAATTTGTATTCTGTCGCCTTACAAGGTGGATTAGATCACTTACCCGCATTTGATGCAATGAGTGGCTTAACACAAGAAAATTGGGAAACCAAATTTAAAGAAATGATAGACCCTGTTCAACTCATAACGCCAGTGCCGCCGGTATTACGGTTTTCAGTAGTTGAATCGGGACGCACAAGCGATTTGTCAAAAGATACTAACGATGCTTTAGAGATAGTGGACAGGTATACCGACGACACTAGTTCGCAAAAGAAAGGTCTAGGGTGGATATCCATTTAGCAAAAGAGCAATTATCTGCATGGTATTGTGCTATTAATCCCTTTATAACGGTACCCACGTTAACGGATAATAATCAAATATGGACAGACAGTCGCGATATTTTAAATTTAGCTGCTAAAAATGCGGCTGATACATGGTATGACACCGATCCCTACTGCTGCCTGACATAGAGAAAATTGTTTCTGCTCACTATCAAATCTCTATTGAACATCTTACCTTTGGCAAAGCAATGGCAAAATACCTCTGCTTCATAAACTATTTCCTTATATGCTAAAACGCATGATAAAACAGCTTAAAAACGACGAGCAAGCATCAACCAATCCGGTTGCCATACAAAACAAAATTGCACTCAACAATGAGCGGTTGCACTACTTTTAAGGAGATTTAAAGATAAAATTAAATCAACGACGTGAAGAGATTCGCGAATATATCAAACTACTACCTTCTACCTCTGCATTGCTATTTGGCGCAAAACCAAGCTCTGCTGATATCGTGACTATCGTGTTGTTTGCTAGGTTGTGCATGATTGGCGAAGATAATCCAATAAATGAAACCCCCTGGTTAGTTAATTACTTTGAACGTATGAAGATTCGTCCTGCATTTATTAAATCTGATATTTGGCTAAAATTTAAACCATGGCGAATTTTATTAAAGTACTAGGTAAATATAATTTTAATCTGTGAAATAAACTCTAAATTACATTACGGGTTTATAAGGTCTATGCGGATGTTCGATTGTTGTGGATCGGGCTTAGAATTTTCTTAATTATCTATCGCATGCAACTGGAAAAGCGGTTACACAACACACTTTTACAATTTTTGATATAAGTAATAACCAAAAAAAAGGATATAATTCGAACACACAGCTAAATTACTTGAATTTAATAATCAAGCAAGATAGCATCTGTTTGCATTATTTAGGTATAAAAGAATATAAGGTTTTGTGCGATGAGAAAAAAAGAGAAAGTTTATGCTGCTGTTGAAAATAATAGCTTAACAGAATTAAAAGGCTTATTAAGCAATGATCATACAACGTATTATGATGTGCAAAAAGGCAACCTCTTGCTTGTCGCCGTTAAAGCAGGCCATGCAGATATCGTGGAATATTTAGTAAAACGTGAAGAAGAAATATATTATCGTTCTAAAAATCACACTGCATTACGTGCATACGAGAGTCTTAAACCAAGCAGCATAGAGGAATTGATTAATATAACAGAGTTAAAAGAAAACTGTTATCAGAAGCTATATTCAAACATTCACTTACATCGATGGGACAAAATTGAAGAAGTTAAACAAAGTCCATTAATTGAAGCTATCAAACGTCAAAATTTGCCAGTTATAAAGGCTATTGTTCAATCTTCGTTATTTTTTGAAGCAAGTTTTAAAGATACCAAAGGCAATACACCATTACATTACGTTGGCAAAATAAAAGATGCTAGTAAACGTAAAGAAATAGCAGTTCTTTTAATTAAAAAAGGTATGGATATTACGCTCAGAAATGACAAAGATGAACTTCCTTGTCATTATGAAGAATTTGAAGAAACTCAAAATAACATTAAAAGAGGGATTTCAATTCCTTCTTTGAATCGGTTGTTTTTTCGCAACAATATCCATTCCTTTGTGGTTGCCTCTATCGCAGTAGTAGCTTTGCTGTTAATGCATGCCTCTTTTCCAATTGCATCCATATTCGGCATTATTGGTGCAATAGGATATCATATTGCAAATGTCTCACACCAAATTTCTGTTGATAGATATAAACTAGCTCAGCAAAATCAGTTAGCTTCGGAAGTGTTTTACCAACTTGATAAAAAATCTGATAAAGAAATCACCCAATATTTACAAAATAAAAATATGTCATTAACAGAAATTCAATCATGTTTAAGAGGAAGAGTTACAAGAAAAATTGTTACAGATAATCATTTGGAATTAGCAGGCTATCTCTATCAAAATAATTTTGATTTAATTTTTGCATTAGCAGTTATTTTTGTTAATCCTACTATGATGCAACATTTTGCAAATAAAGGAGCGGCTTTAGAAAACAATCCCTATTTAACACCTGAAGGGAAACAGGAATCTGTCCTCAAAGCCATCGATATTTTAGAAAAAAGATATAAGAAAACAGGATATATTATAAATAAGCGGGATAACATGAAGCAAAAATTTGATGAGATGCGTAAAGTTATCGAATTAAAAGGAAAAAGGGCTTCCAGTGTCACACTTGCTTTTAATATGCAAAAAAGAAATATAAATAAATCTACTCCTATTGCGAAAACAAGAATACGGGTAGAAAAAACCCAAAGAGCAAGAAGATAAATTTTAAGAAATCTTTGCCGTTTACTGGTCTGAACGGCAAATCTTCATTAAATTCTATTATGGTAGAAATAGGATAGAATGAACAATTAAGAAGGTGAAGTAGGAAGATCTTAAAATTATCCGCCATTATCAGCTTAATTATCTCAGCACCCTTTTCTATTGTAGCAAGCACAGTAGAAGCTCAAAGCCAACCGAATAAGTCGAAAATAAAGTTAAAGTACAATCCCTGGTTCAATGAATACAATCTAAATTAGTCACACAGTGGTATACTTGCCCCCTTTGCATCAAGCATGATAGAGGTGACGTATTTCCTCTATGACAATAAAAAAGGAGTATCTCAAGGAAGACCCAAAAGAAAAAAAGTATCCAGTTAGCCATCTTACCACTGATTTCGGAGCTCCGGTTCCCAATAATCAAAACAGCATGACAGCCGGCACTCGTGTTCCACTTCTAATGCAAGATGTGTGGCTGATAGAAAAACTTGCCAATCTAAACCGTGAAAATATTCCTGAGCGTCGGATGCATGCGAAAGGCTCTGGTACTTTCGGTACCTTCACCGTCACTAATGATATTACAAAATATTCCAAAGCTAAGATTTTTGAAAAGATGAGTAAGAAAACAGAAATGTTTGCCCGCCTCACTACGGTAGCTGGCGAGCGTGGTGCCGCCGACGCAGAACGTGACGTTCGTGGATTTGTTTTGAAGTTTTCAAACATTTTTGCAAATAATGCCGAAGGTTTTAATCACCTAATTTCCTGGCTCAGAAATAAAAGTTGATTATTTACATACCTACATGGAATCCACCAGCACCTATGGCGAACCCTTAGCCGAATTTCTGATTGATAATCATTTTAAGGTAAGCACTGTTAATCCAGCAAGGATTAAAGGTTTTGCCATGAGTGAATTAATTAGAACAAAAACAGATAAGTCTGATGCATCATTAATAGCTCGGTTTTGCGAAACAATGAGCCCAGAAGACTGGAGTCATAAAATATAAAATGCTGACCTTCAATAACCTGATGTGCTTGTGTTTGGCCTATTACAAGCAAGAGGCTAAGTAAAATTCCTTTTTTCAATGAAATGCTCCATTTTGAAATTCTTGATGCTTGTCTAAGGTAAAAGCATCTAAATTATCCCATATTAAAAACCTAGTTTCTAATGAACTTTATAAATTAACTCATATCGTATCAATCGTCTCGTACTACCTAAGCTGCATGGCTTGATGCTAATCAACCAGAGATAAGGGGGGCAGATATGCTAGCTTCTTGGTCTCATCATGCCACTGGTGCTAGTGATACCATTTCTTGCATTTTTTGACTCGGGATTTGTCAATTTTAGCGCATCAAGTTGGTCATCCGTTAATTTTTCCCTCAAAGAATTAAGTATCGCATTTTGCGCTTTATGGGGTAATTTATTAAAAAGATTCAAAGTGCTAGATTTAGAAAATTCATCATATAGATAACTATCGGTTGTATGTTCAATTAATTCACTAATAATATCAACTCTACCATTTTGAAGCGCATAATAGATCGCAGATTGACCATTTTTATCACATTGTTCAATAGGAACGCCTCGTGCAATCAGGGCTTTTGCCAGCTTTAGATTATTCACATGCATCAGTGGGGTTTTATTTTCTGTGTTCGTACTAACTGTCTTTGCTCCATTTCTGAGTAAATCTAATGCAATATTTCTTTGATTAGACATTACTGCACACATTAAAGCATCATTACCTAATGCATTTTGATAGTCGATATTAGGGTTTTTAGCAAGAATCGCTCTAACCACTGAGGGAGGCCCTTCTTCCGCTGCCAAGAGTAACGCCGTAGATTGATGCTCATCCATAATACTATTAATATCTTGTTCAGACATTTGTGCTATTAACGAAATGGCAATATTGGGAAATAGTTTAGCCTCTTTAATGATGGTCATTAAGTGCTTTTTGATAAAATCTGAATCTACTTCAATATGAGCACCTTCTCTGATGAGAAGATAGGCCATTTCCCATCTCTTATTTTCTAATGCAAGTATCAACGCTGATACACGAAAACCATCTTGATTAAGATTGACTTTTCTTTTAAGAAGTTCTTTAAAAAACTTATGATTGCCATCGATAATGGTTAGCAAAAGCGGTGTTAATCTCTCTTCACCAACAGCATTAATATTAGCGCCATTTTCAATTAAAAACATGGCGAGATCATTATTCTTATAAACTGAACCATATAATAGCGAATTGCGAATAGAATCAGGAAATTTATCAAACCAAACTTGCATCATATCCATATTTTCCTGGGTGAGAATTGCATTCAGAGGATCCTCATAAGTTCCCCATGATAGCGTGTTAGGATCTCTTTTTTCCAATAGCTTATTGACAACTTCAATAGCATTATTTTCAATGGCCAAATTTAACATTTCTTTATAGGCAGAGTCACTTTGAATGATATTTGAGAATTTTTCTAACATCTCAATAGCAATATCACTTTGCTTTAACTTTATTGCTTTCTCTATTATGGCGACTAACTCTCGGTCTGAAATAACAACTTCTCCAGCAATCATATTAATAAATAATTTTGCGATTTCAATATGTTTATTTTCTATGGCAAAAGGAAGGCCATCGCTCACGTCTTGAATCATGCCTTCAATCTTTTCATCGAGATTATCCTCACCACATAATTCATTTATTCTTTCAAGTACACTCTTAACAAGTTCAATATTATTATATTTAATTGCAAGCATTAATGGAGGTAATTCATGGGAGGATTGAGTGATAATCTCATCACTTGTAGCAATCAAAGATTGCGCATAGTGTGTTAGATTGAGTCGTATAGCTGTATGCAAGAGTACATCGCTAATTATTTCAAGCCTACCTCGGCGCCGAAGAGGTGGCATTTTTGCATCTTGACTTATCAAATGAAGGAAAATATCACTGTGTTCTTCAGTTAAACTGTTGCATGCAACACGCAACGGTGTGCCTCTGGCTGTCTGTATATTGATGTCAGCACGATTTGCAATTAAAAAATGATAAAGAAGAGAATTATTCGCTTCAATCGCGGCCATTAAGGGTGTCTTACCAGATTGATCGCTTGCATTAACATCTGCACCACACTCCAGCAAAAACGCTGCTAAGTCACAACTGCAATTACCTGCATAGCACATAGCATTTTTTATTAACTCTGGATGTTTAGTAAATAGATTATTGATTATTTCATGATTTTCAGATTGCAGTATTTTAGTCAAAACTATATTATCAATTTTGATATTGTTCTCAATCAGTAATTTAACGATATCCCACTGTGCATTATCTAATGCAACACTATAAACCTCACTCTCAATTTCAGTTTTATTTTGGATAATTTTTCTCGCATAATCCAAATTTCCCGCCTTCACTGCAAGAATTAGTGGTGTTTCTCGCAACCCTCTCTTATCAACGATATAACTTAAAAATGCTTCAAATTCACCCGGGTGTGCTTGTTCAAGATATTCATACAATGAAGCGAAAACTTCAGGTTTTATAATAGATTCCTTATTGACCAACGCTTTGATAAATGGGGGCAAAGAACTTCCCATTGCACAATTTTTGAGGTGGCGGATTGTTATTTTTGCTTCCAATGATAGTTGCTTAAAAAAATCTTCCCATGATGCTTCTGGAACAGCATGAACCATTTGCTGAATTAACTTTTCTTCAAGCTCACTTTTGAAATCAAGATGTTGATTGCAGTAATCAATTACTCCTTCTAAAAGCATTTTTTTATTAGATTGGTCACTATTTAACTCATCTAATAATTCTTGCAACCTCGACAATCGTGTAGCATAAGTAAAACGTTTATATTCCTGGTTCGTTTCATTGAGCAAATCACTAGCAAATGCTGTCAGCACTTGAGTTGATCTTTGTGCTTTTAACAATGGGAGTAAGCCAGCGATAGCGGCTTTTTTGTTAGCAATTGCGCAAGTACCATATTTCTGTGCTTTTAATGGAAAAGCATGGAATATAACAGGTTGTTCGATATCATCTTTTTGCACAATATTACGAATATGCTGCTCTATGACTTGTTGGCTACTTTTTCCGCAAAATATTTTGATATCTTCTTTCGTTAATGGATGAACTAAAGGATAGATTATACACCCCCCTTTTGGATGTAAACCTTGACCACGGTTGCCAACTATTAAAAATTCATTAGTCGCTGCGATCGTAATAGAATGGCCTCGCCAACCACTGGGAAGAATAACAAATTTATTTTTCTTATAATAATCATCATGCTTTTTAACTTGAGCACCTAAAGAAGCATAAAAATCAATATGATTAAAGGCATCTTTAATTTCATCAAATTCTGTCAAAAAATCATCAGATGGTTGATAGTCATTGAGCGATTCATTAAATACATTGATTGCCTCGTGCGGCCTCATCCCTGAAAAAATAAAATTCTGAGAATCTATTTTGTTACTTTGATTATTTTGATAATTAAAAGTTTGCCCTCGTTCTTTTAATCCAAGAAAATGTGTGGAAACTCGCCTTGTCTTAAATGGTCTTAAAAAATTAGCCAGATCCATTTTTATTTCAGGGTTTTCTATTGAATCTAATAACAAATCAAGTTTTCCATCATATTCAGCTCTGTGCAGCAAAGTAAAATCAGATGCTTGAGTTAATATCACTTTCTTTTTTTCATCATCATTTAAGGAGTGAATAATGGCTAATATTTTTTCAAAAGGTATTTTGTCGGTTAATGCAAGTGTTGTATCATACCCTTGATACGTAACTTTTTTTGTTAATATAGCTATTTTTGTATTGTTATTTGGCAAATTTGACATTAAGCATTCTATCAACCAATCAGGTTGTAAATCGTTTTTAAAATATTTATCAATCAGCGCACTATCTCTTATAATCTCATTCCAATCTTCAGGTAATAGTTTTTTGACCATTTGCACTAAAAAATGTTTTTTTAGTGCAGCGTCTGCTAAGTTTTTAGAGGGTTCAATAATCTTATCAATCACACGCATACCCTCTCTGCCAGAAAGGAGATAAGACTTTAATTCGTTTGAATTTTGCTGGTTGACAAGTGTAGCTAAATCATAACCCGGTAATAATGCTTGCAAACTATCACTGTTTTCTGCGATAAAATCATGCAATTCTTCTGACATTACCAAATACTCATCAAACTCTAATGTCTTTTAGTATCTAAAAATCGAGAAACAGTTCAATCACTTAATTATTACTTACACCTTATAAATAAGGGGTCAAGTATTCCGATGACCTTTCTTCATCCAGTCATCAATATATCTACCCCTTCTTTGTTTCTCTTACACTTATTGCTTAAAACCATCAATAAAATGGGAGCAAAAGATTAGTAATAGGTCACCGTTTCGTCTGAATAAGATCTTAAGAATTATTAAAATAATCATTAACTTGCGAGATATCATCTACATAAAACTATTTTATTGCGCTAATAACATATATATTTAAATTAGAATGGCAAATTGGATCTATTTTAAAATGCCAAATGAGACAACTTCCGCTCAAAAAAGACAAACCGCCTGGGAAGGAATAAAAGATTCTTTTCAAGATATTTCTGATTCTAAAATTGGCACTGGAATCGGAGAATTAATGAAGGTGGCAGGCGGTCTATCAGTTAGAGCAAACACGGCTGTTTTAAAATTTGCAGGCATTGACTCTCTTCGAAAAAAAAATCTTAATACTCCTCAAAAAATCTTACTCTCTATTGGTATAGGAACAGCTGCTGTACTCACTGGTGTATGCGTAGTAGGAGGCTTATTAGCAGTTGGTACAATGGTACCGCCTTTTACACTTGCAGCTGGATTAGCGGGTTTAACCAGAGAATCATTATATTTATATCAAGATGGCCGTGAACGACGTAACCTTAATCATCAAATTGGTACCTTTACAGAGATTGAGAAACAACTTGCCAAAGCGGCTATTTCACCCGGTGAAAAAGAAACGGTTATGGCTTATGCAACTATGCAGCGAGAAATGTATACAGCGCTTTATGAGTTGAGAAAAAACTTAATGCATCTGAAAGCGCCAGATAAAATTAATAACCATGACCAAGATCAGTTTTTGGAAGAACAAAAGATAATGGTTGAGCATGCGAATCAATTAATTACTGAATTCAGCCAAGGTAAACCTATTAACCAGGAACTATTGCATTCTTTAGATAACCAAATAGTATCAAAATTAGTCCAACCCGACTTGAGTGTACATGAGGGGTTAATAGCAGTAAGAGCGCAAATTTCACAGATAGAAAAGCAAAATCAAACTTATGAACATGCAGTTGATCAAATTAGATTCGATCATATTAAACTTCCTAAAAAATTAAAAAATGCGATTGAACAATATCGTGAGGTGCAAAATAAAGTTCATGCTCAAGATTTACCAACTCATGTAAAAGACAATCTTTCCAGCATGATGGAAGGTAAAGATATTTCACAAGAAAAGCTTCAAGAGCTTTATGTGCAAATGGGTAATCATTTTTTAAATGAAACAAAATTTGAACAATTAATAGCGGCAAAAAGAGCAAATCAAGTTCGTATTGAAAATTCAATTGATAAAATTGAAACGCTATTACCCACACTTACTGAAGGCCTTGCAAAACACAGAATTGAACTAGCACTGCAGCACATAAAAGAACAATCCAATCAATTCAACCCAGAAAATGCTGCAATATTATGGGATCGATGTAAAGAATGCCAAGACGTATTATCAGATCTGGGAAAATCTTCTCCCAAAGATAAAAAAGTGGCAAAAATGCTAAGTGCGCAATTTGAGAACGTTAAACAAAGCACCAATAATTTAAAAATCGTAGAAGAAGAATTAGCAAAGACTGAACCTCAACCCTTTTCTTCTCCTAAACTAGATTTAGGAGATAAAAATAAATCAGCAACTAACCGTGAAGCAGTAAAAGATATTAAAGAATCACGACATTCCATCGCAAAATCAATTAAGAAAAATGTGTACAAAACACTTTTTGGCAAAGATGCCTATGAAAAACAACAGCAACGGTCACAGAAGAAAAAAGTATTTAAAAAAGAACATCAAATACAATTAATGAATAATTTTTTGAAGCGTCATGAAGGTGTATTTGGTTTAATCGAAAAGAAAGAAAGATTGCATGCACTTAAAGCAATCCGTAAAAAAAGATTTGCCAATATAGGTCTTTCCCTTGGAAACGTTGCAGTTTCTGCCACGGCCGTTGGATTAGCAGCCTCTGGGGTCGGTGCCGCTGCCTTACCTGTATTTGGTGCAGTGAGTATAGGTTTCACAGTAGGTACATTGGGAAATTCCATGGTGATAGGAAAACAAGAATATGACTCAAAAATGAAGGTTGATAATACATTAGATCAAGCTGGAATGAGTGTGTCTCCCGATTTAAGTCATGATATGAAAGTCCATCGTAAAGCAAAAAAACAAGTAAAGATACAAAGTTCAGAAAAGGAACAAAATGTTACACAACTACAAAGCACTGCGGAGAATCCCATTCGTAATGATCATGAACCTCAACATTTAAATACGGGAAGGGCATCCTTTACTCCCAAGTTACAAAATTTTAAAAGTCAGCACCCCACAACGCCATCTCAATCCATATCACCATCTCAATCTAATGACAATGAAGCTACACCAACAGTTCATGTAACACCAAAATAAAAAAGGAGTCAGATACTCTCTTGAAAATCAAGTAGATGTTGTGGTCCATTCGGGATCAAAAGGTCAATTTGATTTTCAAGAGAGTATCTGACCCCTTTTACATTCACACTTAAGACTTTTTCTTATATCCCCTCAGAACTTATTCTGTTACGAATAAAGCTAAAAGCTTTTCTAGCAGAAACGTCTTGAGTCTCGATAAAGCTTGAGATTCAGTTACCTAAAACGAAAACAAAAAATGTCTTTTTTAAAAAAAATCTATAATACAATAACTTATTCAAAGCCGTGGTATTATATTTGGGAACTCAAATATAAAATGGCATTCCGCTATATTTATTGGCTTTTGAAACGCAATGGTATTACTGCACCAGCAGGTAAAGATCCTTTATGGCATTACCTTTTAGAGGATTTAACCAGCGCAGCATTTGAATCGGAAGATGGCTTTGCTATTAAAGATTTATATATTATTAATAATCGCATTCTCAAAATCAGAGGATTTAGCCTAATTTCCCTTACCCACAATGCTGAGAGTATTAAAAATTTTTGTGATGTGAATGCGCGTGAAGCCTATTTGATTTTAGGCGGACTCATTCAACTTCCAATAATTAATGCAAGTGATTGGTCTCCTGAATCACAACAGGAAAAACATCAACTTATCAGAACCTTACACCAGAACTCATACCGATTATGGATAAGCATAAAAAAATCTTGTCAACATTTACCCAATACGTGGCATCCAGGGCAACACTTGCCATTCAATATAAGCATGCAAGCCTTTTCTATATTGGGTTCGGTATTATTCTCCTTAGATGCTCTCCCCAATGAACTGTTTCCGCTCATTGAACGATTTGAGCAGATTTGGGGCAATCCACAGCAATTTAGCGCACATGATTTAAGAGAAAATGTCGAGGCTTTTCAACACATATCACAAATCCTACATCAGCAGCGTGAAAATATCAGTCTTGAGCAACCTGATTTACTGAAGAATGTTCACAAAAATCAGCAACCCAGAGTATTACATTTACATTCTGACCAAAATATTAATATAGCAGCTTATTTTGCCTTTTTTGAAAACATGTCTAAAGCCATGATTAGCTTATTCACTGTTGTTTTTGCAAAAGAAAAATGGTTGAGTAAAATCATTGAGGAACGAAAGCGTCTTAAAAGGGAACTCCATTACCATCAGATTTCTGCAAATTCTGAAGAAGGTTTCAATTATATATTAAAACATTCAGAAATCTTTGACCGTTTCCATATGGAAGTTTTACGTTTTTGGTCTGTTGCCCCTGTCATACCGCGAATCAATAATAATTTGATTGCCAATAAAATATTGAGCTGGGGTGATGACATGCGCATTTTAGACGATTTTACGCTTCCTCCCAGATCACTAGCGATTGTGCCACAGTACGCTATCTCTCGTTCAGCAGAATGGAGTAATCCTAATCAATTTAACCCGATGCGAGATGAATATGGTTTTGGAAAAAAACCTTTAGCTCAAGGAGCAGAAAATAGTTTTCGTCGATGTCCTGCAAAAGAAATGACACGAAAGTACTTTTACGCCATGATGTGGTGGTTTCCCAAGTATAACGAAGTCCATTTAACCAAAGAAGAACGCAAAATTCTGCGTAAGTCGCTTGCAAAAGATGCCTTTTATCGCCCTTTAACAACGGTAGAAACTCAGCTAGTGATTGGAAAACTAAAAGGTAAAGAAAGGTGCCAGGTATACCGATGACCTTTCTTCATCAAGATAGTCTAACTAGGGCCTCATCGGTATACCTGGCCCCTTTGC